>CAZGSK010000027.1:0-13818 GCA_964528435.1 uncultured Sulfurimonas sp. | reverse complement strand
GGGACTAAAAGAGTTTGGTTACCAAAGCGATGTTGTTGAAACACTAAAAGATGGTGAGTACTATCTTGACATCCGTAACTACGATTTAGTTCTTATGGACTGGATGCTACCAGATGGAAATTCAGTAGATATCATTGGTGATATTAAAGCCAACACTCCTAAAACTGTTGTTGTTGTTCTCTCAGCGAGAGATGATAACGAGAGTGAAATCGAAGCACTTCGTGCCGGTGCCGATGATTACATTAGAAAACCTTTTGATTTTGATGTACTTGTAGCTCGTATTGAAGCTCGTTTACGTTTTGGTGGGAGCAACATCATCGAGATTGAAGATTTAACAATCAACCCTGAAGAGGAAAAAATCACTTATAAAGAGACAGAGATTGAACTCAAAGGAAAACCTTTTGAAGTTCTTACTCACCTTGCTCGTCACCGTGATCAAATCGTTTCAAAAGAACAACTTCTTGACGCTATTTGGGAAGAGCCGGAACTCGTTACTCCAAATGTAATCGAAGTTGCAATCAACCAAATCAGACAAAAAATGGACAAACCACTCTCAATCACAACAATTGAGACTGTACGTCGTCGTGGATATCGCTTCTGCTTCCCTAAAGAAGTTTAATCCAAAGAATGCTATAATCCCTTAAATTTATACAAGGGATTATAGATGTTTTCCAAGAAAAGTATTAGAAGAAGCTTTCTAATTCAACTTATCCTCTCCTCCGCTATTCTCATTTTTATCTTTTCATCTATTTTGTACTTTTATATAGAAAAATCTATCTATGATGAAAAAAAAGAAGAGCTGATTCATTATGCAAAAAATATTGCCAATTACAAATCTGTCTTTGGAATTAATGAGGCTATTCCTGAAAATTTTCTCTCAGTAAGCATTGAAATCATTCACCTAAAATCCACGGTAAACGACATAGATGTTTATGAACTTACTAAGAATAAAAAAACATACCTTACACTTATCTATCCATTTAAACTACAAGATTCCAGTTATCTCAAAATAACCAAAAATATTACACATACAAAAGGTTTGCTCAATAAAATACTTCACTATATTTTTATGATTAATATTGCTGGTTTTTTACTTGTCATTATTTATGCAATAATGCTTTCAAAGATGCTTGTTATCCCTATTCAAACACTGACAAATAAACTCTCAAATATGAATGAATATCTTATCAAACCCATTGACTTAAATGCACTGCCTCAAGAGTTTGAACCTCTGGGTGAAACAATCAATCACCTTATCGCAAGAATTCAAAACTTTGTTAAGTATCAAAAAGAGCTCTTTATTGGTACAGCACATGAATTAAAAACACCACTTGCCGTCATTAAACTCAAAAATCAGGTAACACTCATAAAAAAACGTACCCCTGAGGAGTACATAGATGCCCTTAAAACAACGAACAAGACAATTGATGAGATGAACATCATCGTCTCTAATATTTTAAATATCGGTCGGCAGGAGGGTGCGCAACTTGATAAACCCATTGAAGTTGATGTCATTGAAATTCTCAAACAAAAAGCAAATGATTTTAAACTTTTAGCCGAGAACGAGGGTAAAATATTGCATATGGAGTTTAAACCAGATGCTTATATGGCAACACTGCAAGTAAGTCTTCTTAACCAGATCATTCAAAACTTTTTACAAAATGCGCTTAAATTTACCCCTAAAGACAAAAGTGTACTGCTTCGAAGCAGAGAAGACAGTTATGGTCTTCTTATTGAAGTTATTGACGAGGGATGTGGAATAGATGAGAGTGTTGATCTTTTTGCTCCATTTAAACGTCAAGGCAATAAAAGTGGCGTAGGCTTAGGGCTTTTCCTTGCAAAAAGTGCTGCTGATGCTCTTGGTGCCCGCATAAGTCTTAGAAATAGAGATGATGGTATTGATGGTACTGTTGCTTCATTAGAGCTAAATTCTAAATTATCGTGTATTCTTCCAAGAAATTAATGAGACTTCAAAAATAATAAAGCATACTTTTGTTATAAATCTCTCACAAATTCAAATATGTATAGATTTATAAGGTTTTTAAATATGGCATTAATAATTAATGACGAATGTATAGCATGTGATGCTTGCCGTGAAGAGTGTCCGACATTAGCGATTGAAGAGGGTGATCCAATTTACTATATTGATCCTGATCGCTGTATTGAGTGTGTAGGTGTCTATGATGAACCTGCATGTATCTCGGTTTGTCCTGTTGATTGTATAGTTCCAGATAAAGATAATGTAGAATCTATTGCTGAACTTCAATTTAAATATAAACAACTTCAAGAGAACGAAGAGTTATAGTTGGCTAAGCGAGTTGCCGTCATAGACATCGGTTCTAACTCTGTTAGAATGGTGGTTTATGAAAAAACTTCACGTTACGCTTTTCACCTTCTTCACGAAGAAAAATCAAAGGTCAGAATATCAGAAGATGCTTATAAGCATAATGGAGAACTGCAAAAAGTTCCAATGCAAAGAACATTTGATGCTCTGAGTGATTTTTTAAGCATAGCAAACTCTTTTAAAACAAGAAAAATTCTCTGTGTTGCAACCTCTGCACTGCGTGATGCTCCAAACAGAGAAGATTTTCTCCAAAAAGTCAGACATAATCTAGGTCTGAATATTAAAATCATCTCTGGAGAAAAAGAGGCATACTTTGGCGCTATTGCCTGTGCAAATCTTCTTCCAAAACAAAAATCGGCTTTGAGTATTGATATTGGCGGAGGCTCTACAGAGTTTGCTTTTATCAATGAAGATTCAGTAGCAGATACCCTCTCTTTAAAACTCGGTACGGTACGTCTTAAAGAGCTCTATTTTGACAAGAGTGACATTGAGGGTGCTATTGCGCATATAGACCGTGAACTTGACAAACTTCCTAAAATATCAAAACTCTCAACACTCATCGGAATCGGTGGAACCTTTCGTGCCATCTCAAGTGCAATACTCAAAGAGACACTCTATCCACTCAACAAGCTCCATGCTTTTGAATACAGTGCCACTATATTTACCGATTATCTTAAGCGTCTCTTGGAAACAAAAACCAATAAAGAGCTTCTTGCTCTTTTTATTAAAAGTAATCGTTTTGATGTTATTAAACCCGGGGCTTTGATACTGCAAAGAGTTATGAGAAAAATCTCTATTGAAAATATCATTACAAGTGGTGTAGGTGTACGTGAGGGGGTCTATATCTGTGATCTACTACGGAACTCAAAACATAAATTTCCAAACAACTATAATACCTCTGTACGCTATATTTTAGACTCTTATGTTCAAGATAAAGTATTCTCAAATCATCTTGCCCTATTGAGCAAAAAAATCTTCACACTTACAAGTGATTACTTTAATCTTGATGCAGAGTATAAACAACTTCTTACAATTGCAGCCAAGCTTTATCCTGCAGGCAGCAGTGTTCATTTTTATTCGCAGAACAAACACAGCTACTACATTATACAAAGTGCTTTAGAGTATGGCTTTAAGCATAGTGATATTATGCTTATATCTACACTTACAAAGTATGCAAAAAACAGATTGCCTTCCGATACACATCTACAGCTTTATGCAAAATTACTTCCCGATAATGCTCATGTAGTTCACTCTCTAAGCTATATACTCTCACTCTCTATTGCTCTGCTGAGTCATCGTCCAAGAAATATTGATTTTGATATGAAATTTTCAAAAGGAATTTTAGAGATAAGCTCAAAAAACAAACTCTATCTTGCACAACATGCAGTCGCAAAGCTAGAGTGTCGGGACCAACACTTCAGTGTTGCTTTTAGCTCTTAAAGCTAAAAGCGCTGCCCCATAGTAAATTCAAAGTTTGATGTTTTATCACCCGGTTGAGGGCTTACAGCTCTAGAGAACATCAACTGAATCGGTCCGACAGGTGAAAACCACTCCAACCCTGCACCATAACCTGCACGAGACTGATTATTCGTACCAGATAAAATATTTTTTGAAATATTATCAGAGATAATACCCCAGTCAAGATATGTCACAAGTCTCATTTTTGCTTTTGGAATAAGAGGAAAACTCATTTCTACATTATTTGAAAAAGTTTGTGTTCCCCCTATTCTTCTAATTGGAACACCTTTATAGGTATCATTTCCTGTACTATCTTCAATCATAGGTGAAATTGAGTAAGACTCATATCCTCGAACGCTGCCTATACCACCCATATAAAACTTTTCAGCCAAAGGCACATAACCATTATCTATCAAGGCATAATATCTTGCTTTATATCTAAAAATAGCATCAAATCCAAGATAATCATCAAGTCCTATATATTTTGCAAAATTTGTTCGTGATTTTAAAAAATCTGCATCCCCACCAAGTCCTGATTTTTCAAAACTTTGTGAAAGCACAAAGCCTTCACGAGGAAGATAGTAGTCATCAGTTGAATCCCAACTGACACTTATCGTTACAGAACTTTTATCATACGCTTCAAAATAGTAGCTGCCTCCACCATATTGAGAAGCATTAAAATCAGATCCAAACTCATAATCATTTTTCGAATAACTATAGCCAAGATACCCTGTAATATGTCGAGAAAATCTATGCCCTGTACCAACAGAGACACCATCTGTCAAAGTTGTATAGTCATTATAATCATATGTTGAGTGATAAATCGAGAAGTTCCCAGAAAAGTCACTGTCATTGAGTCTTGGGTTAGAGATGTTAAAAGAGTAACTTTTTGATGTTTGTGATTTTTCAGCTTTTACACCAACATTAATCCCTGAACCCCAGATATTTCTGTCATTAACACCAATACTTAAAAGAATTCCTCCATAAGAACCATAGCCACCACCAAGCTGAACATTTCCAGTCGGTGCCTCTTTTACTTTTACAACAAGATCCATTGTATGGTTGTCTATACGTTTCTCTTCGATTGTATTACTGTCAAAAAATCCAAGACGTCCCAATGAGTTACGTGAATCTTTTAAATCAGTCAATGAATACATATCTCCGGGTCCAAGATAGAGCTCACGACGAATAATTCTATCGAGTGTTCTTGTATTTCCAGAGATAAGAACATTTCTGATTTTTACTTTATCTCCAGGCATAACACGAAAGACAACTTCAACCGTTCTTTTTTTCTTGTCTTTTTTCAGATCAGGCACAACTTGAACAAAAGCATAACTCTTGTCTGCTATAAGTGTTTTTATCTTTTCTGAATCCTCACGGAATTTTTTAATATTAAAGATGTCACCCTTTTGTAGTGAGATAAGTTCTTTAATCTTTGCATCTTCAATAACATGTTTTGTCTGATAAATCGTTACTTTAGAGATAGTATATTGCTCTCCCTCTGTAATCTGATAACTCATATCTGCCATATAGCTGTCAAAATTTACACGAACAAAAGGCTCATCTACTTTAGCATCCAGATACCCGTGCTGCATATAGAGATCACGGATTCTCAAGTTGTCATACTGAAGATCACGCAGAGACATTTTTCCATCATTACGACCCCAGAACCAACCCATAAACTGATGTTCCTTATTTGCAATCACATCATCAAAATCATCAGGATCCAGTCCGTAAACACCAGAAAAATCTATCTTGTCAATCGTAATCTCTTCACCCTCGTTCACAATAAAAGTAACTTTAATGCTGCCATTATCCAAGTATGTGGTTTTGACCTCAACAACAGAGTCTATCTTTCCCTCTTGAGAAATGGCTTCTATAATTCGTTTTTTTGCAGCCTCAATCTTCTTTTCATCATAGAGTGTCCCTTTTTTAATTTGGATAACAGATGCTTTAACATCATCATCATTCTCTTTCCAACCTTTGAGTTCTACTTGAGAGATAATTGATTTCTCTTTGAAATAAAAAGTCAGATTACCATTCTCAAATTCACTCCAGATATCATTAAAGTAACCCTGATTAAAAAACTTCTTAATTGCTTTATCTACATCTTCTTCACCAATATCATCACCCTTTTCAAAAGGGAGCATTCGTAAGGCAACATTTTTTGAGATATGCACCATACCGTCAAATTGAACTGATTTCACAACTTCAGCAGAGAGTATGCCAGTAAAGAGAATAAGAAAGAGAGATAAAAGTATTTTCATTAAAATTCCATAGTTAAAATTAAAAGAGATTTTACCCATTATGAGGTTAATGTTAAGTAAATTTAGTATAATTTTGTAAATTAATAAAAAGAAAGAATATGAATATAGCAATAATCGGTCTTGGACTTATGGGTGGCTCATTGGCACTGAGTCTCAAAAAATTGGATTTTATTGATGAAATTGTTGGATATGATCATAATAAAAAGCACCAAAAAGATGCACTTGCACTCAAGCTTGTGGAAAAAATCGTCTCTTTTGAAGAGGTGAAAAAATATGATGTTATCTTTTTGGCAATTCCAGTCAATGGAGTTATTGCAGCACTACAAGAGTTAAAAGATGTCCAGAAAAATGTAACCATCATTGATCTAGGTAGTACAAAAGCTAAGATTGTAGCAGCCGTACCAGCTGAAATTCGAAAAAACTTCGTTGCAGCACACCCAATGACAGGAACAGAAAATTTCGGTCCTCACGCAGCACTCGAAGGGCTTTATGAAGATAAAGTAGTCGTCTTATGCGACCTGGAAGATAGTGGAGAACACCAAAGAATGGTAGCTCGTAAAATATTTAAAGCACTGAAGATGAAAAAATATTTCATGAAATCAAATGAGCATGACCGTCACGCAGCTTTCATCTCACATATGCCTCACGCTATCTCCTATTCACTTGCAAATACTGTTATGAAACAGGAAAAACGCGATAATATTTTAGCCCTTGCAGCCGGTGGTTTTCGTTCTATGAGCCGTTTGGCAAAATCTTCTCCTTATATGTGGGAAGATATTTTCAGACAAAATAAAGAGAACCTCTTGGAGGCAATAGAACTTTTTCAAGAAGAGCTTACTATGATGAAAAAAAATATTCAAAATGACAAGTGGGAACAGGTTCACAAAGAGATGGCAGATGCGAATAAACTGCACGATATTTTCTAAGAAATATCGTACTTTTTAACAATCTCTTTTAAAAGTTTTTTATCGATTTTACTTTTTTGACCTCCGTAGAGATTAGCTTCTAAAATATCTACTATAGTTTTGACATCTTTGTCGCTGTCTTTGTATGGTAAAAGTTTAAAAAGAAGTAATTTTTCATCTTTCATATTAAAACGTCTCTCTTTTTTTACTTTTTGCAATGGTTTTAAAAATGTCAATGCAATGCCAACAACAATACCAACAATAAAAGCAGCTATAAGCCAGAGATACGAAACAGCATTTTCTTTTACAACACTATCTTCATCTACTTTTTTCACAATAACTTCAGGCTCTTGATCTTTTTTGATTGTAAGTGATTTTTCTGCCTTTGTAGAACCTTGTACTTTGATATGAATCGGTTCTGTTTTTATCTGCTCTACTTTTTTTGTTGCAAGATTATAAAAAGCAAGTTTAAAAGGTGGAATTGTAAAATCTCTATCAGAGACAAAAGCGAGTTTCTGCGTGAGCGTATCACCGTGAATCTCAATTTTCTCATCAAAAACATTTACCCCGTCTATGTAAGGTTTAAAACTCTCTATATCTTCTAAATTTCCCTCACCCTTAACAGTCACTGTGACATTTACTGCCTCATTTGGTGTTATCTCTTGCTTATTTGCTTGTGCTGTTATCGTAAAGTTTCCTACAATTTTTGCATTGTTTGGCAATGGTTTTGCGTGAATCTTAACTTCATTGGAGTAGTAGCTTTTCCATTTGACCTGCGGCATAAACGAACCCCACATATCACGACGGTTCACTCGTGTCGCAATGCGAAGTTGCAGCGGTTTTATACTCAAGTCTCCTTCTCTTTGTGCTGCTAGTTTATACGAAACACGTGTAATGACATACTCAGGCGTCTCTTCTCGTGTAGCTTGTGATTTTCCTTTCACCCAAAAGCCTTTAAAATCCGGTTCTATAAATTTACTATCCACGACAGCAGCACGTCTGTTTTGTTTGAGTTCAAGATTTACAATAAAAGGCTCACCGACATAAACATCATTTTTTGATGCTTTAAGCGAGAGAACAAAAGCTGCATTTTTATCTTGTGATGCAGGTTTTACCAAAACTTTTACGGCATTTGATTTTTCTATTTTCCCATCTATCTCAACGCTTGTCGGCGCAATAGTACAACTTTTTTGCGGTACAAATTCATAAGAGAGAACATAACTTTTTTTATAATCCATATTGACCATTTCAATACTGGTCTGTGAACTCGAGCCTATAATATCGTTACCACAAATATCGGTAAGTACCGGTTTATGAACTTTTTCTCCACTGATTCTCAACACATAAGTTGCAGTTTCACCACTATATACAACAGCTGGCTCAACACGTGCCGTAACACTTGCGAAGATTGTTGTCGTTAAAAATGTTAATAGTATAAATATTCTTTTACCAAGGTTTTTCATTTTGGTCTTCCTTTATAGGTTTTTCTTTGTTTAGTCTATAGAGATACGAATTTTGCTGAGAGTTTAAAGCTTTTAACCATTTTTTCTCTTCTGCATCACTCATTTTCTCTTTCATATCTTTCATTTGCGCCATTGAAGCATTTTGTTTGTTTTTTTTCTCTTGCTTTTGCTTCTGTTTTGTTTCCTTTGAATGTAATTCTTTGAGCTTTTCTTTCTCTTTTTTTACATCCTTTTTGGATTTTTTCTGCTGCTCTTTGTCTTTTTGTTTTTGTTGCTCATTTTTGTGCTGATTCTTTTCTTGATTCTTTTTCTCTTCTTCACTCTGCTTTTGAGATTTTCTCTCCTTGTTTTTCTCTTTATTATCTTTATTTTGTTGATGTTTCTGATCTTGCTTGTTTTGCTGATCTTGTTGTTTCTTATCTTTAGGGTTTTGCTTTTGTTGCTTATTTTGTTGCGGTTGCTGATTCTTTTGATCTTTATTTTGTTTTTGATCTTTATTTTGCTGTTTGTTCTGCTTATTCTGCTTATTCTGCTTATTCTGCTTGTTTTGCTGTTTTTTCTGCTCTCTTTTTTGCAGTGCTTTTTTCACAGCTTCCAAGTTCTCACGCACCGCTTTATCCTCTTTGAGCTTCAACGACTCCTCATATGCTTTTATTGCATTTTTCAGCTCTTCTTCACTTCCTAGTCTCGCATGTGCATTTCCCATATTTGCAAAATTTTTAGCTCGTGCCTCACGACTGCCAAAGGTTGCTTTTTTATAGTTTTTTAGAGCCTCTTTGTACTTTTTTTGTTTATAGAGTGCATTTGCTGCATTATAGTAAGCAGCTCCACTCTCTGACTCTTTTGCATACTTATCATAATATTTTGCAGCTGTAGCATAATCTTTGTGCTTATATGCCTCTTTTGCATCTTGTAACTCTACAAAGTCCAAAAAACCTGCTTTTGCAGAGGGGGTATTAAAAAGTATAAATGCCAATAAAAACATCGATGGTACACGCACTTTTTCACGCTTACTTATTGACGATGTTGCAATTAGCAGTAATATCAAAGCGAGTCCTACAGGATAGTAAAAGAGCGGAATATATTTCTCTATCTCTTCAGATTTAAGCTCTTTTTTCTTCGCTTTAGCCTCTATCTCACGCAACATAGCTTTAACATCACTGTTTGAATTAACACCTTCTATGTAAACACCACCTGTTTTTATCGCTAAATCTGCTATTTTTTCATTGAGTTTTGTCAAGATGATTTTTCCGCTTTGTTTGATAAACTCACCATTTGGCAGTTTAATAGGTGCACCTTTTTTTGTTCCTATTCCTAAGACAAAAACGGTAATATTATGCTTTTTGGCATATGCTATCTCACGTGAGAACTCCTTCTCATCTCCACCATCACTCAAAAGCAAGATATATCTACGTGACTCATTTTTAATACTTCTATCCACGACTTCAAGCATCGACATCAGATCAGTACCTTGCTCAGTTATAGAGTTTGTATCCAGGTTTTTGAGTAAAAATGCCACCGCCGTATGATCAAAACTCAGTGGTGAGACAAGGTAAGAATTCTTTGCAAAAGCAATAACACCAATACGCTCATTGGGTGCAAGACGTAAAAATTCCAAAGCCTTTTGTTTGGCAAGTTTGAGCCTGTTTGGGTAGAGATCCGTTGCCAGCATAGAGTCTGAGATATCAAGTGCTATCATAATGTCGGCACTTTTTGCTTTGATCTCTATCTTACCCTCTTTGATAACCGGACCTGCCAATGCAAAAACAAGGAGAACTCCAATGAGCATAAAAAGAGCATTTCTCGCTTTGAGCGTCAAAGTATTGGCACTCACACGCAGTCTATCCATCACATCTTCAGAAAAAAAAGCAGCCTGTGCCTCTTTTTGTGTCAGCAACAATCCAAATAAAATAAAAAGCGGCGGAAGCATATAGTATAAAAATTCAGGATGTAAAAAACTCATTATGCACTCCCCCTTTTATTTCTCAAGTAAATATAAAACATCAAAGAGATTAATCCTATAAAAAGTGGATAAAAGTAATAATATTTCAAATAAGTAAAAGTCTCATTTTTAATATCACTCTTCTCTAAAGCATCAATCTTCTCATAGACAGATTTAAGTTCATCCGCACTCGAAGCACCAAATGCCACACCACCCGTCTCTTTGGCAATCTTTACAAGTACCGCACGATTATATTCATCAGATCCACCAATACCTATAGGATAGACCTTCACTCCCTCTTTCTTTGCCAAATCTATGGCAACATCAAGTGGAATCTTATCAACCTGTGGTGTAGAGTAGCCATCCGTGAGCAAAATTGCCACTTTTGATTTTGCTTTTGACATCTTTAAAAGATTGACACCTTGAGCCAAAGCTTCATAAAGAGCTGTATATTTTCCTGCCATTCCGACTTGAAGCTGTGAAACAATACGTGAGAGTATATGTTCATCATAAGTTAGCGGTGAAGCGATGAACGAATATGCTCCAAAGACAACAAGCCCAATATTGTCACTTTTTCTCTTTTGTATAAAGTCTCTCACTATTTTTTTAACCACATCAAAACGCGTTGCCATTGGGTCACTCATATCAAAACCACGTGCTTCCATAGACTGTGATGCATCTAGTATCAGCGCTATCTCATGCCCCTGTTTTGGAGCAAGTTCATACGGTTCATCTTTTACAGGAGACATCAAGGCTAAAATAAGCATCACAATTCCAAGCCATTTCAGAAAAAACAGCAGTTTTGATGTAGCAATATTACTCTTCATAAATTGACTTGCGTGAGGGAAGTAGATGGAAGGAAGCTTCATCTTACAAAGTGTTTCACACGCAATAAAGAAAAATATCACAAAGGCTATTTTTGGAAATTCAAAGTAGATACCATCAAACATCTATCATACCTCTATATAACTCTATAACACGTAATGTTTCACTGTCAAAATCATCAACACTCTTTTTATACTTATACTTCTCTAGTTTCTCAACCATATCATGATAGGTTTTTTGATGCCGCTCACTGTCATTTGCAAATGTAGCACCATACTCTGTAAGTCTGTACGCTGCACTTTTCGTCTCATTTAAATCAATATCTTGCAGCAGTTTAAAATGCTCTTTGCGAAGATTGAATTTTCTCTTTTCACGAAAATGTTTATATAAAAGATAGATGCTACCAAGAATAACAATAGTAACAACACCCATAAGAACTAAAAAGTAGTAAAAAGAATAATCTTGTACTTCTAGTAAGGGCTTAATATCATGGAGCGGTATCTCTTGTGGCTGCATATTTTGCATTTATCTACCCTCAAATAATCTTCTAAGTGCCACACCGACACTCTCATGCGTATAAACTTTACTAAAGCGTATATGATGCTTTGTAAATGTTGCATAAAGCTCTCTGTCGTGCAGTGTCACTTTTTTCGCATACGAAGCGACTGTTGCATCATTAAAGTCACCCTCTAAAACATTACCGCTCTCAGGATCAATAAGCGAAGCAAATCCCATTTTTGGCGGTTTTTCTTCTAAAATATCTCTTACAACTACAGCGACAACTTCATGTTTTTTTGCCAAAAGCTTAAAATCAGGAATCTCAAAAAAATCACCCACTACAATAACGAGTGATTTTCTTTTGAGTCGTTTAAAGAGCGTATCTGCAAGTACTTTATAGTCTGCTTTATGGTTAAGTGCTTCAAAGTTTACAATTTCATCAACATTTTTATGCACTGAAAAAAGCTTTTTACTAGGTTTAATATGCGACTCTAGTTTATCTGTAAAAATATAAGAGCTTAAAAGATCCCCATTTTTAATCGTCGAAAAACTAAGCATAGCCACAACCTCAGCAATCACATCCTGTTTAAATCGTTTTGAACCAAAATAGACGCTTCCATTGAGCATTGACGCCACTACAACATTAAGTTCACGCTCTTCACGAAATATCTTAATATAAGGCTTTTGCAATTTTGCCGTAATATTCCAATCGATATGACGAATATCATCACCTGGCATATACTCACGCAACTCAATAAAGTCATACCCTTCTCCTTGAAAAATGGAAGGATTATTCCCAACCATTTCAGAAAAGACCTGACGACGAGCCCGAACAAGTATCTTTTGTAATTTGCTCACTTTTAGCGCCTTATGGTATTGCTACGGCTTCAAGCACTTTTTGAATAATTTCATCAGTTGTAACACCTTCCGCCTCCGCTTCATATGTTAAAACAATACGGTGACGCATCAGCTCTTTAACGATATAAGCAACATCAACGGGAGTTACAAAATCTTTTGCACGCATAAATGCCATCGCTTTTACCGCTTTAAACATATCGATACTCACACGAGGACTTGCTCCAAACTGAATGTACTCTTTTATCTCATCAAGTCCATACTGATCAGGAAAACGCGTTGCATTAACAAGCTCGATCATATACGCCTCTACCTCAGCATCGACATGTACCTCACGCACAGCTTGTTTGAGTGCATTTAAGCCATCTTTATCAAGAACCGGTTCTATTGTCTCAAAGTTACCACTTGAAATTCTACGAGCAATCTCTAACTCTTCTTCTTTTGAATTGTATCCTACTACAAGTTTAAGCATAAAACGGTCAAGCTGTGCTTCTGGAAGCTGGTAAACGCCCTCCTGCTCTACCGGATTTTGTGTCGCCATTACAAAAAATGGAAGATCAATTTTAAAAGTCGTATCACCAATAGTAACCTGCTTCTCCTGCATCACTTCAAGCAAAGCAGACTGAACTTTAGCCGGAGCACGGTTAATCTCATCTGCAAGTAAAAGATTGGTAAAAATAGGACCTTTTTTAATTTTAAACTGATTGTTTTGAGGGTCATAAATCTCTGCACCCAAAATATCTGATGGTAAAAGGTCAGGTGTAAACTGTGCACGTTTAAAATCAAGCCCAAGTGCTTTAGAGAGTGCATTAACTGTTGTTGTCTTTGCAAGACCTGGAACACCCTCTATAAGAATATGACCTTCACATAAAAGAGCAATCAAAAGAGAGTCAATCATCTTTTCTTGCCCTACGACAACTTTTGCAACCTCTTTTTTAACATTTTCAATCTTAGAAATCATATCTTCACTACCTTTTTAATTCTATATAGTGAAAGTATAATCCTTTGTAGTAAACACTTTTTAAATATTGCCCCTGTTATCTTGTTACAATGATTTATCTCTACTTGCATGTTTGCACGTAAGAAAACTGCAAAATGAGACTTAATTCACAAAAATCCCATAAATTTTAAAATTTAGTGCTTTTTTTCTTGACATACTGAAGCTATTTGTCTATAATTTCGACCTCTTAACAAAGAGAAGAAAATCTGTCTCGTTAGCTCAGCTGGTAGAGCACGTCACTTTTAATGATGTGGCCGATGG
>CAZGSK010000026.1:0-14101 GCA_964528435.1 uncultured Sulfurimonas sp. | reverse complement strand
TATCTACAAAATGAAATTTTGTAATTGTATTCTCTACTTTTTTACCTGCTCTTTGGTAACTATCTTCTTTATTGAAAATCTTTACACTTTCATCCAGCTTTAAAATCTTACGCACATCTTTATACTTTAACTCCTTAACACTCTTACCTTTTTTGATTTTATTCAAAAAATCCTCAGTTAGCAGTCTAATTTGTTCTTTGGTAATTTTTATTTTTTCTTTATTGAAAGTAATGTTGGCAACAGCTTGATACATCTTAAAGATATCACTCAAAAGAGAGTATTGATGCGCTACATGCTCTTTTGGATAATATTCACACTTTCCAAAAAGAGACATGTCATTTGTAGATTCTTTTTGGTCATCTATAGCAGCTATAATATCAACAATAAAAACCTCACTATCTATATTTTCAAAGTTCCCAAACTCTTTTTGTTTGCGAATAATAGTCGCTATCTCATCGTTGATATGCTCTCTACGAATCATATAATTATAATTATCGTGATTTCTAAAAACAGGTCGCTCTTTTTGCAACTCAACTTCGTAAATAATCTGCGCAACTGTCTTTTTTGGATACTCTTTTCGGAGAGACTCTATAGTGCTAAGAGCCTGTTTTATTTTTCCTTTTTCATCATCTTTCTTCTCTTTTTTAACATCAATCTTAATGCCAAGTTCCACACAAAGCTCTTCAAGCAAATCTCCACTATCAAGGGATTTATAACCTCTGTGTTTTGCAATGTGATAAAGAATAGTAAATATTTCCCCTATAGAGAGTCTCTCTTCAAAAACCTTTTTTGCTCGAAGCTGCCATTTATACATATAGAGATTTTTCTTTTCTTGTTCAAGAAGTTTTGAAGCCTTTGCAAGAGCATATTTTTCAAAAAGTAAAGCAAGATTTTTTTTACGCTCTTTACGTAATTTATAAAGTTTTTTTGTAGAAAGTGCCTGTGCGTGAAGAAGCTTTTTTGAGTTGCCATCTTTATCGGTCGGCTTATCAAACATACTCACTCCATAGTCAAGAAGTGAATATTTCTGTGCTTCATCTTCTGTTAAAACAGAATAACCAATAGAAGTAATACCTAAATCAAAAGAGAGAATCTTTTTCATAATATATCCATTTTATTTGTTAATGGACATATTTTATCATAATCTAACTAGAAATCATCATCAAAAGAGAGAGAGCCTTTTGAGTAGTTCATTACATTTCCTTCAAAGAAATTGATCTTCTGATCATTAAATTGTGCAAAATCATCTACCCATTTAATTGGATTGGTAACATTATAAAGTTTATCAAAACCAACAGAAGTTAATCTGTCATCTGCAAGATATTTTATATACTGCTCTACAATCTCATCGGTAAGCCCTAAAATTTGCCCCTGTGTAATGTATTTACCCCAGCCACTCTCAAGTTCTACTGCTTTTTTAAACATATCGTAAACATCAGCTCTTAACTGTTCTGTAAAGAGATCAGGACGCTCTTTTCGCAGTGTGTTAATAAGGTTTTGGAAGAGTACAAGGTGTGTTACCTCATCACGTTGAATAAAACGAATCATCTGAGCAGATCCAAGCATTTTCCCTGCACGTGCCAATGTATAGATATAAGTAAATCCACTGTAAAAGTAGATACCTTCTAAAATCTGATTTGCAAAACAGGCTTTTAAGAAATTCTCATCGGTCGGATTATCTGCAAGCTCTTGATAGACTGCCGCAATAGCATCGTTTTTATGTTTGAGCATCATATCACGACGCCAAAGATCATAAATCTCTGCTGAGTTTGTAGAGATAGAGTCAACCATAACGGCATAACTTTGTGAATGCAGTGCCTCTTCAAAAGATTGACGTACTAAAATAAGATTTATCTCAGGTGCTGTCACATATGGATTGACATTATCAATTAAGTTATTTGTTTGGAGTGAGTCCATAAAAATCAACTGAGAAAGTGCTTTGTCATACGCTGTTTTTTCTGCATCTGTAAGCTGTTTATAATCATTGACATCACGCGTCATATCAACCTCTTTTGGAAACCAGGTGTTATTTAACATCATCTCCCAAAGGTTATATGCCCACTGATATTTGATGTTGTTAAGCTCAAAGATTCCCGTCGGATTACCACCAAAAACTTTCCTGCCGTTCACATCTTCAGTTGAGTCTGGATTATATATCTGTTTTCTATTCATTGTGGCTCCATTTGATTATAATTATTGTATGATTATAGCCATCTATATATAAAACTTTGATAAGATTACTCTATGAAATTTCAACCATCTTTTGGACTCAAGAACAGACATATTCAAACTATTTATGCTTCCCTATTTCGAAAGCTCCCAAAACTCGACATTGAGGTCGAAAACTTCAAACTAAGTGACGGTGATTTTGTTGAAGCCTACTGGCATAAAATAAATCATCACACAGACACAACACCAATTGTTATCCTCTTTCACGGACTTGCGGGCTCTTTTCAATCACCCTATATCCAAGGAGTAATGCAAGCTTTGCAAGAGAAAGGCATCTCCTCTGTTTTAATGCATTTTAGAGGGTGTTCCGGCAAAGACAATCTCAAGGCACGCTCTTATCACAGTGGCGACACTCAAGATGCACTGGAATTTATTAGATCTGTAAAAAAACGTTATCCTCACGCAAAGCTCTTTGGAGTTGGTTATTCACTTGGTGCCAATATGCTACTAAAGCTTTTAGGCGAAACAAAAGAGAATACTCCGCTGGATGCTGCTGTAGCTGTTTCAGCACCTATGCTCTTAGATGTTTGTGCTCGTAAAATGAACAGCGGATTTTCAAAATTTTACCAGAACATACTCCTAAAAGATCTCCGCTTGGCACTTGATAAAAAGTATGACAAACATAATATGCAAAAGCTTATAGGTCTTAAGCGAGAAGATATTAAAAAATTAAAAGATTTTTGGCTTTTTGATGAAACCTATACAGCAAAAATAAATGGTTTTGCTTCTGCGCAAGACTACTATACAAAAAGCTCTGCAAAACAGTATCTCAAAAGCATAAAGATACCGACACTCATCATCCATGCAAAAGATGACCCTTTTATGACACAAGAAGTTATTCCTAGCAAGGAAGAGGTTTCAAAAAGTGTAGCCTTGGAGATTTTAGATTACGGAGGACATGTCGGGTTTATTGCAGGTTCACTTTTTCATCCGGAGTATTGGCTTGACAAAAGAGTAGCAAGCTATTTCAAAACACACCTTAGTAGCTAGAATTTTCAACCTCTTTTTTCATCTTTTGGGTATCAAATCGATCTATCCCTTTTCTTTCACTAAAGCCCTCAGCCTCTTCATTAATTGAATGCACCATCTCATTTTTAAACTCGGTAGCCGTATGTCCCGTAGTATGAGAATAGACAATATAAATACCAACAACAACCGTAATAAGCAGGAGTCCTGTACTGTTGTGCTGAAAAAACATATAGGCCAAACCTATAAGAAGTGCCAAAACTCCGTAATATAACATTCCATCCATTTTACACCTCTATTTTATAACCAATACCAAAAACATTTTTTACAAAATTTTGTGGCAATTTTTTTCTTAAGGTCTTCACCAATGTTTTAAGCGATGTCATTTTTGAATTATCATAATCATACCATAGCTCATAAATAATATCTTCACTTTTAACCACATTGTTTACTCTCGCAAATAAAAGACTCAACAAAGCTCTCTCTTTACGGGTTAAAAATATCTCTTTACCCTCTGCTATAAGCTTCTCTTTGTCGTGATCCCAATAGACACCATCCTGCACATAAACAACTCTATTTGCATAAACAGTATAATCGACAATCTCTTTTTCTGCTATTGTCAAGGCATCTTTGAGCTCATTTCTAGATATTGGTTTTACTAGATATTTTGTTAATTTTAGCTCTGAAGCACTCATAAGTGTCTCAATATCACTCATAGCTGTAAGCATTATAGCTTTTACGGAGTGATTAAACTTACGAATATCTCTTAAGAACTCTATACCGCTCTTCCCCGGAAGATTAATATCAATCACTAAAATATCTGGTTTTTTATTTTTAAAAATCTCATACGCCTCTTCAGCACTTGATGCCTCATAAACAGATTTATAAAAGCGTTTGAAATAAGCTACATAGTTCTCTCGTACAGCTTTATCATCTTCTACATACAGTATAGAATACTCTGCTTTATTTTCACTCATTTTCATTCCTTGGAATCTCTATTGTAAAACAGGCACCACTCTCTTTATTCTCTACACTCAATTTTGCATCCATCTTTTGACTTAACAGTTTTTTAGCCATAAACAATCCTAGTCCTGTACCTTCAGAGTTATGTTTTGTAGTAAAATCAGCTTCAAATATTTTACTCCGAACACTTTTACTAATACCTCCCGCATTATCACATATTTTAATAAACAAAGAGTCTTCATCTGCTTCACTCGTTATTTTTATGAAAGGTTTGTAAACATTCCTGCTGACAAGTGCATCTTTTGCATTATCCACAAGTGTTATAACAACCTGTTTTAATAACTGTTCATCTCCATGGAATTCTGCACTCTTCTCAAAAGCTTGCTCTAGCGCAATACCATTAGACTCTAGCCCTGCTGCCACACTCTTTATGGTTGTAACAAGCAACTCTTGTAGGGAACTTTTTATTTTTACCCCTCCGATACAACCTCGATAATCGTCAATACTTTGTGACATCTCTTTCGTAATTGCCTCAACCTGAAGCAAGTTTTGTGTAATAAAAGGATCATCTATATTTAACTCATAGAGTCTGTTGTCAATACTTCCAATAATCGAATTTATTTGAGAGAGTGGTCCCCTCCATTGATGTGCAATAGATGCAAAAACCTCTTTAAGTAAAGGCACATTATCCAAAGACTTTTCTAGATCCATCTCAACTTCGAGCATACTATTATCCAATTAATTAAAATATCAAATATTATAACAAAAATATTTAAATTAATTATCTTATTAAGTTAAATTAAATATAATCTCTAACAATAAGATAAATGTAAAGTAAGGTTGATGAACTATGAGTAATAAAAACAAAGCAAAAGAGAACAATTTATCGCAACTCGGAAATGTAGATCAAATACGTGAGATACTATTTGGATCACAGTCACGTGAGATGAAAGAGAAGTTTGAACAGCTTGAAGCGTCCATAAGAGCAGTGCATGAAGAGATGCGCAAAAAAATAGAACAGACACAAAATGATTTTAATATCCGTATAGACAGTGAACTAGAAGCGCTCTCACGCAAGATGAAAAATATGCTCACGCAGCAGCAAGATGAATTCTCGGATGTTAGAGACAGTGCACTCAAACAGGAGAAACGTTTACAAAATGCTATGGATATCTTGGAAGAAGAACTGAATGCCAAGCGTGAACAACTCCAAAAACAACAAATTGAAAACAACAGTGCTCTTCGCAATGAAATGGATTCACTTAAAGATGAGGTTCTTCAAGCACTCAACGATAAAATAGGTGAAATGAACGGCGTGAAACTTTCACGTGATGATGCAGCAGATATTTTAATGGAAGCGGCAATGGCAATGAAAGGCACACAGATAAAAGAACAACTCTCCCTCACGCAAGAGAATAAATAGCAGTTAATTTTATGTCACAAAAAAAAGAGATTATCAATGAAGAAGAGGCATTAGAGGGAGCACTCTCCCCAATAGTCAACAGACTCATTGATAAAAATTTTGAAAATTCAGGCGATAAAATCGCTTCTCAAATGGCACCCCTGATCGGTGGAGCTATCCGAGAGCAGATTAAAAGTCAAAAAGATGATGTTGTCGATGCACTCTACCCTGTTATGGGTAACATGATCTCTAAATTTGTGACAAAATCTCTCGAAGAGCTGCTTAACAAGATCAATGATCAGATACAAAACGGTCTCTCCGCGAAAGCCATCAAAAGAAAAATAAAAGCAAAATTAAAAGGTGTCAGTGAAACAGAACTGCTTTTAGAGGAGAGCAGTGAAGCAAAAATAAAAGCTGCACTACTCATTCACAAAGAGAGCGGAACACTCCTTGCAAAGGCTGAAGATGATGGGCAATCTTTAAGTGATGCCGATATGCTTGCCTCTATGATGACAGCTATTCGCAGCTTTGTTAATGACTGGGTTGCTAACAGTACCAACCACCAAGAACTTGGTGAAATTGAGTATGGTGGTAACAAAATCATCATTGAAGCCAGTGGTTACAGCTATCTTGCCATTATCGTTGAAGGAGCTGCTTACACGAAAACGTACGAGAAGATTCGTTCAACTCTGGAAAATATCGTCTTAAAGTATGGTGATGATATCAAAAAGTTTCAGGGAAATGTGGAAAGTTTTCCAAAAAGCTCTGTCGAAGAAGAGCTACAAAAACTCCTTATTCACAAAGAGAATAATGTTGAAGAGAAAAAAAGCAAATCCCCACTTTTAATGCTGTTGCCACTCTTTTTAGTTGCATATCTTGGCTATCGATTTTATAATAACTACATAGATGAAACACTCCAAAAAAAGATAGAGACACGTATTGAAAACACGCCGCAACTCTCCCCTTATAGAATTGATGTCAATGTAGAAGATAAAATAGCTACCATCAAAGGTCGTGTCCCTTTTGTTTATCATAAAAAGCTTTTAGATAAAGAGCTCAGCAATATAAAAGAGCTTCAAACTCTAAATAATGAAGTTCAAGTCACACCGACATTAACAGACCCAATGCAGGTAAGCGCAAATATTGCTTATCTGATAAAAGGGGTTAACCTCAGCACCAAAGCGAACATAAGCTATGACTTTGATTATAACAAACTAACACTCAAGGGTTATGTTACAGATAAAAAGATAAAAGAAAAACTACTCCAGGAACTTCATAAGATTGAAGGTATTTCTGCAATCGAAGATAATGTAACCATAAAAATAGCTCCTGTTTCAAAAACCGTTTTCTTCGATACAGCCTCTACAAAGCTCAATGAAAATAATACTAAAAAACTCAATGCCATCATCAAATATCTCAAATCAGATAAAAATATTGTTGTAACTCTCAATGCCTACAGCGATATGATAGGCGATACAGCAACAAATCGTGCACTGGCAAAAAAACGTATAGAGAGCATACGCCGCTATCTTTTAGAAGATGCAAATGTACAAAACAAAATAATTTACTCTATTTTTGATACACCACCACCAGGCATTGATGCAACAAAAGAGCCCAAAAAAGCGCGCGCTATTATCCTCACGCTAAAACAGGACAAAAGTGATGATTAGTTATAAAATCGTTTTAGTCGGAAATTTTGGTGTTGGTAAAACAAGTCTCATCCGCCGTTTTGTAGAGAACTCTTTTAGTGAGGAATATCTCAGTACCATTGGTGTAAGCATCTCAAAAAAAACCATTGGAGATGCTACTATTATGATCTGGGATATTGAGGGGCATACTGAATTTAAACCTATTTTCAAGCAATACCTTCTAGGAGCAAAAGGCTTCATCATTGTTGCTGATCTTTTACGCCAAGAGAGCATAGATGCCATACAAAAGCACATACAGCTCTCTCATGAAGTTGTTCAAGATGCTCCTATATGTATCGCGCTCAATAAGAGTGATATGCCCCACCAATTAGATGATGATGCATTGCACCATATTCAAAACCTCTCTCCTGCTATTATAAAAGTGCTCAAAACATCAGCAAAAAGCGGTAGTGCCGTAGAAGAACTTTTTTTACATCTCAATGAGGCAATATGCAAACAAATCTCCTAAAATTTTTATGCCATAAAAATGCACTCTCCTATATTATTTTTGATACCAACTTCTTAATTGTTCAAACAAATAAAGAAGATATAAAAAATAACTCTGATATTCGTGAATATCTATGGGAACTTGTAGGTCTTGAAGATGAGATTTTAGCGCTCACACCACAAAGCGAATCTATACAAATTCCAATGACACTGCATAATGAACTCTACTATGACTTAGAAATAAGCAATATAGAACATCAAGACAACAAAGCACTTTTCATAATCACAATGCAGCAAAAGTCCAGACATACACAAGAATATACAAGTGTACTGCAAAAAATCAACAACAAAACGCTTATCTATGAACTCAGTGATGAAAAGAGACAAAATGGATCCTATAAAGAGATCAACAAACACCTCATTACACTGCATGTTGATTTAGATGGCTATATCACGATGGTCAATGAAGCCTCTTTATATTTTTTCAATCTTGATAGAGAGCAGATGATCGGCAAACATTTCTCTACATTCCTAAAGCCTCAAAAATCACAACTAGAACACACAAATATCTTTATAGCCCAAAATTCTTCCAAGCAAGATATCTTTTTTCATGCAGACATTATTCCTCTTACCAACAACAATGCAAAAGTTATTGAAAATATCATCATTGCACAAGATATTACACATCTTAAAAAGATGCAACACGAACTTGAATTTGCTCAAGAGCATGATACACTCACAGGATTGCCAAATCGACATCATTTTTTAAAACTGCTTGATAAAAAAATTGAGCAAGATAGAGAGTTCTTTCTCTGTTTTATCGATATTGATGATTTTAAGATTATTAATGAAGAGTATGGAGCCCATGCTGCTGATATGCTACTCAAACACTTCAGCCAACTCCTTGTAACTTTTATAGATAATGATGATATGTTAATGCGGCTTTATGGCGATACTTTTGTCATTGTTTTTGAAGCAGAAAAGAACAGAGAATACATCGATATCTTGCTCAAAAAACTCACTACGCTTTTTATAGAAAATCCTCTGCACTATAGCAGTGAGGACATCATAAAATTTCATGCCACAAATATACTGCTTAGCTATCCTGATGATATAACACAATCAAAAGAGACACTCCAACTAGCACAAAAACTTCTCAAGCGTAAAAAAATAAATAAGAAAAAACTACAAAGTTAGTTTTGTTCTTATCTGCTGTGGCATATAATATCGAAACTGTTTTGGATAGATAAAAAAGTCTAATTCCCCTTTTACATCCTCAATCTCTGACCAGCTTTCAATATCAAAAGAGAGTGCAATAACACCCATTGTTGGAATTTTTTTGATATGTTGTGATGATAAACTATTGAGTAGTTCATTAAGCTGAGGATTATGCCCAATAACAAACATAGAATCATCACTATTCTCTTGTATCATGATAATATTTAAAATCTCTTCATATGGAGCATAATAAAGTTCTTTAAAAAAATATTTTTTGCCATCAAAATCCACTTTTTTTGCAAGTTCTAAAGTAGTTTGTTCAGCACGCATTGCACAGCTAGAGAGAATAACATCAGGTGATATATTGTGCAGTGCCATGTAAGAACCTATGGTCTTTATATCTTTTAAACCACGTTTCTTAAGAGTTCTTTCAAAATCACTGACTCCCTCTGAAAAATCTTCTGCTTTTGCATGTCGAATAAAATATATTTTTTTCATCAAGTCCCAATATTAGAGTTGTGCTAACTCATCAGAGATAACTTTTGATGACTTATCCATTATCATTTTTGCCAATGCAATATTTCCATCATCACGAAAGATACAAAATATATCGATCTTTGAATAACTCTCATCTGAATGTGTACCGGCACTCTTCATTAAAAAGACATGTCCATCTTCTGTCTTTGTCTCAAATGAGGCAATATCACTAAAACCAACATCTAATGAGGCCTCATTAATCTGACGAAAAGAGTCATTAAAGATTGCTGCTGCATATCCTATATCTGCTCCTGTATTCTCTTCATCTATATAAAGTGTCTCTCCTGAATAGTTAAGTATAGCAGAGCCCAAATAACCATTTACCTTGCGAAGTTTTTCCATGCGTGCATTAAAGTCTATCATTTTATACACCCTCCTTATTTAAATTTTTCATAAAACTATTAAAAGCTTCACTCTCTTGAATATTATTACTACTCAAAAAATTATTAAAAGCTTCCCAAGAAGCATCTTCTCCCTCATCTTTTTCAATATCTAAAAGCGTCTTATAGAGTGCACTCATCTGATTTTTTGCTACAGCTGTAGCAGCTCTTCTTGTGGACATATAGTTACGAAATGAACCATCGGGATTTTTTGCCATTTTTACAGTCGCAAGAACCCAGTAATAACCTCCATCTGCACAAAGATTTTTTACGAATGCAACAACATCTCTTCCCTCTTTAATATTCTCCCACAAATATCTAAAAATAGCTTTTGGCATATCAGGATGTCGCAGTATTGCGTGAGGCTTCTCAAGCAAACTGGCCTGCGAATAACCTGATATCTTAACAAATATAGGGTTAACATAGGTTATATTACCCTCTGCATCTGATTTTGATACAATCAAATCTACATTTTTTACCTCATGTTCCACTTCTGTTGGTGTCGGTCTCGTCATCTCATCTCCTTTTAGCGATATAAAATTTTTCGTATCTCTGCTACACGAAAAGGTTTGCCGACATACTCATTAAAATCACGCCCATTCGTTTTTAAATCAAGCAAATCACCTGATGTAGAAACAGCATAAATTGGACTGAGCTTATTATCTTGCTCAAACTCACGTACATGACGCATAACCTCACGACCACTCATAAGAGGCATATTATTATCTATATATATGACCGTATAAGGTCTTCCACGCTTATGAGAATCAATGATCATCTCCAAAGCAACTTTTCCATTTTTTGCCACTTCAACTTCGCAATATTCACTCTCCAAAATATGTTCTAAAAGTAAAACAGAAGTTTCATCATCATCTACAATCAACACTTTTGGAATTTTTTTACTATTGATAAATTTATAAAGCTTCTCTGCATAATAGCCATACTGAGAGATAACTTCGCAGTTTTCGTCTAATTCATCGCTGTTAATAGAAAAAAGTTCTTCCTCAACAATTAGCACCTTTGTACTCTTAGTAATATATTTTTGTATATCATTGGCAAATTTATGTTGATAAACGATAAGATGTGTTGCATCTTTTGGAATTTCTGAAGCTGATGCTATAGCAATGATGTTATTTTTATCTACACTCATTCTAACAAAATTACGAGCGATATTTAAAAGAGAAAAAGAGTTTTTTGAAGACATTAACACGGCAATCTTAACATCTTTATTTTCAACTGCTTCAAAACTAGGTGTTTCATCTACAATATTCAAAGGGAGTGTAAAAAAGAATTTGCTCCCCTTATCTACTTCACTCTCAAGCTCTAAAGTACCTCCAAATTCAGCAACATATTCTGCACAAATTGCAAGCCCTAAGCCTGTACCACCATACTCTAATGATGTATTCTCTTCTGCTTGTTTAAAAGCTTCGAAAATTTGTTTTTGCTTATCTTTTGCAATTCCAATGCCTTTATCTTTTACATAAATAGTCGCACTCTTACTCTCTTTATTATATTTAAGAGTAAATTCTATTGATTTTCCGTATGGTGTAAATTTATAGGCATTACTTATTAGGTTCATGATGACACGTTTTAGTTTTAACTCATCAACCTTAATGGTCTTTGGCAATAAAGGATCAATATATACATTAAAATTTATTCTCTTCTCATACATATTTGAAACAAACATCTCTGCTATACCGGCAAAAAATCTTACACTTTCAATCTCTTTTATTTGAGAGTTATCCTGCTCCACCTGTAATGATATTCTATCTAACATTTCTGTTGTCAGTTGATTGATAAAAGCCGCACTCTCTTTTGCATTAATAAGATACTCTTTTAATCTTTTATCTGTTATTTGATCCTCTAAGAGTTCCAAAAAACCCCCTAGAGTATTTGCCGGTGTTCTGATATCGTGAATAAAATTTGCCATACTGTTACTTATCGCTTTTTCATCTTTCTCTATTTTATGTGAGCTCTCCAATCTTTGCATCTCTTGCACAGTTTTATTCTCTGCTTCTTGTGGCTTGTGATTATGACAATTACACTCTTTATTATTGCATGGATGCATCTTATAAATAACCTCTATGAGATAGCTAGAGAGAGCTTGAAGCATTTTCATATCTTCTTTTGTGAACTTTTTAGCTTTTTTTACAGAAGTGTAGAGCGTTACAATACCCATGAAATTCTCATCATCAATCAAAGGTACTATAATCTTTGATTTTATTTTAATATCATCAGGATTATCGATAGTAGCAATATAATCTTTATCACTTGCCAAATAGTTATAAATTTTTGCCTCTTGAGTCATAAAACACTTATACATAATTCCTCTTTTCTCTTCTAAAGAGAGTGTTCTCACTGCAGCATTTCCACGCTCACGTAAAAGTGTCATATTGTGCTCGTCATAAAACCAAAGCGAGGCAAACTCTACATCAAAAAATGATATAAGTAGATTTTCTATCTGTTCGTTTATCTCTATATTGCTATCTGCTAAATCAATGTTTTTGCTAACATCTGCTAACTTGTTTTGCAATGTTTTAGAATTTAGTTTTATCACAATACACCCTTATAAGATTTTATTCAAAATTATACAAATAATAAGTGAGTTACTGGTGAAAAAACTGTTCATTAAAGAAAAAAAATGAAAAAAGAGAGAAAAGAGAAGAATTGTGTGATAAAAAAATCACAATAAAAGAGATATCTGCAATATTTATTGCAGATATCTATAAATAATTATTTTGTTTTACGAGAGTGGCGTTTTCTTTCGTTTTCTGTAAGGTATTTTTTACGAATACGAATATTTTCAGGTGTTACTTCAAGAAGCTCATCATCTTCAATCCACTCTAATGCTCTCTCAAGAGACATATCACGTGGTGGAACAAGTTTAATCGCTTCATCAGCACCACTTGAACGAACATTTGACTGTGCTTTTCCTTTAATAGGGTTTACAACCAAGTCATTTGAACGAGAATGCTCACCAATAATCATACCTTCATAGACTTTTGTTTGAACACCAACAAAAAGAACACCACGATCTTGAATACCAAAGAGAGAGAATGCTAATGTTTCCCCATCAGTCATAGAGATAAGCGCACCATAACTTCTTGATTCAACAGAACCTGTAAATGGACGGAACTCTAAGAAAGAGTGGTTCATTACACCCTCACCTTTTGTATCTGTTAAGAATTGTCCACGAAAACCAATTAAAGCACGAGCAGGAATTTCAAATTCAATACGTTGGAAACCTTGACCCATTGGTAACATAGATTTCATCTCAGCTTTTCTTTTTCCTAGACGCTCAATAACAGTACCGCTTAAATCTTCAGGAACATCAATAACAAGATGTTCAAAAGGTTCACATTTTACACCGTCGATCTCTTTAACGATAACTTCCGGACGAGAAATACTAAACTCATAGCCCTCACGACGCATATTTTCAGCAAGAACAGTAATTTGAAGTTCACCACGTCCACTTACTTTAAATTTACCTTCACCAACAGTCTCAAGACGCATTGCAACATTTGTGCGCATCTCAAACTCTAGTCTGTCTTTGAGTTTGTTCGAAGTTACATGTTTTCCCTCTTGACCAGCAAGTGGAGAATCATTTACAGCGAAAACAACTGTTAAAGTTGGCTCTTCAATATGCATAGGATCAAGTGCTACAGGGTTGTTAACATCTGCGATAGTATCACCAACATCAACAGTTTCCATACCAGCAAATGCTACGATATCACCAGCTTCAGCTTCATCAATCTCCATACGATTAAGTCCGTGAAATCCGATAAGTTTAGAAATTTTACCCTTAATCATTTCACCATCACTTTTGGCAAGCATTACATTGTCACCTTTACGAACTGTACCGTTAAAAATACGGCTGATCCCGATCTTTCCTACATAGTTGTCATAGTCAAGTGTGAAAACCTGTGCTTGAAGTGGATTGGCTGCATCACCTTCAGGTTCAGGAACTTCATTGATGATAGTTTCAAAAATACATTGAAAATCTCCACCCTCTTCATCCATATCTAACTTTGCAATACCATCACGTGCTGCTGCATAGATAACAGGGAAATCTTGTTGCTCATCTGTTGCACCCATATCAGCAAACAGGTCAAACATCTCATCAACAACACGATCAGGCTCAGCTGAAGGTTTGTCAATTTTGTTAATAACAACGATAGGTTTTTTACCAAGTGCTAACATTTTTTTAACAACAAATTTAGTCTGTGGCATAACACCTTCGTATGCATCAACAAGTACTAAAACACCATCTA
>CAZGSK010000025.1:0-14362 GCA_964528435.1 uncultured Sulfurimonas sp. | reverse complement strand
CAAGACTCCATAGAAGCCCTAAAGGCACGACTTGATATTGTTGATGTTGTTGGCTCCTACATTGAGTTAAAAAAAGCAGGTGGTAATTTTAAAGCACCTTGTCCTTTTCATGATGAAAAATCTCCCTCTTTTGTAGTCAGTCCGCAAAAACAGATATTTCACTGTTTTGGATGTTTACCTCCTTATCAAAAAGTTATTACACCAGAGGGCTATAAAGAGATTCAAGATATAGAAGTGGGTGATAAGGTTTTTGCTGCAGATGGATCGCAAACTAT
The DNA here is from genome assembly GCA_964528435.1 of uncultured Sulfurimonas sp. GTDB lineage: Bacteria > Campylobacterota > Campylobacteria > Campylobacterales > Sulfurimonadaceae > Sulfurimonas. The sequence continues at coordinate 14,087 of CAZGSK010000025.1, read as the reverse complement.
AGTTACAAAGAAAGTAAAGCATCCAAGTGAGTATAATATCTTGGCATTTACAACATCTTTAAGTGCTCTACCCTCTTGTTTTACTCAAAATCATGACATGTTAGTAGTTAAGAAAAAGGATGCAATAGCAGAACTCCCTTATTTGCGTGTAGAAAAAGAGAGACCATTAAAATTTTATGGGCGTATTAAGAAAATAGATCGAGAGTACAAGCTACAGCTTAAAAGAGAATTTGCAAGTAATATAAACAGTGGGGATTACTTTTTATATCCTGTAAATAGAGAAATAAAAACAGATAGATTCTTAGACCTCTCTGATTTGTGGGATAAAAAAACTTTCGGTCCTAGTGTAGAAAAGATAGAATCTATAGAGATAAATGAAGATTTTATGTGGCTTGCAGGTTTTTATGTCGCAGAGGGAAGTTCATATAGAGGTGGTATTAAATTTTCACTCTCGGCTGCTGAAACAGAATATGCAGACAGAGTTCTTGCAATAGTAAAAAAACTTTTCAATAAAGAGGGAAAACTTTTTTCAAGAACAAGTAGAAAAAATTCTCTTGAAGTGACAATATCGAGCACAAATTTAGAGCATATTTTTAAAAAATTGTTTGGACAAGGTGCAGAGAATAAGCACTATCCGCATTGGTTTAATTATTTGGATATTTCTCTGCGTGAGGCTCTCTTTACTGGTCTGATGGATAGTGATGGATGTTATAGTCGTAGAACCTATGATACTATCAGTGAAATATTGGCTAATCAGATTCTTGATTTAAGTTTGAGTCTAAAGAAAATTCCGACATGTCGGGTTTATGATGCTTCAGTTGATAAAAATGGTGTGAGCCATAAGAGAAGTTATACGATCTATTTTAAGAAAAGAGAATCGATTGAAGGTTTTTTCGAGGCTATTGATGGGGTAGAGTATTTTTTTACAAAAGTAAAAAATATTCAAAATATCGGTTATGAAAGTGTAGTATATGATATAACCGTCAAAGATCATTCACATACATTTTTGGCAAATAATTTTGCGGTTGGAAACTGTGGTGCCGGCGGCGATGCCGTTAAGTTTGTTATGGAGTATGAAAAGCTTAACTATCCAGAAGCGCTTGAAAAACTCGCTCAATCATATAACTTCACACTCACATATACTGATAACAAACACAACAAACCTCGTACAAAAGTTATAGAAAAGCTTAACGAATGGTATCAATCTCTTCTCTTGCACAATGAGACAGCTATGAGTTATCTGCGTGAGCGTGGAATTTATGAGAGCAGTATTGAAAAGTTTGGCATTGGGTATGCTCCAGCTTCAAATGAGACACTAAATTATATTAAAGCGCAGCAGTTTCCTATAAAAGAGGCGATAGATGTTGGTGTGGTCGGGTATGAACCCTCACGCAACCAAACTTATGCAAGATTTATTGAGCGTATTACCTTCCCGATATACTCTGCCAATGGAACGGTTGTAGGTTTTGGTGGACGAACAATTACAGGGCATCAGGCAAAATATGTTAACTCTCCAGAGACACCACTTTTTAATAAGTCACGACTTTTATATGCTTATAACATCGCCAAACAAGCACTCTATAAAAAACAGGAGATTATCATAACAGAGGGCTATCTTGATGTTATTATGTTGCATCAGGCCGGTTTTGATAATGCAGTGGCAACTCTTGGAACTGCTCTCACGCAAGAACACTTACCGCTGCTTAGAAAAGGTTCGCCTCGTGTTATTATGGCTTATGATGGCGATAAAGCAGGACGTGCTGCAGCGCTCAAGGCCTCAAAACTGCTTTCTGCTTCAGGATTTAACGGTGGCGTTGTTGTTTTTGAAGGTGGACTTGACCCTGCAGATATGGTAAAAGAGGGACGCATTGAAGAGCTTGGCAATATGTTTCGAGATGCCAAGCCGTTTATTGAGTTTGTTTTAGATGAGATACTTTCACTCTTTAATCTGCGTGATCCAAAAGAAAAAGAGTCTTGTATGCAGGAGGGCGTAGCCTATCTTAAAACGCTTTCACCGATTTTACAAGAGGAGTACAAGACATATCTGGCTTCTCGACTTGGAGGACTTGGTATCTCACCTTCCCTTATTCGGCTCAATTCAAATCAAAGAGATATGCAAAATGCACCACTTATGCAAAATAACCGACATAGAGATATGTGGGAACTCTCTTTGATTAAAACAGTTTTGGAGTATCCACAGTTTATTGATCATATCTTAGATGTTATAGATCCCTCTTTGTTACAGTTTCATACACGAGAGTTTTCTTTGGCACTTGCAGGTAAACATGACGCACCGGAATTGATGGAGATTTTAATAGATGAAGCAATAACTCCTCTTAAAGATGAAGAGGCTTTAGATGCAGAATTGATAACTTTTTTGATGAAGTATTATGAGAGAGAGCTCAAAAAAGTAAACTTTGCTACCAATATCTCCTTTGAGCAAAAAGCTTTTTATATTCGTAAATATCGTGATAAAATAGCAAAATTAAAACGTGGTGAGCTCGTAGGCTTTAATGATTAAAAAGAGAGTAGATAGATGAGTTATTTAATACATTTTCACCTTTTAGCAGCAATTGCTTGGATAGGTGGTTCAATATTTATGTTTGTGTTAGGTGTCACTTTGACAGATAAAGAGAAACAGCGTGAGGTTTATCCCCATGTTGGTCCTATATTTGGGTATTTTGAGCTTGTATCTCTGTTTATTTTATTAGTGAGCGGTATTTTGATGATTAGGACAGATGGTCTTTGGAGTATGCTTTTTAATGGTGAGACAAATGAAGTTGTAGAGCTTTTAAAGACAAAGCTTTGGTTTGTACTTTCTCTTGTTATTGCAACAGTAGTTCATTTTTACATAGCTTATAAAACAAATAACACAGAGAGAACAAAAGTACAAAATCTTATCTCACGTGGATCTTCTATGTTCATCTTTTTTGTAAATCTTTTTGTTCTTCACTACGCAATTATGATTCGTTCTCTCTTGCCTTAAAAGTTACAGCTTTTTTATTCCTTTTCTTAAAGCGAATAAAAGTTTATGATATTTGAAAGAGTTTTGTTATACTGCTATAACTTCATAAAAAAGGTTGATTTATGGCAGGTATTCATTTCTCTTTTGACAACTTCGAACAGCTTTTACGTTTAAACATCGGTATATCTGACAGACTTGATGAAAATAGAGCTGAAAGTTTTACGCTTTTGTATTGTGATTTTTCAGGAATTGAGGAAGATATTATTAAAAATTCTCTTGAATCAACACTTCGGACATCAGACTCAATTGTTAATTATGAGGGTGATTACTTTTTCGTTCTTCCTTATACAGACAAGTATGGTGCAGAAATAGTCAAGAAGATGTTTGATGATTTCTTTGCAAAATACCTTAATGCTTTTTTACTCTCTTACCCCGTTGATGGAGAAACTCCAAAGGAGCTAATGGAAGGGATGCAAGACAGTGTCAGTACATTTTTTAAACATGATCTGCACTGTTTGGACAGGTTTACCCGAGATTATTAGAACTTTTTAGCATCAAATCTGTAATATTTTGACTTTTTATAAAAGGAGATAGCTTCGGCTATCTTCTGCTCTTTATATATCTTTTTATCACATACCCATCTACATTTTATCTTTGCATTTTCCATAGCTGCACGATTCTCAGCTGAGAGTTTTGTTTCATAAATTTTTTCACAAAACAGTAGTGATGGTAAGAGTAAAAAGAGTGCTTTCTTCATAAACAACATATCGACATTATAAACAAATTTTTTATCAAATGGAACGATTTATGCTATTTCTTTATAAAACTTTTGAAGGAGCAGAGCATGATAGCATTTGATCTCACGCAAGAAACAGCTGCTCACGCAAATGGAATGATTGTTGATCCTAAGGCTCAAAAGGGTGATGGGAGTCTCTCTTTTTCTGCACTTTTACAGAGTATTAAAGAGGGTGGCGAAGTTATCCAAAACGGTGCTTTAGTGCTTGGACTTGATGAGAAAGAAGATACGCAAACACTTAAAGGCTCCAAAGAAGATACACTGCTTTGGCTTATGGATCAAAGCAGTGATATTGAAGATCTGAAACTCTTAGAGATCAATCCTGAGATAAAATCATCACTCTCCCCAAAAGAGCTAAAGCAACTCATAAAAGATGCAAAAGCTTATCTAAAAGAGAAAATTCTCTCTTTAGATGGATTTAAACGCTCTGAGATTAAAATGCTTCCCAAAACACTCAAAGGTTTGGCTCAGGTTGCAAAAAAATTAGGCATAGATGTTTCAAAAATAAGCTTAGATGAGGTTCGTCCACCAATAAAAAAAGCAAGTTTAACTGCGCAGACAGCTGATCCTGTGATCAAGGTAGGTAAAGCTGAGAAAAAAGAGATTGTAACAGATGATGATGTGATAAAAACAGACAGTACTGAGAAAAAAGAGCTGCGTTCACATAAACAAGAGAGTAGTAGCCCTGATGTTGATATAGAGCTTGATGTAAAAACAAAAAACAGTAAAAAAAATGTGCAAAGCAGAGCAGATGCAGAAGCTGATGATGCAAGAGTGCAGCAACAGTCAAAATCTGAGCAGAAAAACAGCACAAAGGAGCTCAGCTCGCCTCTGCTTTTTAAAGTCCAAAAACGGACTACAATCTCTACAGAGCAGATTGTTCACGCAAAAGCACTCAATAACACTCAAGTTGAAATGAAAACACCAAAAAAACAAGCGAATAATACATTAAAACAACTGCTTCAAGGTGAAAAAGTTACAAAAAAAGATGCCTCTTTTGGCTTGACACGAGAGTTTTCTGTAGAGAGTGCAAAGGTCATTGCGCCGAGTGCTAAAGGTGAGGTACGAAACTCCTTAGAGTCTCTTTTAAAACCAGAAGTAGCAGATGATGAAAAAACAGTCTCAAAAGTTGATGGTTTGAGTGTTGCAAAAGCAGATAGTTTTGAAGTAAAGCTCAATGAAGCAAAACAGATGATCAAGTATCTTTCAAACGATGTAAAACAGGCAATAGATAACTATAAAGCCCCATTTACAAGAGTAAAAGTACAGCTAAATCCACAGCAACTTGGAGAGATAGAAGTCACCGTAGTGCAACGTGGGAAAAATCTTCATGTAAATTTAAGTTCAAACAATGCAGCTATCAATACTTTGGCAATGAATGCCAATGATCTTAAAGTTCAGTTGCAAAACAGTGGAATAAATAATGCTTCTTTGAACTTTAGTAATAACTCTCAAGGGCAAGAACAGGCTACGTCACAGCAACAGCAGCAACAAAATAGAGAGCAGGCTCAAAATGAATATAATTATTTTGACAATGAAGAGAAAAATGAAGAAATTTTAAGCTCTTTAGAGATTGTAGTTCCAAACTACGCATAAAGGATAGATCATGGCAATAACTCCAACAGGTCAAAACTCAGCACTAGCAGCAAAAACAAATGCTCATGAAAACCCAAAAGGTATTTTAGGCAAAGATGATTTTATGAAACTGCTTTTGGTTGAACTTCAATATCAAGATCCAACAGCACCTATGGATACAGAAAAAATTCTGGCACAAACATCACAGCTTGCAACGTTAGAATCTGCAGATAACACCAATAAATCTCTTGAAAACTTAGCTAAATCTTTAGGTGCATCACAACAATTTTCAACTATCGCTGCAATCGGAAAAACTGCAGATATTGGCAGTGACTCTATTGCTCACGATAAAGGAGCCAACTCTACTTTTGAGATCTATTTCCCTAATGATGTTCAACAGGGTACAGTGGAGATAAAAGATAATAGCGGAGCACTTGTAAAAACCATTGATGTAGGAACAAATTCATCTGGTGTTTATCACTTTACTTGGGATGGAACAGATGCAACAGGTAATTCTGCAGATAGTGGCATTTATCATGTAAGTGCCTCTTATGAAGATGCACAAGGATCTGCACAAACAACACGCCTTGGTACTTATCCGATTGAGTCCGTACGTTTTGATGGTGGTAAAGCACTGCTTAAACTTGGATCTTCGTATGTATCGTTAGATAACATTAAAGAGATATATTAAGGAGCTTTATTATGATGACACAAGCTTTTTATACGGGTATATCTGGGTTAAAAACATACTCTAATGGCATAGATGTCGTCTCTGATAACTTGGCAAATATATCTACACCTGGTTTTCGTGCATATAATGCTGAATACGCAACACTTTTTGAAAACAGTTTAGCAAGTGCATCGAGTAATCTCTTCCAAAGTAACAATGTAGGTGTCGGTGTGCAGATACAGGCAACTTCTATGTCTTTGGATCAAGGTTCTTTGACGCTCTCAGAAAGAAGTACAGATATGGCTATTATGGGAGATGGCTGGTTTGGCGTTCAGCAAAAAGGTGAACCTCTCTATACAAGAGCAGGTAATTTTATGTTTGATGCAAATGATGATCTTGTGACTGATGATGGTTATCATGTTCTTGGGACGATGGGTGGAAATATCAGTGCCGACAATGTTTTAACTGCATCACTTGCAGAAGTTCCTCTTAGTGATGTCAATACACAAGAGAAGCTCCGTTTTCCAAAAACACTTACATATCCGCCAGAACCAACAACAAAGGCTAAATTTATGGCAAATTTGGGAGTTGGTAGCGAAGGTTATGAGATTGTAACAGTAGGCGCAAGTGTGATTGATGGTCAAAATGAACGCAATGAACTAAAGCTGAAATTTACACGTTCAGCTGTGCAGACACTTCCAGGAACACAATGGGATGTTGTTGCGACTGTAAAATCACTTGATGGGCAGGCAACCTACGATACGCAAAGCGGTCAAGTCTCTTTCGATGATAGTGGTGCTTTAACCTCATCAACACTAACGAGCATAAATAATAATGGAACCCCCGTAGCTATTGATCTTGGGAGCGGATATGATGGTATAGTCTCTATAGATATTCCTGTAGTATCTGGCTCTAGTGTGGCAGACGGTACTATTGGTGGTGAGCTTCGAGGCTACTCTATTAATAAAAACGGAGAGGTTATTGCTACATTTACCAATGGACGCCAAAGCAGTGTCGGTAGAATTGCTGTGTTTCATTTTCAAAACGATCAGGGCTTGGAGCGAATTACCGGAACACGCTTTGCACAAAGTTCAAATAGTGGCAAAGCGATTTTTTTTAAAGATGCAACAGGGCAAAATATCATTGGTACTGAAATTACAAATTTTAAACTTGAAGGCTCTAATGTTGAGATGAGCTCAGGTTTGACAGAGTTAATAATTTTGCAGCGTGCTTATGATGCCAACTCAAAATCTGTAACTACTGCTGATCAGATGATCCAAAAAGCCCTTAATATGGATGCATAGTTTTAGTCTAAAAATTGGAACACTTTATGCTTTAATTCTTTACTAATTATCTGCCTTATAGAAGCAGAGGTAAAGGATTTCTTATGTTAAAATCACTTTTTTCCGGAGTTTCCGGACTGCAGTCTCATCAAATAGCGATGGATGTAGAATCAAATAATATTGCCAATGTCAATACAGTCGGTTTTAAATATTCACGTGCAAATTTTTCAGACTTACTAGCGCAAACAAGAGCGATTGCAACAGCTCCTCAAGGGCAACTTGGCGGGAAGAACCCTGTTCAGGTTGGACTTGGTTCTACTGTAAGCTCAATGACAAGAATCTTCTCTCAAGGTTCAATCCAAAATTCCGATAAAAATACCGATGTTGCTATTCAAGGTGATGGTTTTTTTATTATTTCTCCAGATGGTGGTAATACTTACAAATATACTCGTGCAGGAGATTTTAAATTTGATGCGGGTGGAAACTTCGTTGATAATAATGGTTTTATTGCACAGGGCTGGTTGCGTGACTTGGATACCGGTAAGGTGGATTCGACAGCACCTATTCAAGATATCAATATTCCACCGGGGCTTACAACACCGGCACAGGCTACGCAAGAGGTTGTTTTAAAAGCAAATCTCAATTCCGGTCCTCTCGTTAAAAGTTATTCACCAGCTTATAAAATAGACAATAATGGGAATGTGACAGATAAAAATAACAATACTGTTCCATCAGGTGATCTTGGTGTTATGTTTAACAGTAATGGAGAGGCATTTTCTCTAAAAAAAGACCAAGGTATTGTTTTTACTGTAAATGGCACTGATTATACTTTGCAGTATGATCCAACTGACAATTCAGGCGATAAATTTACAACTTTACAAGATTTAGTTGATGATATTCGTGGACATGTTACTAATGCTTCTCCGAATGCAACGGTGACAGTTAACGACAAAGGAAAAGTAGTTATTGATAACTCTGCATTAGGTGGAAGTGACTTAAGCATAAAGGTAAATGCTTATACAGATGCAGCTAATGATATTGTAGAGAACACTCGTTTTACAACAACAATGAAAGCTTTAGAAGCAAATTTGCCAAATACGACAGGTTCTATAGCATTTTCACAGGATATTAATGCTGCTACACACTCTAGTTCAATTGATATTTTTGACTCATTGGGGACAAAACATACTTTACGAACAGCATTTAGAAAAACTGCAACTGACACATGGAGAACAACTATTACAGTTCCAGATCCTGCTACTATTAGTGCTTCAGCACCAAAAAATCAGCTTGTAGGAAGTATTAAGTTTAATAATGATGGTTCTATATCAAGTTATGATCCGGGTAGTATCTCTTTTTCCGGAAACAATGGTTCAAAACCTTTTCAAACCGTGAGATTATCTTTTGGTACTCCAAATAAGTTTGATGGTATGACAAGTTTTGATTCAAAAAGTGCTACTTCGGGAATCTCTCAAGATGGTTTTACAGGTGGTGATTTAGTTGGTATTAGAATTGATCAATCTGGAACATTAGTCGGTTCTTTTTCAAATGGTCGTTCTTTTGGTTTAGCACAGATTGCTATGGCAAAATTTACAAATAATGAAGGGCTCTCAACAGAGGGTGGCAATGTTTATATTCAAACTGCCAACTCAGGAGATCCTATCATCGGTACAGCGGCAACTGCCGGACGTGGTTTTATTCAATCTTCAGCGCTTGAAGCTTCCAATGTTGACCTTTCACGTGCGCTCACGCAGCTCATTATCATTCAGCGTGGTTTTCAGGCTAATGGAAAAACAATTACAACTTCAGACCAACTTTTGCAGACACTTATAGGATTAAAACAGTAAAATTAATCCTATTTTGATATAATTCTTTCAATATCAATGAAGGAATTATATCCATGAGATTCTCAGCCCCTCTTAAATCAAACTCAAAAAAAATTATGTTACTTGGCTCAGGTGAGCTAGGAAAAGAAGTCGTTATTGAAGCGCAGCGTCTTGGACTTGAGACGATAGCCGTTGATAAGTACGAAAATGCGCCTGCACATCAGGTAGCACACAGAAGCCATGTTGTTGATATGCAAAACAAAGAGGCTCTTTTAGAGATTATCTATCGTGAAAAACCTGACTATATCTTACCAGAGATTGAAGCTATCAGTATTGATGCTCTTTTTGAGGCGGAAGATAAGGGTTATAACGTTATTCCAAATGCCAATGCTGTTAGCAAGACGATGAACAGAAAAAATATTCGTAGTTTTGCGGCTGAGACATTGAACCTTAAAACAGGTCCTTATAAATTTGTAACAACAAAAGAGGGCTTGCGTGAGGCAGCACTTGAGCTTGGTTTTCCATGTGTTATTAAGCCTGTTATGAGCTCGTCAGGGCATGGACAGTCTATTGCAAGAAGTGAAGATGATATTGATACTTCATGGGAAGTTGCAAAAGAGGCTCGTGGAGATGCGAGTGAGCTTATTGTTGAAGCATTTGTAGATTTTGATTATGAGATTACTATGCTGACTGCTCGTAACGGTAAAGAGACAGTATTTTGTGAGCCTATCGGGCATGAGCAAAGAGATGGTGATTATGTTTTCTCATGGCAACCGGCACAGATGAGTGACGTGGCAAAACAGAAATCGCAAGAGATTGCAAAAGCCATTACTGATGGTCTTGGTGGACAGGGGCTTTTTGGCGTTGAACTTTTTGTAAAAGGGGATGAAGTTTACTTTTCAGAAGTAAGCCCTCGCCCACATGATACGGGAATGGTAACACTCATTACACAATCTCAAAGTGAATTTGCCATTCATCTCAGAGCAGTTCTTGGACTGCCTTTAGGTTTTACATTCTATGGTGATGGTGCATCTGCTGCGTTTAAAAGTGAAGTACATAATTATGCACCGGTTGTTGATGTTGATGAGAGCCTTTTTAGTGACAATTCGTTTGTACGGGTATTTTCAAAACCAGAAGCACATAAAGGGCGTCGTTTGGCGGTTGCTCTTGTATTTGATAAAGTTGAAGCTGCTTTAGAAAAAGCACGTGAACTCATTACAAAAATAAAAGACGCATAAGTGAAGATAGTTCTTCTTGATGCCATTACGTTTGGAGAGACAAAACTAGATTGTTTTGAAGCTTTGGGCGATGTGCATACTTTTGCCTCTACGGAAGCGTCGCTCACGCAACTGCGAATTGAGAATGCTGATGTTGTTGTAACGAACAAAGTGGTTATAACAAAAGAGCATATGCAGAGCACTCCCTCTTTGAAGCTTATCTGTGTTGCAGCGACGGGGATGAACAATGTTGACCTTGAAGCGGCGCGTGAGCTGGGCATAGAGGTTAAAAATGTAGCTGGATATTCAACAGACTCGGTTGTTCAGCACACTTTTTCAATGCTCTTTTATCTAATGGGACACTCTCGTTATTATGATGAGGTAGTTAAGTCAAAAGAGTACTCACGCAGTACTGTTTTTACCGATGTAAGTCATCCGTTTTTTGAGATAAAAGACAAAACTTGGGGCATCATCGGTCTTGGTGCAATAGGGCGTGAGGTGGCTCGTGTAGCAACTGCTTTTGGGGCAAATGTTATCTACTACTCGACAAGTGGGCGAAACTCAAGTGATGAGTTTGAGCAGGTTGTGTTGCATCGACTTTTAGAGAGCAGTGATATTATCTCTATTCATGCACCGCTGAATGAAAAGACAAAAAATCTGCTTAATTATGAGAAGTTACAACACCTTAAAGAGGGTGCAGTTGTACTTAATCTTGGGCGTGGCGGTATTGTCAATGAAGAGGCGGTTGCTGCGATAGTCGATGAGCGTGAGCTTTACTTTGGTTTGGATGTTTTTGAAAAAGAGCCACTTCCAGAGAGCAGTTCGCTTCTTGCAGTGAAGCATCCGGAGCGACTCTATATGACACCACATATTGCATGGACAAGTGTTGAAGCCAGAGAGAAGCTCATTGCTTCTGTTTGTCAAAATATCAAAGAGAGTTTTTAGTCTTTTATGGCAGAATTTGCACTGTTTGTTTCTGCTTTTTTAGCAGCGACAATCTTGCCATTTTCTTCAGAGCTTGCTTTTGTAGGAGCATTGAAGAGTGGTATGGATTTCTCCCATGCTATGATTGCTGCTTCAAGTGGTAATATTTTAGCCATAATACTTAACTACTATCTTGGATATTTTCTTTATGAAGCAACAAAACGAAAGCTTTTTCACTCAAAAATTGGTAAAAAGGTTTTTGTGTGGGGGCATAAGTATGGCTATGTTGCACTTCTTGCCTCTTGGCTTCCTATTGTTGGTGATCCTTTGACAATTGTTGCCGGACTTGTTAGACTGAAATTTGTTTGGTTTGTTGTAATAGCGGGGCTTTTAAGAGTAGGGAGATATTATCTACTGGGAGTATTTTTATAAGGTAGTTTTTAGAGGACAAATCCTCGCTAGATCACGAGCCTCCAAAAACCACCTTATAAAAATACAAAGTTGCTAATAATTTGAGGAGTGTAATGTGAAAACAGATGTACTAATAATCGGTGCAGGCGGTGCTGGACTTACGGCTGCAATTGCTGCAAAAGAGGAGGGTGTAGATGTTATTGTGCTGACAAAAGAGTACCCGACACGCAGTCAGACCTGTATGGCACAGGGTGGGATTAATGCGGCACTTGGAAATGTTGAAGCGGATAGTATTGAAGCACATATTCAAAATACGCTTCAATCTGCTCACGGCTTGGCAGATGAAGAGACGGTTCGTTTTATGTGTTCTGAGGCACCTGCAACAGTTGCATGGCTTGATAGTATTGGTGTATGTTTTTCACGTACAGCAGATGCAAAGATAGCTCAGCGAACATTAGGTGGGGCATCGGCTCCGCGTGCCTGTTATGCACAGGATTATACAGGTCTTAAAATTCTTCATACACTCTATGATAAAGCGCTCTCTTTGGGTATTGAGATGAAAAGTGAGAAGATTCTTTTAGAGTTGTTGCAAGATGAAAATGGCATGGTATGCGGTGCTTTGATGCTTGATCTTAGAAGTGGGCAAAAAGAGAGTTATTTTGCAAAGTCAGTTATCTTGGCAACGGGTGGATATTCACGTATTTATGGGAAAAATTCGACAAACTCTACAAAAGCGACAGGCGATGGTATAGCAGTTGCAAAACGTGCAGGAGCGAAGCTTTTACATATGGAGTTTGTACAGTTTCATCCAACAGGATTGAAAAATTCCTCAATTCTCATCAGCGAATCAGCTCGTGGGGAGGGCGGTTACATTGTAAATTCAAAAGGTGAGCGTTTTACGAATGAGTTGGCTCCTCGTGATGAAGTGAGCCGAGCATTAAATGCAGAGATAAAAAAGGGTGAAGCAATTTTTTTGGATATTCGTCATTTGGGGGAGGAGTTCATCAATGAGGGTTTACCGCAAGAGAGAAAGTTGGCAAAGCTTTATGAAAATGTAGATCCTGTTTATGATTTAGTTCCTATTAAACCGGTTGCGCATTATACTATGGGTGGAATAGAAGTAGATAATAACTCACAAACAAACTTAGAGGGTTTGTTTGCTTGTGGTGAGTGTTCTAATCATAGAGTCCATGGCGCTAATCGTTTAGGAGGAAACTCACTCTTAGAGATAGTTGTTTTTGGAAAAGAGGCAGGTAAAAATGGTGCAAAGAGAGCAAAAACAATGAACTCTCACGCAGCATCCTCTCCAAAAGATGACTTTTTGGAGCAAAATTTTACGCATGAAGTCGATTTTTACACTCTGCGTGAGATGATGGGAAATCTTCTTTATAACAAAGTCGGTATTGTTAGGCGTGTGAGTGAGCTGCGTGAGGCACTTGCATTTATAAAAGAGTGTAAAGAGAAACTTCTGAGTATGGGCGCAAAAGATACTACATCAAGATATAACACAGAGCTTATAGAGTTTTTAGAGTTTAGAAATATGTTAGATATTGCAGAAGTTGTTATTACATCAGCACTCTCACGCAACGAGAGTATCGGTGCGCATACGATAGAACAGGAGTAGCAGATGAAAATAAGCATAAAAAGAGAGTATGATTTTATAGAGTATGATGTAGATATGCAAGATGCAACGCTTTTAGAGATATTAAATCATATAAAACAAGAGATGGATAGTTCACTGGCATACAGTAGTGGGTGTCGCAGCAGTGTTTGTGGCTCTTGTGCGATGCGTGTCAATGAAAAAGAGGTGCTTGCCTGTTCTTATAAAGTGCAAGAGGGAGATGTTGTAGAACCATTGAAAAATATGCCTGTTATTCGTGATTTGGTTGTGAATATGGACAAGGCATTAGAAAAAAATGCACATGCAAAAGCGTGGCTGCGTGAGTATAACAGTGAGGCAAAGCTTACACACGAAGATGAGAAGCTCAATGCAATTCAGAGTGACTGTATTTTATGTGGTTCATGCTATTCGGCTTGTCCTGTTTTTGCGGTTAATGAGGAGTTTTTAGGGCCTTTTGCGCTCACGCGTGTCTGGAAAGTTGTGAGTGACAAACGTGAGGGGCAACCAAAAGAGAAAATCGACACTATTCAGCTAAATGGTGTTTGGGATTGTACTTTGTGTAATGAGTGTACAGTAGTCTGTCCTCAGGGTATTTCAAGTAAAGCAGACATTGAAAAACTACGTGCAAAATCATCACAATTTGGCTATATGGATCCAAACTTCGGCAGTTTTGGTGGTGGTTTTGGTTTTGATGGAAGCCCGAGTTTTTAGGACTTCTATCGAAAGTTCGTTCTCTGGATAGGTGGTTTGTAGTGGGGATCTTCTCCTGCTACTGTCCAGAGCTCTTTTACAAGTTTAC
>CAZGSK010000024.1:0-14387 GCA_964528435.1 uncultured Sulfurimonas sp. | reverse complement strand
ACATCTACAAAGGTGACTTATATGAAAGATGTCCACGTTCTATCGCTAAAAAAGCCCTCAAACATGCTGAAGAGATTGGTATCGCAGATGCGGCATACTTTGGACCTGAAAATGAATTTTTTATCTTTGATGATGTGAAGTTTGTTGATAATATCAATGAAGCAGGGTATATTATCGATTCTGAAGAGGGTGAGTGGAACTCAAATACACACTATGAAGATATGTACAACACAGGTCACCGTCCAGGTACAAAAGGTGGTTACTTTCCGGTAGCTCCAACTGATTCTATGGTAGATATGCGTGCTGAAATGATGCAGGTACTAGAGCAAGTTGGTCTTGAAGTTGTTCTTGGTCACCACGAAGTTGCACAAGGTCAAGGTGAAATCGGTATCGTATTTAGTGACATCATCGGTGCTGCTGACAATGTTCAAAAATACAAATATGTTGTAAAAATGATCGCTCACCTTAACGGAAAAACTGCTACATTTATGCCAAAACCACTCTATGGTGACAACGGAAACGGTATGCACGTACACCAATCACTTTGGAAAAATGGTAAAAACCTTTTCTATAAAGAAGGGAACTATGGTAATTTAAGTGATTTAGCTGTTGATTATACTGCTGGTATCTTTAAACATGCACGTGCAGTTGCTGCATTTACAAACCCTACAACTAACTCATACAAAAGACTTATCCCTGGTTTTGAAGCTCCAAGTATCTTAACATACTCTTCTCAAAACCGTTCTGCTGCTTGTCGTGTTCCTTTTGGCGCCGGTGAAAAAGCAACTCGTATTGAAATGAGATTTCCAGATTCTACTGCTTGTCCTTACCTTGCATTTGCTGCAATGATGATGGCTGGTCTTGATGGTATCAAAACTGGAGCCGGTAAAGACATTGTTGGTCCAATGGATGAAGATTTATTTGAACTAAGTTTAGATGAAATTCGCCAAAAAAATATTCCTCAAATGCCACATACACTTCGTGGTTCACTTGAAGCACTTATTCGTGACAACGACTTCTTAAAACCTGTATTTACACAAGAGTTTATCGATGCGTATCAAGCATATAGATTTGATCGTGACGTTTTCCCTGATGAAGGTCGTCCAACTGCTTATGAGTTCAAAACTACGTACCAGTGCTAACATTTTCTCCCTTTTTGGGAGAGAAACCTCTATAAATAATAAAAATTATCCTTTAAATTTTTCAACTAATATTAAAACTTCTTTTTAATCACCACCATTTTTGCTATAATTCCGCCAAGATAGTTAATGTAAGAGTGTACTATCATAAATTTCAAGTTATAAAGGATTCAAAATTATGAATCATATTCCAAAAGGCAAATATAAGCCATATCCAAAAATAGACTTGCCAGACAGAAAATGGCCGGACAATACAATTACAAAAGCACCTCGTTGGTGTAGTGTAGATTTACGTGATGGTAATCAGGCACTTATCAACCCAATGGACATGAATAAAAAACTTGAACTTTTTGCACTCTTACTCAAACTCGGATTTAAAGAGATAGAGGTTGGTTTTCCTTCTGCCTCGAAAATAGAATTTGACTTTTTACGTAAACTTGTTGATGATAACCTCATTCCCGATGATGTCACGGTACAGGTACTTGTACAAGCACGTGAGCACTTAATTGCAAAAACATTCCAAGCACTGCAAGGTGTAAAAAAAGCAACTGTTCACCTCTATAATTCAACATCAATAGCTCAGAGAAAAATAGTTTTTTCAAAAACACAAGAAGAGATTATTGCCTTAGCACTTGAAGGTGTTGATTTGGTAAAAAAATATGAAGCCAACCATGATGGTGAGATTTTCTTGGAGTACTCTCCGGAGAGTTTCACAGGAACAGAATTGGAGTTTGCTGCACGTATTTCAAACGAAGTTACAGCTCGTTGGGGTATATCTAAAGAGCGTCCGGTCATTATCAATCTCCCTGCGACGGTAGAGATGGCAACGCCAAATATTTATGCAGACCAAATTGAGTGGATGGGCAGACACCTTGATAATCGTGAGAATGTCATTATCTCAACACATACACATAATGACAGGGGCACTTCCATTGCAGCAACGGAACTTGCACTTTTAGCAGGTGCAGACAGAGTTGAGGGAACACTCCTTAGCAATGGTGAGCGTACAGGAAATGTTGATATCATTACTTTGGCACTTAATATGACAACACAAGGCATTGATAGTGGTCTTGATTTTTCTGATGTCAATGAAGTAGTAAAAGTTGTAGAGCATGTGACAGAGCTTCCGACTCATCCACGTCATCCTTATGTAGGTGAACTTGTCTATACAGCATTTTCAGGCTCTCATCAAGATGCAATTAACAAAGGGCTTGCTTATCAACAGGCAAAAGAGGACCCTTTCTGGGAAGTGCCTTATTTACCAATTGACCCTGCTGATGTCGGGCGAACCTATGAGTCTATCATTCGTATCAACTCACAGTCTGGAAAAGGTGGCGTTGCCTATATTTTAGAAAAAAATTATGGCTATCATCTTCCAAAAGCAATGCACCCAGAAATTGGTCGAGCAGTTCAAGCCCTAAGTGATGAAAAAGGAAGAGAGTTAAGCCCTGAAGAGATTTTAGAAGTATTTCAAAATACCTACTTTAAAATTAAAGAGCATATTACTTTTAAAGATGTCTCTTTAAGCTCTGATAATGGTCAATCTGCTTGCACGCTTACCTACACCTATAATGGCAAAGAGATTACATCAAAGGGCAAAGGAAACGGTCCTATTGACGCTTGCAAAAATGCACTGATGCAAGAGTATAAAAACAGTTTTACTATTAAGTCCTACTCTGAGCACTCTTGCGGTGACCAAAGCTCTGCAAAAGCGATTGCTTATATTGAGATTCAAAACAAAGAGATTCTTTCATGTTTTGGAGTCGGAGCAGACAACGATATAACAGTTGCTTCTATAAAGGCAATGTTCTGTGCACTCAATAGGGCATTTACATAAAGATAGCACAATGTTAGAAGAAAAAAGTAAAAAGATTCTGCGTGAGATAGAATTACTTTTTACAAGTTCCAAGCATGAAGCACTTCGCCAGAGTGCTTGTGAACAAATCCCTCAAAAAATCAATGAACTCGTTAGCCTCTATGAAGAAGAGAAGAAAAAAGATACAAAAACAATCAAAAACCAAGCTTTCTTTATCAAACAGATAGACCAAAGAACTCTCAAAGTAAATGCTTCAAGTCAAAAAAAAGATATGATGCTCAGACAACAATCAAAAATGGCAGCTATGGGTGAAATGATGGATGCTGTTGCACACCAATGGAAACAACCGCTCAACTCTCTAAGCATGATGAATGATATGCTGCTTGATGATTTTAAAAACGGAACTGTTGATGAAGCGTACATCACAGAAGTAACAGAGATGACACATATGCAAATAGCGCATATGATAAATACCCTCAATGAATTTCGTACCTTTTTTAGACCATCCAAAGACTCGCAAGATTTCTCAGTTACTGAGTGTTTAAAGAGTGTTGAAGTGCTTATGAAAGATGAACTACTCAAAAATACTATTGCAGTTAATGTGGAAATACAAGAGGATATTATACTCCATGGGCAGATCAACGAGTTTAAACACCTTTTTTTAAATCTCATAAGCAATACTATCGATGCCTTTAATGAAAAAGCAATTCAAAACCGTTCAATTACCATCCGTACTTATAAAAATGAAAATCATGGAATTATTGAATTTGAGGATAATGCAGGAGGCATTCCCCCTGCTGTAATTGGCTCAATATTTAAACCAAATGTTACCACAAAAGCAGATGGCAAAGGGACAGGAATCGGTCTTTATATGAGTTCACAAATAGTACAAAAGCACGCTGGCTCCATCACTGTTGAAAATATTAATAATGGAGCAATGTTCACTATTAGTTTAAAATAACAACTCCTCCTGAGGATCTGAGATTTGTTCTGAGCGTGGAGGTTTTGAGATATCACTAAAATACTCTGTTCTTCCACCTATATTTACCTCTATAATACCCTCAGGAACGTCAAATTTTCTTTCGACTTGAGGATAGAGTTTTAAAATATTTCTAAAATAGTTTGCAAAAGCAGGACCTGCTATACGTCCACCTGTCTCTCTTTTATACATTGGAGAGTTATCATCATTTCCAAACCATACAACAGTCTCAATACTTGGCGAATATCCTGCAAACCATCCATCGATATTATTATTTGTCGTTCCTGTTTTTCCGGCAAGTTCAATTCCTTTTACGCCGGCACGTCTTCCTGTACCACGCTTAACAACATCACGCAAAATAGAAGTCATTATAAAAGATTGTGTCGGTTTCGTTATAAAATAGGATTTCTCTTCTTTCTCATAAATTGTCTCATTATTCTGCTCAATTGAGAGAATTAAATGAGGAACAACCTGCGTACCATAATTTGAAAAAGAGGTATAATACTGCGCCAGTTCAAGCGGAGACATAGACATTGTTCCAAGGGAAATAGAGAGATCGTTTGGAATATTTTTAATATGAAATTTCTTCAAATCTCTTAATAATTCTGCCAGTCCAATATCATTAACAAGATTAATTGTTGCAAGGTTACGTGAATGGATCAATGCCTCACGCAGCGTAACAAGCCCTTTGTAATTTTTCTCATAGTTTTTCGGTTGCCACTTCATCTCTTGCCCATTTTTTTCATACTCATATGTTTTGGCAATATCAACAAGTTGTGTTGCACCACTGTAACCCAAATCGATAGCTACCTGATAAATAAAAGGTTTAAAAGCAGAACCGGGTTGGCGTTGCCCCTGTGTAGCACGATTGTAAGAGCTTTTTTTATAATCTACTGAACCAACAAGCGCTAAGATATCTCCCGTTTTACTATCAAGGGAAACTAAAGCACCATTAAGTTGTGAGACATTGACATCTTGAAATTCAAACTCACTCTCACCACTCTTTTGTGCTTTTTTAAAGCCTTCTTGCTCTTTTGCCTTATATTTTTCTATTCGCTCTAGTGCCAGCTTATACGCATACATAAGTGATTCCCGACCTGCTTGTTGCAGACGAAGATCAACTGTTGTAAATATCTCATAACCGCCGGTTTTTAAGTCATCATATCCCATCTTTTTAAATCTACGGGCAACTTCATCAACAATAAAAGGTGCTTTGTTTTGCGTGAGAGTGTCATCATAAACCACAGGGCTCTCCGCCAATGCCTTGTGAAATGTTGCATCATCTATCCAACCAAGAGTATGCATTCTTGTAATAACACGATTTGCTCTTCCCATAGAGATCTCATAGTTTTTCGTCGGTGCATAGGTACTTGGTGCTTTTGGAAGCCCAACTAAAATTGCCATCTCTTTCAGTGTCAAATCTGAGAGTTTTTTATGAAAATAGCCATCTGCAGCAGTCTTTACTCCATAATACCCATGTCCAAAATAGATTTCATTGAGATAACGTTCTAAAATCTGCTCTTTTGTAAGCGCATGTTCTAATTTAAAGGAGTATATAAGCTCTTTTATCTTGCGTGAGAGTTTTTTCTCACGTGTTAAAAGTTTGTTTTTTACAAGCTGCTGCGTAATAGTACTTGCACCTTCAACCATTTTTCTAGCTTTTATATCTTTAATAACTGCACGAAAAATTGCATCAAAATTAACACCTGAGTGCTCAAAAAATGTCGTATCTTCAATCGCTACAAGTGCTTCAATAATGCGAGGAGGAATCTCTTCAAAAGGAGCATAATAACGATGCTGTTTATAAAAAATATTTGCAATTTTTTCTCCGTTTTTATCATAAATACGACTTGTTTGTGCCGGATGATACTCTGTCAATGATGAGATATCATAATCATAACCGAAGTAGTAATAGGCAAGTATCGCAAATGGCGATAAAAATCCCAATAATATCAGTGTTAACAATACTTTTTTAATCATTCTCTAAAATCCCTATTTGCAAAATTTGCTTCGATTAGTCTCTTTGTATATGCTTCTTTTGGAGCAGTGATAAGATCTTGCATATTACCCTCTTCGACTATTAGCCCATTTTTGATGACACAAACTTTTTTGCATATTTCTTTTGCTGAAAGTATATCATGTGTAACAAAAAGCATAGCAAAACCCTCTTTTTGCTGCAAGTCACGCAAGAGCTGAAGAATTTTCACCTTTGTCTCAGGGTCAAGTGCTGTTGTCGGCTCATCCAAAAGCAGCAGTTTTGGCCGTTTTTCCAGTGCCATGGCAATCACGACACGCTGTAATTGTCCACCAGAGAGTTCTGGAGCAAAACGCTCCAAAAGATCCAATGAGAGTCCAACTTCATCAAAAAGTTCTTCTACTCTACTCTTATCCACAAAAAACTGTTTTTTAATTTTTGTCAGAGGAGAGAGTGCTGTAAAAGGATTTTGCGGCACAAAACCTATGCTCTCACCTGCAATAAATGCAAAATCACTCTCATACTCTAAAGTACAACGCATACTCTTAGGCAGCATACCCAAAAGAGCTTTGAGTGTCAGGCTTTTACCACTACCGCTCTGCCCGATAAGTGCAAGTGAAGAGTCTATACTAAACGCAATATCGACCAACTTTGTATTATCAAGTGAAATTTGAAGTTTTTTAACTGCTATCATACTGCTTTTTTTAATTCCCTACAAAGCTCACGCAGATCTTCACTGCTCTCACCCAATCGTGCTATTAAACGAATAATGGCACTCTCTACTGTTGGTTGACGAATAGCACCAACACTATAGCCTACTTCTAAAAGTCTCTCTTTTATCGCCATCACCTTATTGTTGTTACCAACAGGAACAGGAACAATAAGCCCTGCAACTTTCATACCAAGTTCATTATAAATAATCTCTTGTCTCTTTTGAATTTCTCTCTTTAATTCACTTGCGTGAGCAAGAATATAGTCTAAAGATTGCTGTGCTAAAAGTGTATCATATAAAGAGAGTGCCGTTGCATAGATAATTGGCTTTGCACGATTAATAAGATAAGCAATAATATGCTCACTTGCCAAAATAAAAGCCCCAAAACTTCCATAGGCTTTACCAAGTGTTCCCATTTTTATGTGATTTGACTGAATCTTAATCTCATAATGTTCATAAACACCCATTAAATTTTTTCCAACAACACCGCTGCTATGCGCTTCATCTACAATTAAGAGTGCCTCATACGCATCAGCTATTGCAAAGACCTCACGTGAGCAGAGATCCCCATCCATAGAGTATATTCCCTCAACTGCTATGATATTTCGCTTTGCGTGAGACTCTTTTAAAAGCTCACGCAGCTCGTCCATATTGTTATGTTTAAAGAAAGTAACATCTATGCCATGGAGTTGTGAAGCCAAAACGCCAGAAGCATGATAGAGCTCATCCATAAAGAGTCTATCCCCTTTGCGAACCAAAGCCTCAATCAAGGCAATATTTGCATTAAAACCACTGCCTAAAACAACACCTGCCTCAAAGCCGTTTGCCTCACAAAGAGCATCTTCAAAATCTTTGTGAATTTGATGGTAGCCATTGACAAGCATAGAAGCTTTTGCAGCATTAGAGGGATTTGCACTTAAAATTTCACACGTTTTTTGATGCAAAGATTTTTTCTCTGCCAAACCCAAATAATCATTTGATGCAAAATCTTTTAAGCTCTTTGAAGAGAGTATTCTCTCTCTGTATCTTCCCGCTCTTTTTAATGCCTGAAGCTCTTTTTCATAAAAATTCATACAGCACCATCACATAAAGCGTTTTAAAACTTCTACGCTCAATCCCATTGCCGTACTCTCATAGCCACGAACCTCTCGGATATACTTTTTACAAAAGCCCTCAACCATACAGGCACCCGCTTTGCCTCGCCACTCACCGCTTTGCAAATAAGAGTCCAAATCATCTGCTTCAAATTTCTCAAAAATATAATCCGTTTGGGAAATATCAACAATTTTTCTATCTTTTGCATGGTAGATAAAACAGGTAATAATACTCGTAATATTTCCGCTTTGTGTCTGTAAAATATTACGAGCGTCATCAACACATTTTGCTTTACGTAAGATCTGATTTTGAGAAGTTACAACAGTATCAGCAACCAAAAGAGGATAATCTTCATAACCAAAGGCTTTAAGATTGGCTTCATATTTTCCTAAAGTAGCCTGATAGACAAAATTTTTGGGCGTTGTTGCAACAATGGCATCTTCATTAAAATCTACGCTCTCTTGAATAAATGCAATTCCTGCCTCACGCAGTAAAAGTGCCCGTGTCTGAGATGAAGAGGCAAGTCTTAACATACTATGAACCTTTTTAGTGCTTCTATATCTTCTGCATACCGTGCTTTTCTCCAATTATTAAACGAGGGATGGGGCACACGAAGAACTGCTTCAAAATCACTCTCATCAAAAACAACATCAAAAGCATTTTGTGCAAATCTTCCACAAAGAACAATGCGCTTGTCTCTATGTTTTTCAAGTCGAGATTGAAAATTATTCAACATCTTCTCTATTACAAGATTGATGCCCCCTTTCGCATGTTTTCTCGGTTTTGGATTCTGTCTGATTGTTTCAAAAAATTCCAAAACTTTCAAATTTTGATCATCTGCTTCATAAGCAGACTTTTGCAGTGGATAGTTTGAGATATTGCAAAGTCCAAGATGCTTGATGCTTCGCTCTTTTACAAGTTTGCCAAAAGGCTCATTCAGATTAAAAAGAACAAGCGACATATCAACTCCACTCTTACCTGCAACAGGATAACCCATCTTAACCTCTTGTGTGTGTGGTGATTCAAGCACAAATATTACTTTTGTCTCTTCATCAATAATATCATCAACAAAATAAGCTTCTATACTCTGCACTTATGACCTTTTTTCACAGATATGTTCTTAAAAGTGTTCCTGCAAAGATAGCAGTTATACCAAGAATAATATTGACAGGAACCATATATTTTCCAATAAGAGCAAGCATAGCACGTGCTCTGTTAAAATCGCCCTGCTGCATCGCTTTATCTGCTTGTAAACGACGCCACATCATAGAAAGAAGATTGATAAACATCAATCCCCATATAGCCTCTTTAAGGTGTGTCAAATAGTGAAATGGAGTATATTTTATTCCATATGCTACAGTTAAAAGCGCTCCTGTAGCTGCCAAAGTAAGAACAAAAGGAAGCACAATATAAAAAAGACGCTTCAGTGCTTGTGATGTTTTTTCAAGTCTATCTTGAGGATTTACAATATCTACAAATGAGTAGTGTGCTGCGTAACGCATAGAAACCATTCCTCCAACCCAAATTACCGCAGAGATAACATGGAGAAAAATAAATATGTTTCTATTTTCAAGCACAAAATCTATCATTAAGCAAGCATTCCCTTAATATATTGCAATGATTCCTCTTTTGCCTCTGGTAGTTTCGTTTTATCTTTTCCACCTGCTTGTGCAAAATCAGGACGACCCCCGCCGCCTCCACCTAAAATAGGAGCGATTTTTTTGATCCAATCACCCGCTTTTGCATCACACCCTTTGACACCTGCAGCGATTAAGACTTTATCCCCTTTTACTTGAAAGAGCATAGCACAGAGTTTCTCATTTTGGTTTTTGAGTTCATCAATTTTTTCTTTAATATCACCATTTGGCAGTTCATCAATAACAACTGCCACACCATTAACATCCTCTGCTTTTATCTCAACCTTATTTGATGCCTGTGTCTCTTTAAGCTCAACTTTGAGTTCATCAATATTTGATTTAAGTCTATTAATACCTGCAATAATATCAAGGTTTTTAACTTCACGCTGAGCAGTTTGTAAAAGCTCACGCTGTGATTTGAAATAGTTGTATGCCGCATTGCCACAAACCGCTTCAATACGTCTAACACCGGCACTCACGCCACTCTCTTTTGTTATGATAAATGAACCAATATTTGCTGTATTTTCAACATGAATACCACCACAGAACTCTATGGAAGCATCTCCGAAACTGACAACACGAACCTCATCACCATACTTCTCGCCAAACTGCGCTTTTGCACCTGATTTTTTTGCATCTTCAATGCTCATTACATCCGTATTTGCAGGTATA
The DNA here is from genome assembly GCA_964528435.1 of uncultured Sulfurimonas sp. GTDB lineage: Bacteria > Campylobacterota > Campylobacteria > Campylobacterales > Sulfurimonadaceae > Sulfurimonas. Next base: position 4,362 of record CAZGSK010000024.1, on the reverse strand, counting down.
GCACGTGTTACTTCAACATTCACACGCTCTTCAATTATTGCTAGCTCTGCATCACTTAGAGCTTTTGGATGTGAAAAGTCAAAACGAAGACGATTTGCTTCAACTAAAGAACCGGCTTGTGAGATATGCTCACCAAGTACATCATACAAGACTGCGTGAAGCAAGTGTGTCGCAGAGTGATGTTTTGTAATCTCATGACGAGAAATATCAACTTTTGCATCAACATTCTCTCCAACTTTTAGTTCTGCTGTCGCTTCAACTTCTGAAAGATTAAGACCAAAAAATTTCTTTGTATCAAGAACGTTTGCTTTGTCAGTAAGTTCGCCAATATCGCCACACTGTCCACCACTCTGAGCATAAAAAGGTGTTACATCTAAAAATACCCACCCTTTTTGACCCGGTAAAAGTGCTTCAACTCGCAAGAAATGTTCATCTAAGAGTGCTAAAACCCTACTGGCATGGTGCATTGTCTCATAACCGACAAACTCATTCTCTCCAAACTCCTCTAAAAGCTCTTTAAAATCACCACTGACTGCATCATCTCCACTCCCTTTCCAGGCAGCTTTTGCACGACTTCTCTGCTCATTCATCAATGCTTCAAATTTTGCAGAGTCCAGCCCAAGCCCTTTCTCACGCAACATATCTTCTGTCAAATCAAGTGGAAAACCATAGGTATCATAGAGTTTAAAAGCAACCTCACCACTAAATATATCTTTTGTATTTTGCAGCTCCATATTAAAAAGTGCTATTCCTGACTCAATAGTTTTGAAAAAACGCGCCTCTTCAAGCTCTATCTGCTCTTTTACCGCAGTAGATTTTTTCGCCAGGTAATCATACTCTTCACCCATAATATCTACTAAAATATCTACAAGTTTATACATAAACGGCTCACGGAAACCTAAAAGATAACCATGACGTACAGCACGACGTAAAATTCTACGAAGAACATAGCCACGTCCCTCATTTGAGAAGTTTACACCTTGAGCAAGAAGAAAAACAGCCGTTCTAATGTGATCGGCAATAACACGGTACGATGCACCGCTTGCATACAGATACTCTTTACCAATAAGATCTTCAACTTTGCGAATAATTGGCATAAAAAGACTTGAACCATAGTTTGAAAGTGCACCCTCTTTAATGGCAACAACACGTTCAAGTCCCATTCCTGTGTCAATAGAAGGCTTAGCAAGCGGCATTCTCTCTCCACCTTTTTCTTTTACCTCATACTGCATAAAGACAAGATTCCAAATCTCTAAAAATCTGTCACCCTCGCCGCCCATATAATCTTCAGGACCACTAAAGTGCTCAGCACCCTGATCATAAAATATCTCAGAACATGGACCACACGGACCGGTATCGCCCATTGCCCAGAAGTTATCCTTATCGCCCAAACGCATAATGCGATCGGCTGCAATATGTTTTTGCCATATCTTTTCAGCTTCATCATCGCTCTCATGAACTGTTACCCAAAGCTTATCAATGTCTAGTTTGAGCACCTCTGTAATAAACTCCCACGCATACGCAATAGCATCCTCTTTAAAGTAGTCTCCAAAACTAAAGTTACCAAGCATCTCAAAGAATGTATGATGGCGTGCTGTATGACCGACATTTTCAAGGTCATTATGTTTTCCACCTGCACGAATACATGTCTGGCATGATGTTGCACGTGGGTTCTCTGGACGAGGAACCTCACCTGTAAAAATTGATTTGAAAGGGACCATTCCCGCATTGTTAAACAGCAGTGTTGCATCGTCTGGAACAAGTGGAGCCGACGCTACCCGTGTGTGGTTTTTTGATTCAAAAAATTTTAGGAATTCTTCTCTTACGTTCATTGTAGTTTTCTCTTTTATAAAATTACGCGATTATATCCAAAATGAGCTAAATTTTGAGTTTTTTTTATAAAGAAAAAAGAAAAATAAGAATTTTTGATTATTATTATCATACAAGATTATCTTAAATATTATAAACTATAATTAGAAAAAATATACAAAAGGTTTTATAATGCAATTTTTAGATGAAGATTTATATGATGCACTTAAGAACTATATTCCAAAAGTAAGCGAATATGTCAATTCTCACGGTGGTGGCATTGAGCTTTTAGGTGTAAAAAACGGTGTGGCTTATATTAAACTCATAGGTGCTTGTGGCGGCTGCTCTATGAGTCTTATGACAACAAAAATGGTAGTACAAAAGAAGTTGCGTGAGCTGATTCACCCAGCACTCGAAGTTGTCAATGTTGATGGTACGCCTGAAAATGTAATGCCAGAAGATGCCTATACGGGTGCACCAAAAGAGGATGAAGAAGATACGCAAAAGAGTGGTATGATAGATAACATCAAACATATGGTCGGTCTTTAAAATGGTAGTAGATTATGCGGATAAAGCCCTTACGCAACGCTATCAACTTATGGCACAAACCATTATCCCGCGACCAATTGCATGGGTTCTCACGCAAGATGCAAAAGGTACTCTTAACATTGCTCCTTTTAGCTATTTTATGGGGCTTAGTTCAGAACCTCCTACCATGGTCATCAGCGTAGGGCATAAAAGTGACGGCACGCAAAAAGATACACTCAAAAATCTACGTGAAACAAAAAAATGTACGATTTGTATGGTCAATGAAGCACTCTTAGAGAAGATGCACTTTAGCTCAAAAGAGTTAGATGCAAGCCTCAGTGAAGCAGATGAATTCAGTATTACAACAAAAAATGTTGTAGATGGTTTTCCTCCAATGGTTGAGGGAGTTCCAAGTGCATTTTTCTGTGAATTTTATCAAGAAATTGATCTCAAAGGCTCACAAACTATTCCTTTGGTTGTAGAGATCAAAGCACAGTATATTGATGATACAATCATCACAGACAAAGAGAGAATTACTCTTGATTATGAACCACTTGCACGTGTTGGCAAAAGCTATGCTCTGCTTGGTAAAAAGATAACACCTCCTAGCATTCCGTAATGAACGACTATATTCTTTTTAGTGCTATTACCTTTGTACTCTCTACCCTCTTCTCTATGGGAGGAGCAGGTGCCGGGGTAGCCATTATTCCTATTCTGCACTTCTTAGGACTTGACTTTACAGTAGCAAAAGCAGTTGGTCTCTTTGCCGGAGCTTCAACTACTATCACTTCAAGTGTTATGAACATCAAACGCAAAGCAATAGAGTATAGCTTTGTAGCACCTATTGCAGTTATGATGCTCATTTTTGCTCCACTTGGAGCATACAGTAGTAACTTTATCAATGAAGAGTATGTAAAATTTTTCTATATGATTATGCTCTTTTATTCTGCAAGTATGATGATGTTTGGAAAGAAAAAGGCTCTTTTTCATGTCACATCGAAACTTCCTCTCTTTTTTGTTGGAGCTATTGTCGGTTTTCTTTCAGGACTTTTAGGTGTAGGAGGTGGTAATATCTTAATTCCACTCTTGACGCTTCTTGGTTTTGAACCCAAAAAAGTAGCCGTTGCTGTCAGTTTTGTCGTGCCATTTTCAGCACTTGGCTCTTTTTTCACGTATGCTTCATATGTACCGCTAGACTGGATACTTTTAGTAATAGTTTCACTCTCCGCCATTGCCGGTGGCTACATTGGAAACTATCTCATGCACTTTAAACTCAAACAGAGTCATATCAAAAAACTGATGGCACTTATTCTCTACACTTTAGCACTCAAACTGCTATGGCATCTTATCAGTTAAAGGCTTAGTATGAATATCAACACTTCAGCTTCCGTTGTCATACGCATTTTTTTATGGCTTGTTATGCTCTTTGGAGGCGCAGTTATTGCCATAATGAGAGATAAAGGCTCTCCTCTTTTTCAAAGCATACTTTTTCACAGTATCAGTGCAGTTCTTGGTTTGATTATTATTATTTTAGCTTTTAGAGCTGCTGCAAATGGTGGACGTGAGCTGACAAAAGGGAGAGAAGGAGATATTCCACGACTTGAGACGAACAAGCTTGTTACAACAGGTATCTATCGTTGTATGCGACACCCTATGCTCTTTGGTCTGACACTCCTGCCTCTTGGTTGGGCGCTGCTTCTTGGCAGCCCTACTTTCATTACTCTCATTGCCCCACTAGAGATGCTTTTTATCATATTTATGGTACTTGTTTTTGAAGAGATGGAAGTAAAAAGAAAATTTTCACAGGAGTACGAAGCATACAAAAAAGAGGTCCCTATGGTCTCTTTTAAATCATCTTGCCTGCGTGAGCTCTTTAAAAAGAAGCAAACTCACGACTAAAGAGCTGCATCGCCTTATCACCTGTGCAGTGTGTAGCATTTGCATAGAGCACACCCATCTCTTTGAGTTGCTCTATGGTTTGTTGAATCTTTGCATCATCACTACGAAGCAGATGAAAGCCTCCTG
>CAZGSK010000023.1:0-15023 GCA_964528435.1 uncultured Sulfurimonas sp. | reverse complement strand
TCCATCAGAATACTTAAAGGGAAATCATAGTAAAATTCGCTCACTGAAATTTGCTCTGTCTGAATGTAAGACGAAATTTTTTAGACCAGAGCAGTTGATAAGATATAAAATATTATCTTGAGATCGCATTAATGCGATAAGCTTTTCGCTGAGAAAATTCAAGCGATAGCATAGTAAATGAAACTATTTTCATTTACGTGACAGATGTAAAATGAGGGCTTGTCTTTCATTTTATGCAATAAAATTAAAGGAAAAACTTATGAGAAATAAGTACATAGAAAACTTTGAAAAAGCACAAATCGCTGAGAAAAATATTCCTGATTTTCGTGCTGGTGATACTGTTCGTTTAGCAGTAACAATTAAAGAAGGTGATAAAACTCGTATTCAAAATTACGAGGGTGTTTGTATTGCTAAACGTGGTCAAGGTACTGGTGCAACTATTACAGTACGTAAAATCGGTGCTAATGGTGTTGGAATTGAAAGAATTTTCCCACTATTTACTGATTCAATTGAAGAAATTAAAGTTATTCGTCGCGGTCGTGTTCGTCGTGCAAAACTTTTCTATCTTCGTGGACTTGCAGGTAAAAAAGCACGTATTAAAGAACTTAGAAGAAAATAATTCTTCTAAGGGCTTTGCTCTCTTAAACTCTCTACTTTCTTTTTAAATAACACCAATCATCAATAAAATCTAACTTATGCTATAATTTTTTTATGAAATTACTACTCAAAAAAATCTCTTATATTTTTCTTATGCTCTTTTTGATATCTGTTATATCATTTGTAGCCATTCACGCAGCACCAAATAGTTTTTTTGGAGCAGGAGAGCTCAACCCAAATATGACAAAAGAGGCTATAGCAAAGTTAAAAGCAGTTTATGGGCTTGACAAACCACTGCTGCAGCAGTATTTTGACTGGATGAAAAATATTGTCACATTTAATTTTGGCATCTCTTTTGTCAGTGGGCAGGATGTGAGTAGTGAGATATTAAAGCGTCTGCCTGTAACGCTTTGGATGAATATTATTGCCCTTGTTGCTGTGTTTATACTCTCGCTCTATTTAGGTGTCAAGTCAGCACTCAATTATGAAAATAAAACGGATTATATTATCCGTCAACTCTCACTGCTTTCATTTTCTATGCCATCTTTTTATCTTGCTCTGCTTTTTATTATCTTTTTTGCTATTAAGTTGTCATTTTTTCCAATAGCAGGTTTGCACTCTATAGAGCCAAAAGAGGGAGTGGCAAATATAGTAGATATGGCATGGCATTTGGCACTGCCTATTGGAGTGATGATATTTGTAGGACTAGGTAGTATGATAATTTACATCCGATCTTTGACTTTGGAAATACTTAAAAGTGATTATTACTATTTTGCGCGCTCACGTGGACTAAGTAAAAAAGAGTTGTTGCGTTACTATCTCCTGCCAAATCTAATGCCGCCAATCATTACACTGCTTGGGCTCTCTTTGCCTGGTCTTATAGGTGGAAGTGTGATTTTGGAGTCTATTTTTGGAATTGAGGGGATGGGACAGCTTTTTTATATCTCCGCACTCTCACGGGATTATCCTATCATTATGGGAATACTGATGATAACAGCTTTTTTAACTTTATTGGGAAATATGTTGGCGGATTTGATGTTATTGAAGTTAAATCCTTACATGAACAGAAGTTAGTTGTTGTGTATTTAAAAGCAAGGCTTTAACCCTGCTTTTTAGTTTTGGAGAGTTTTTAGTTAAAGAGTGCTTCGAGTGCATCTACTCCATCTTTTTTCTCTTGGATCTCACCGTTTTCACCTGTTATGGCATCTGTTTCTACAAGCTCTATCTGCATACCAGTCAGCATTGAAGCCAAACGGATGTTTATGCCGCTCTTACCAATAGCTTTTGATTTTTGATCTGCCGGAAGCGTGATAATTGCTTTTTCATTTTCACCCTCTTCATTTTTAACAATCTCAACGTGAGAGATAATAGCCGGGCTCATTACGCGTGAGACAAAAAGTTCTGGAATGTTTGTGTACTCAATACAGTCAATGTTCTCACCGATAAGCTCAGCACTTACAGAGTTTATACGTACACCTTTAACACCAACTGTTGCGCCTACAGCATCTACTTGAGGATGCGTTGAAAGCACTGCTACTTTTGCTCTCTCACCAGGAATACGTGCTGATTTCTCGATGATAACGGTACCATCTGCAATCTCTGGAACTTCAAGTTCTAAAAGTGCTTCTAAAAATTTAGGACTTGTACGTGAGAGCTCAATTGATATACCATGCTCTTTGTCCATATTTACACGTCGAACAACGGCTTTGATATGGTCGCCAACTTCAAAAACTTCACCTTTTATACGGCTTTTCATAGGAAGTACAGCACGAATCTCATCAACTTCAATGTACGTTGCATTTTGTGCATCAACACGTGTTACACGTCCGCTTACAAGTGTACCTACTTTTGATTTGTACTTGTTATAGACTTCATCTTCTACAAGTCTTTGAATGTGGTACTCGATTTCTCGGTGTAGCCCTGATGCCGCAGTTCTTCCATAATCTTCAAGATCATGGTCTATTTGGAGTTGGTCGCCTAGTTCTACTTGATCATCATACTCTCTTGCATCTGTGATAGAGATGTATGCAGGCGCACTCTCTTCATCTTGTAGTCTCTCATCATCATCTTCAACAACAGTAATAGTCTGAACGATTTTGATGTTTTTTGTATCTTCATCTACAATTGCTTCAAATGCAAAGTTTGGATCGATAACTCTTTTTGCAGTCTGGATAAATGCAGTCTTTAATGCTTCTAGTACTTTTTCAGGCTGCAGGCCTTTTTCGTGACCGATTGCCTCTGCAATGTCTAATATTTTTTCCATAGTTATTTCCTTAATTTTTAAGAAATCTTTCTGACAATGATAATTCTTTGAGGGGATTTCTTATTGAAGTAGGGTATTATACTCAAAAATGGCTAAAAACATCTTTAACCCAATTTTTAGTAGATTTTAAGTATAATGCAAAACTTTTAAAATAATGCAAAGGAAATTACCTAGATGGATTTAAAATTAGCTAGAACAGATTTAGAGGCGAAACCAAAAAAGATTGATTTGGCAAAGATTGAAGATAAAGTTGCAAAAGAAGAGAGTGTGATTTTTTACTTCGATAGAGAAAATTCTCACAAAGATCTACTTGCATTGCAAGATCACTTTGAAGAGCAGGGAAAAAGTTTTTATATGAGTGAAGTGAAGTACGGATTGTCAGATAATGACTATATGTACCAAGTTCATATTATGAGCTAAAGAGCAGCTTTATGAGTAAAAAACTTTTTATTGAGACACTTGGCTGTGCAATGAATTCACGTGACAGTGAGCATATAATAGCAGCTTTAGAGAAAGAGGGCTACGAGACGACAGATGATATGAAGATTGCCGATCTTATTTTGATTAACACTTGTTCAGTTCGTGAAAAACCTGTATCTAAACTCTTCTCAGAACTTGGAGTCTTTAATAAAAAGAAAAAAGAGGGTGCTAAAATAGGTGTGTGTGGGTGTACTGCTTCACATCTTGGTGAGCAGATCATTAAACGTGCTCCATATGTCAATTTTGTACTCGGTGCTCGTAATGTCTCAAAGATTACAGAGGTGCTTCATAAAGAGAGAGCTGTTGAAGTTGATATTAACTATGATGAGAGTGAATTTGCTTTTGATGATTTTAGAACATCTCCTTATAAAGCTTACATTAACATCTCCATAGGCTGTGACAAACAGTGTACTTTTTGTATTGTTCCAAAAACACGTGGAGAAGAGATATCTATTCCTGATGAACTAATCTTGCGTGAGGCGCAGCGTGCAGTTGATAATGGTGCCAAAGAGATCTTTTTACTTGGACAAAATGTCAATAATTATGGACGTCGTTTCTCTTCAAGTGAACATGAGAAGGTGAATTTTACGGAGCTTCTTCGCCGTCTCTCAAAGATAGAGGGTTTGCGTCGTATTCGTTTTACTTCACCGCATCCCTTTCATATGAATGATGAATTCATAGAAGAGTTTGCAAATAATCCTAAAATATGCAAATCAATGCATATGCCACTGCAAAGCGGCAGTACAAAAGTGCTCAAAGATATGAAACGCGGTTACTCAAAAGAGTGGTTCTTAAACCGTGTTGAAAAATTACGTTCAATTTGTCCTGAAGTTAGTATCTCTACAGATATTATTGTTGCTTTTCCAGGGGAGAGTGATGCAGATTTTGCTGAGACGATTGATGTGATGAAGCAGGTGAAGTTCGATCAGATTTTTTCATTCAAATACTCTCCTCGTCCCGAAACAGAAGCACAGCATTTTAGTGATGTTGTCGATCCTGAAGTTGCATCAGATAGACTTTCATATCTTCAAGCCCTTTATACACAACTGCTTGATGAAAAGAGCCAAACACAGTTGGGTAAAGTTTATGAGGTCTATTTTGAAGATTTAAACGCTGATGGTTATGTTTCAGGAAGAACAGACAACAACCTTGTAGTGAAAGTAAAAGGTTCGCAAGAGCTACTTGGGGAATTTAGAGATGTCAAAATCACAAAGATAGGACGAACTATCTATACAGGTGAGATTCTTGCTTAAAAAGTTCAGCCGCTCTTTGGCTCTACTTTTTGTTCCTTTTATTGGCTCTTTGGTCATCCGTTTTTTATATTTTACAAACAAAAAAAATTTCCATGTACCAGAGTCCATAACAGAGGAACCTGTTATCTTTGCCTGTTGGCATGGCGAACTTCTTATGCTTCCCTATCTTTACAAATATTATCGCAAGAAACCTTACGCAAAGGTACTTATCTCCCCACACTTTGATGGAGAGCTCATCTCACGCACGGTCAAATACTTCGGGCTAGAAACACTTGCGGGCTCATCTGATAAAAATCCTGCACGTGTGCTTATTCAGGCAATCAAAACAATCAAAGAGGGATATGACATAGGCATTACACCTGATGGACCAAAGGGGCCTCGTCATGAAGTGGCAGATGGCATTATTGTTATGGCTCAAAAAACAAAAGCTAAAATTGTTCTTATTAATGTGAAGCCGACAAAGTTTTGGCAGCTAAATTCATGGGATAAGTTTACAATTCCAAAACCTTTTGGTATACTTAACTATTATGCAAGTTCTGAGATAGATATCTCCGGTATGGAATTTGAATCTGCACGGAAATTGCTCAAAGAGGGGTTACTTAAATATGAAAGCTAAAATGCTCTTTCCACTTGTTGCTCTTGGTCTTGTAGTACTCATGGCAATTTACTTTCTTTTGAATCCCTCTTATGAGAAATCTATAGAGGCAAAATATTATTATGAGATTGGAGATTACCAAAAAGCATATGAACTTGCGAACGAAGCTTTTAGTATGGATCTATACAACCGTATGGCTTCTACGGTGATGGCGCAGTCTAAAATCTCTATGAAGTACCAAAAGTATGTTAAACAGGCAAAAGAGTATCTGCGTGAGATAAATGCTATAGCAGCAAAACAAAGCATATCTGATGCAGACAGGGCGAAGATAAAAATGATGAGCGAGATTATGGTGGATTCGTATGTTAAACTTGCTCCTAGTGTCATCACTGATGAGGCTTTGGTACAAGAGGCTAAGACATACTACAAAAACTTTGAGCAACTCCTTGAAAAAGTCAATAGATAAAAAAAGAGCAGATTTTTTAGATTATTTACAAAAACAGCGGGGCTATTCCAAGCTTACAGTCAAAAGTTATGCCCAAACACTAGAAGAGGCATTTGGCTATATTGAGATTATGAAAGAAAATAAGCAACTGCTTTTTAATCTTATGCCCTATCGTATTCATATTGCTTCACGCAATGCAAAAACAATCTCCAAAAAGCTCAGTGCTATTAGAAGTTTTGTAAAATATCTCAATGACAATGGCATGCAGGTGTTTTTACGTGCAGATGAGAGTATAAAAGTGGCAAAAACACTGCCAAAACCGGTATCGCATGAGCATATTATGGAAGCACTGCAAAAGGCAGATATGCAAGAAAAACTTGTGGTATTGATGCTTTATACGTTGGGATTGCGTATTTCTGAACTTGCCTCTCTTAAAGTAGAAGATATTAATAACGAATGGATTCGCATCATTGGAAAAGGTAATAAAGAGAGAGATATTCCGCTTCTTGAGAGTGTAAAGAAATTAATTGATGAATATTTATCAGTTTTTATGGTAAAAAAATATCTTTTTGAAAAAAATGGCGAAAGATTAAGCGAAAATAGTCTAAGATATATGATAACTAAAGTCTTTGGTCGTGTAGCATTAAAAGTAACACCGCATCAGCTTCGCCACTCTTATGCTTCATCACTGTTAAACAGTGGAGCACCGATTGTCGATGTGAGTGAGTTGTTAGGTCATGCTTCTATGGTCACAACGCAAATATATACAAAATTAGGTAGTGCATTGAAACAACAAAATTACAACAAAGCACATCCTCTATGTAAGGATGAAAAATAGTGCTTGCTAAAATTTTTGAAGCTTTATATTTGAAAGTTTTTGTCAATATTATTGTTAAACGTGCATCAACTGTTGTCTATATAGAGTTGTACTCAAAAAAAGGCAGTGTTGATAATATAAATGCCGAGTTTGAGACGATAGAAGTTAATGAAAAACTTTTAGAATTTATTACAAGTTACACACGAGAATCCCCTTACTACTATATTGCTGTTTTGGATTATTCCTCTTTGCAAGGTGCACTGCCAACTTGCTCTAAAAACAAACTGCCATACTATTATGATTTAAGCGATTGTGAGTATAAATGTTATGATGACAAATGGGCGTACTATACATCAAAGTCAGAACTTTATGAGATTGAGAAAACGTACAAGGCTGTAGGTGTAGATTTTATCTTTTCTCCTTTTGTTGTTCTTGCAAAATTTTTTAAAGATAAAATAGGTGGACATCTTGCACTCTATGCACTTGTTCAAGATAGTTTTGTCTCTATTGCTGTTTTTGAAAATTCAAAACTTCTGTATGCAGAACATCTTGATATGAATACAAGCAACGAGGTTGATGATATTCTTTTGACACATGATATGGAAGAAGAAGCGTTAGATCTTGAGATGGATGATGGCATTGATTTGGAAAATATTGATGTTGAGGATAGTGGAGATGCTATAGAAGATCTTAGTGATATAGAAGATCTTGATGCTATTGAAGAGATTGAAGATTTTGATGATGCTAAAGATGTTGAAGAGGAGCTCTTGGAGAGCGATGATGTACTGGATGAAGCTGATGAGGGTAGTTTTAATGAAGATTATCAAAGATTTTCACTTATACAGACATCAATAGCACACTTTTATAAAGATGAAAAGTATGAGAGTGCATTTTTAGAAAATATGTATATAGCAGATGCAGTTGGCGTGAGCAGTGACTTGAAAAAGTATCTTGAAGAGGAGATGTTTTTCAATGTTTACATCAGACACATAGAAATCGACGCTGAAGTGTGTGAACTGACAAAAGAGGAGCTTGGTTTATGAAATACAGTTACATAAAACCACGTAAAAAGACGCCTTTTACAGCAGATGTACAGTTAATCGTCACATTTTTTTCTATCACTATCATAATGCTAATCTCGACATATGCGTTTTTACTTTTTAAAGATTACTCATTTGCAAAAGAGAGAGCAAATCTCATGCAAAGTCGCATAGAGCTGGAAAAAAACATAGAAGATATGGATCAAAAAATTGCTTATATCAAAGAACAAAAAGCACTTTCAGAGAAAGTTTTTACACAAAATATGGTGCTTAAAGACTCTATTGCAAATCTTTTTGATCTTGTACCAGAGCGTATCACGCTCTCACGTGCAGATCTTTTACAAAATGGTTTGATCTTGTATGGTGTAACACCAAACAAAGATGTCTATAACTTTATGTTGCAAGCTCCACTGCGTTCTATTTTTCAAAAGACCTATACGAGTTTTTATCCTGCGGACGGTGGTTGGTTACATTTTGTATCGACAAACTATGTTAATGAAGATGAAGGTGAGGAGTTAAACAGTGAAAATTAATATATCCCGCCATCAGATTTATATCTTACTTTTGTCTATTTTTCTTTTTTTATTTGTTTTGGTTTTCTCTTTTGGACTTTTAATACCGGAAGGTCAAGAGTATAGGGTAAAAAGAACAGCGCTTAAAAAGGTGCAAAAAGAGTTTAATCAGTATCAGGTTTTTCATGATGAAACACTTACAACACTCAAAGATCTCCAGAGTAAAAATAGAAATATTATTACTGCATTTGATAGACCTTTTTCAGCTGAGCGTTTTGAGAAACAGCATAAGTTGCATTTTTCAACACTGACAATCTCTCAAGTTAAAAGAGCAAAAGATGAGGATGGCTTTTCTGTGTATGAAGTAAATACAACTTCGCATATCTCTTCACCGACAAACTTTTATGATTTCTTGGACGCACTCAATAAAGGTGACTGGATAATAGGTGTTAATTTCCCTATTAAGTTTGTACGTGATGGAGAGATGATTAAATCATCCTTTACAATGAAAGTTTATGCTAACAACAAAGACAAAAATGCTTCAGCCTCCACATCTTCTGCCAAATAGCCTCTGAGTTTTGGCTCAATCTCTAAAAGTCGCATCTTCTCTTTAAATGCTTTTGTCAGATTTTGTGCTTCAATGTAGGGTGCTATACAGATATATTGACCTACTTGCGTGACGATATATTTTCGTCCTACAATAAGACTTTTTTGCTCTTTTAGAAGTTTTCGCTCCTCTTTTGTCATTATATGCCCGATGGATTTAAGATATTTGTCTATATGATAGATATCAGAACGTTTGTCCTTGTGTTTGAAGCAGGCAAGTTGATTGATCTGTTTTGTTTCACTTTCGTTAATAAGTGCTTTTCTATCTTCATCAATATAATCAAAACTTTTTTTAATTCCTGAGAGATACTTTTGTAAAAGTGGTTGCGTATGTGCTTTTCTAAAATAGTTTCGGGTATATTTTTCATCGCTGTTGCTTGCATCTTCAAAATAGTGTAGATTATTTTTATTGAGATACGCAAGCAACTCTTGTTTGTCAAGATGTAGAAGTGGACGAATCAGTTTGTAATGCTCACGCAGTTCAATCTCTTGCATACCGCTAAGTTCAACACAGCCTGCACCTTTACAAAACTGCATTAAAAACCACTCAAATCTATCGCCTAGGTGGTGTGCAGTCAGTAGCTTGTCGTAGTTGCGTGAGGTGATGAGTTCTGTGAAAAAGGAGTAGCGAATTTTACGTGCTTGTGCTTCAAAGTTTTTCTCTATTGGTGCTGCTTCTTTTACAAAACACTCCAAGTTATATTTGTGTGCCAATTTTTTTGCATAGGCAATTTCTTCTTTACTCTGCTCACGCAACCCATAATCAACAATGGCAATGTCAAAAGGGATATTATTCTCTTGTAAGATGAAAAAAAGAGCGGTCGAATCTACTCCAGCCGAGAAGGCTAGTAGATTTTTAGAAGTTTGTAGAAGTTTTTTAGTCGTCTTTTTGAGCATTATCTACTGTTGCTGTTAAGATATTACCGACAAGTTCTGTAATCTTTGCCACATAAGCTTTGCCAAATTCAAGTTCGGTATTGTCATCACTGCGGTCATTGACATAGATTTCACCATCGATCTCAGGTGCCCAGAGAAGCTCACGTGCAGAGAGTAAGAACGCATGTTCATCACTCTCGCCGTCTATAACAATTTTGCGTGTTTTTCCTACCTCTGCTTGTAGTGATTTTTGTGTGCACTCAGCTGCAATATTTCCTAAAATCTGTGCACGTTGTGCTTTTGTTTCATCATCTATTTTATCTTTCATAGCATGGGCACTCGTTGTCTCTTCATCAGAATAAGCAAAGACATTGATGCGGTCAAACCCAAAAGATTTTACAAAATCACACATCTCTTCAAACATCTCCTCAGTCTCTCCTGGATGACCGACAATGAAACTTGTTCGTACAAATGAGTCTGGAAGATTTCTCATAAAATTGAGCAGCTCAAGCGTCTTTTGTGTTCCAAATCCACGTTTCATTATACGCAGCATATCATTATTAATGTGTTGAATCGGCATATCGAAGTAGTTATGGAAAAGTTTGCTTTTTGCTATGTTTTGTAAAAGTTTTATTGTCGTTGTTGAAGGGTAGAGGTAGAGAATACGTGCGCTTTTTACACCTTCAATAAGTTCTACTCTTTGAATAAGCAAAGAGAGACCATCTGTAACATTTTGGTCACGCAGGTAGGAACTAGAGTCTTGTGATACAAATGAAAAATCCCAATACCCTTTCTTGACAAGCCCTTCAACCTCACGCACGATAGAGTCCAGATTACGTGAGTGCAGCTTGCCTTTAAAGCTTGGAATGGCACAAAAAGAACAGGTCTGGTTACACCCTTCAGAGAGTTTGATATAGGCATGATAGCTTGAGCCCGTTACCACACGCTCAGCTCCGTCAATAAGATAGACTTCCTCAGAAAAACGGCTTTTTTTCTCAGCTAAAAGTTCATCAATCTTGTCATAGTCACCGACACCCGTAAAGATGTCAACTTCAGGAATCTGCTCCATCAGCTCATCTTTATAGCGCTCAGATAAACAGCCTGCCATAACTAAAAGTGAGTCATCTTTGCGTGTTTCATGCAAAGAGAGTACAGTGTTTAAAGATTCCTCTTTTGCAGCATCGATAAAACCGCAGGTATTGACAATGATAACGTCTGCATCTTCATTATTATCGGTAAGCTCAAAATTTTTGAGTTTTCCCATCATCACTTCTGTATCGACAAGGTTTTTTGTACATCCGAGTGAAACTATGTGGAGTTTATTTGCCATTTTTCTACTTTTTAAATATTTTTTGTAATTATACTATAATTAGGGCATGAAAAAATATGATGTACTTATTTTAGGCGCAGGAGCGAGTGGGCTCATGTGTGCAGGCAATCTTGGAAAAAAACTCAAGGTCGGCATAATTGAAACAAATGAAAAAATTGCAAAAAAACTTAAAATCTCCGGTGGAGGCAAGTGTAATATTACAAATGCGCAAGTCAGTGTAAAAAATTTTGATGGAGACTCAAGGCTTTTAGAGAGTGTGTTTAAGACCTTCTCACGTGATGATCTGTTAGAGTTTTTAGAGCGTTCACGTGTGGAGCTTGAACTTCGCAAAGGAAGATACTATTTTTGTAAAAACAGTGCAGAAGATATTATAAATCTACTCTCACGCAATGCGAAATATGCTGAATTTCTTTTAGGAGAGCGTGTTCTTGAGCTAAGAAAAAAAGAGCACTGTTTTGAAGTCGTGACAAATAAAACTTCAAGAAAAGCAAAGAAAGTTATTGTTGCAACAGGCGGAGAGAGTTTTAAAAGTTTGGGTGCGAGTGATATTGGTCTTGAAATTGCAAAATCTTTTGGTATTACAATAAAAGAGTTTAAGCCGGCTCTTGTAGGTTTAACACTGCAAAAAGAGCAGTTTTGGATGAAAGAGCTCAGCGGTCTCTCTTGTTTTGTAGAGATAAAAGTAGCTAATAGAGTCTTGCGTGAGGAGATGCTTTTTGCACACAAGGGAATCAGTGGTCCGGCAGTTCTCTCAGCCTCTTTGTATTGGAAAAAAGGCGAGATAAGTATAAACTTTTTGCCAAATGAAGATATAAAATCTTTGATTAAAAAAGGTGGCAAGAAGCTCGTTTCATCTGTTATACCATTACCAAAAAGATTATCAAAGGCACTGCTTGGGGCAATAGATTTTAAAGATAAAGAGTGCTCTAAAGTACAAAAAGAAGCCTTTGAAAAACTTACGCAACTCCATAATTATACTTTTGCTCCTGCAGGAAACTTTGGCTTTACAAAGGCTGAGGTAAGCCGTGGTGGTGTGGTTGCAGATGAACTTGATGACAAAACACTTGAAGCAAAAAAAGTGCAAGGACTCTATTTTATCGGCGAAGTGGTCGATGTAACAGGAGAGCTTGGCGGTTATAACTTTCAGTGGGCGTTTAGTAGTGCTTATGTTTGTGCAAAAGCGATTAAATAGCTATAATTCCACCAATGAAAAAAGATATAAATTTTGAAGTGGTATCACCCTATAAGCCAGCAGGTGATCAGCCACAAGCCATAGAAAAACTCAGCAAAAGCATACTTGATGGAAATCGTTATCAAACTCTAGAAGGGGTGACTGGTTCAGGGAAGACGCATACTATGGCACGTGTCATAGAGAAGACAAAACTGCCAACTATTATTATGACGCATAACAAAACACTTGCAGCACAGCTTTACAGCGAGTTTCGTCAGTTTTTTCCAAATAATCATGTTGAGTATTTTGTCTCTTACTATGACTATTATCAACCAGAGGCGTATATTCCTCGTCAGGATCTCTTTATTGAAAAAGATTCTGCTATCAATGATGAACTTGAACGCTTAAGACTCTCTGCAACGGCAAATCTGCTCTCTTATGATGATGTTATTGTCATTGCTTCTGTCTCTGCCAATTATGGATTGGGAGACCCTGAGGAGTACCAGAGTATGGTGCAGTCTATCGCTGTGGGTGATGAGATAAATCAAAAGAAGCTACTGCTTCGTCTTGTGGAGATGGGCTATTCACGCAATGACAGCTATTTTGACAGTGGACATATCCGTGTCAATGGAGAGTCGATTGATATTTATCCGCCATATTTTGAACAAGAGGCAATTCGTGTTGAGTTTTTTGGAGATGAGATAGAAGCGATCTATACTTTTGATGTGATTGACAATAAAAAGCTTGAAGATCACAAGCAGTTTACTATATACTCAACAAGTCAGTTTGCAGTCTCACGTGAGAAGATGGCAGTAGCGATTAAGCGTATAGAAGAGGAGCTTGATGAGCGGCTTGCCTACTTTCAAAAAGAGGGTAAACTTGTTGAGTATCAGCGCTTAAAACAACGTGTTGAGTTTGATCTGGAGATGTTGCAGACTACCGGAATGTGTAAGGGGGTTGAGAACTATTCACGACTGCTTACAAACAAAAAACCGGGAGAGGCTCCTTTTACACTTTTAGATTACTTTGAAGTGCGTCATAAAGATTATCTTATTATTGTTGATGAGTCGCATGTATCTCTTCCGCAGTTTCGTGGGATGTATGCAGGGGACAGAGCAAGAAAAGAAGTTCTGGTTGATTATGGATTTCGATTGCCTTCAGCACTTGATAACCGACCGCTTAAACTTGAAGAGTATATTGAAAAAGCACCGCACTATCTCTTTGTATCAGCAACTCCAAATGAGTATGAATTAGAGAGAAGTGCAGTTAAAGCAGAGCAGATTATTCGCCCAACAGGATTGCTTGATCCTATTATAGAAGTAAGACCTTCAGATAATCAAGTAGAAGATATCCATGATGAAATTAAGAAGATAGTTGCTAAAGATGAGCGCGTTCTTTTGACGGTTCTTACAAAGAAAATGGCAGAGGCATTGACAAAATATTTGGCAGATTTGGGCATAAAAGTGCAATATATGCACTCTGATATTGATACAATCGAGCGAAATCAGATTATCCGAGGGCTTCGTCAAGGAGAGTTTGATGTTCTTATAGGTATTAACCTCTTGCGTGAGGGTTTGGATATTCCCGAGGTAAGTTTGGTTGGAATTTTAGATGCAGACAAAGAGGGCTTTTTAAGAAGTGAGACCGCACTTATTCAAACAATTGGACGAGCTGCTCGAAATGAAAACGGTCGGGTAATTTTATATGCTAATAAGATGACAGGTTCAATGGAACGAGCAATTGAAAAAACTTCAAAACGTCGTGAAGTGCAGGAAAAATTTAATAAAGCTCATGGCATAACACCGACAACAACAAAAAGAACATTAGATGAAAATTTAAAGATAGAAGATGCCGGTGGACTCTATGCAAAACATAAAAAAATGGATAAAATGCCGGCATCTGAAAGAAAAGCACTTGTAAAAGAGCTCTCACTAAAGATGAAAGCAGCAGCCAAAGAGTTAAACTTTGAAGAGGCGGCACGGCTTCGTGATGAAATAGTAAAAATAAAAAAATTATAAAAAGATATTTACCGCTATTAAATACTCTTTTCTCCAAGGGCAAATCCTCCCGTTGGTCTGAGCCTTTACGAAAAGAGTATTTAATAGCTATTTTTATTTGTTTCCAAATACATGGTAGGAAGCTAGAGAATAAGAAACGTGAAAAAGGAAAAAAATGGAAGATACATTTAGCAATTTGGTAACCTATGGATATATAGGACTTTTTATCTACTCACTCGGTGGTGGATTTGTTGGACTGGTGGCTGCTGGGGTACTGAGTTTTATGGGAAAAATGGATCTTGCTACTTCAATAGCAATCGCTTTTGCAGGGAATGCTGTAGGCGATATACTCCTTTTTTGGCTGACACGCTATCAGAAATCTATGATGATGGAAGGTTTGCGTAAACATAGAAGAAAACTGGCACTCTCTCATATGCTTATGAAAAAGCATGGTGATTGGGTTATATTTATTCAAAAATTTATCTATGGTCTTAAAACCGTTGTGCCTATTGCTATTGCATTAACGAAGTATGATTTTAAAAAGTTTGCAATTCTAAATGTATTTGCAGCGGCTATCTGGGCCTTGGCTTTTGGACTCTCTTCTTACTATTTTGGAGCAGCACTGAAATCATTTGCAATATTTATTAGTGAAAACAAGTGGCTTGCACCAGTAATTTTATTGATAATTGGAGGGAGTGTTTGGTTGTATCTTGAAAAAGCTACAAAGAAAAAAGTAAAAAAGTAGAAAAGACTACTTTTCTACTTTTGGTCCTGCTTCAGAGAAATCAAATTCGCTGTTATCATCTTGATAACGTTTAAAATTTTCTATAAACATTTCGGCTAATTTATCACGTGTTTTATCAAACTCTTCTTTATCTTCCCATGCATTTCTAGGATTTAAGAGCTCTGGATTGATGTCACCTAAAGTTTTTGGAACTTGTAGTCTAAAAGTTTTTGTTGTATCAAATTCACTTTTATTGATTGTTCCATCTAAAATAGCATTGATACAAGCACGAGTGTCTTTGAGACTCATACGTTTTC
>CAZGSK010000022.1:0-15834 GCA_964528435.1 uncultured Sulfurimonas sp. | reverse complement strand
TGTGTTATTTTTCAGTTTATTCGATTTGTCATTATCAATCTGAAAATGATTGTTGTTGTGCAAAGAAGTCATTAATTTCAAAGGTTTTGGGTTCTTCCCAAAACCAAATATTATATAAAAGAGTTTAGTTTGGTAAGAGATTTGATTGTATATCCTACGGTTTTGAGTCTTGAGTTCGCAAAAGATGTTCGTTGTTTTAATGATGAGTTGTTTGCCTTGATAGAAGATCTTAAAGATACTATTAATGAAAACAATTTAGATGGTCTGTCCGCCTTTCAAATTGGAAACTCTTATAATGTTGTGCTTGTGAAACAAGATGAATCAACTTTACTTGAGATGATTAATCCTCGATTAATATCTTATAACGGACGTGTAACTGCACAAGAGAGTACGGCATATTATCCAGGTTTAACAGCGATAACAGAGCGTTATGAAACGATAAAAGTTGTTTATCAAGATAGAGATGGTAATGATAAATCTTTGGAAGTAACAGGCTCTTTGGCTATTGTAATTCAGCGTAAAATTGACTATACTTTTGGGGCAACATTTATTCATAAAATGTCGAATAACGAAAGAAAGATATTTGAAAAAAATCTTAAAAAAGACGAGAAATCATGGTTGAAAAGACTTCTGCCCTTATAAAGCATCACATACTTTTTCAGCAATCGAAAGAAATTATTTTACAGCAGTGGGTATCTTATGAGGCTCTGCGTGAGATTTTTAAACTGCATAATATTGATGAAAAATTTTTCATAGAAAAATATGCAAGCGGTCTTTTTGACCATATAATGGAAGTTATTGCAGGAGAGGCAGAAATGGGAAACTGCCCTGTCATACAGGAACTTTTGGAATATTTGAAGTCTCGTGAGATTGGTGCAGATGAGCTTTTTGAGATATGTTCGCACTTTCGTCGTTCTATGGTTGATATCTCTTATGATTTAGGGGTAAATTCTAAGGATTTTTTTGATGAAATATCTGATCTGTTTGACAAGAATTTTCAGCAAATCTTAAAATCTTATACAGACACTATTTTTCAAAAGCTCATTGATGCACGGCAAGAGGCAATTCTTGCTGGGCAGGCAAAAGAGTATTTTCTCTCTAATATGAGTCATGAAATTCGTACACCGCTTAATGCAATTTTGGGTTTTGTAAACCTTTTGATTGATGAAGATCTGCCAAAAAAGCATCGTAATTACTTAGAGATTATTTTAAACAGTGGAGAGAATCTGCTAAGTATTATAAATGATATTTTAGATTTTTCAAAACTTCGAAGTGGAGAGTTTACAATTGAGCCAAAGGTATTTTCACTGCATGATGAACTCAGTCACACAATGGAGCTTTTTGTCGCGAGTGCCAATGCAAAAAATATTACAATTACATCATTTATAAACCCAAAAATACCGCGTGAGCTTTATGGAGATGCACTAAGAATAAAACAGATAATATCAAACTTCATTAGCAATGCGATTAAATTTACACCAGAAGGTGGGCTTATAGAAGTAGAAGCATACTATGATAAGGGGATTCTCAAAATATCTGTAAGTGATAATGGCATTGGAATTGATGTACTTGATCTCAAAAAGGTCTTTAGTGCGTTTGCTCAGGCACAATATGCTAAGAGTAAAAATATAGAAGGTACCGGCCTTGGACTCTCTATTTCGTATCAACTCGCAGAGTTAATGCATGGTAAAGTTGAAGTTGCTTCTGTTCTTGGCTGCGGTAGTACATTTTGGATGGAAATTCCTATTGAAGTTGCTAATAAAGAGGTTAAGGTTTTTGATAATATTGAGGAGTTGAAAAAACTCAATATGGTACTTCTTGCCAAAAATAAAAAGCTGGATTTCAAGCATGAATCATTTTTAAAATATGCAAAAATATTTGATATGAATATCTCTATTGTCGATAAACTTCCAAAAGAGTTTGATGTTTGTATCTTTGTGCATGAAGCAGTTGATGTGGAGTTTCAGCGTGAGATTTTGACATCTGAGAAAAAATTCATAGCACTTATGAGTCAAGAGTATGACAATTATGATAAATATGATCATATTGTTGCAATCTCTTTTCCTCTTTATTGTTCAAAAATAGATATGGCTTTTACTGAGCTTATGAATCCTAAAGCGCTTGTGGAATATGATAAGCAGATAGCACAAAAGTTTAAAGGGCATATTTTAATAGCAGAAGATAATGAAGCAAACCAAGAACTCATAAAAATTATACTTGCTAAATATGGATTGACTTTTGATGTAGCCAACAATGGTCTTGAAGCTTATGAACTCTATAAGAGTAATCGTTATGATCTTATTTTAATGGATGAGCAGATGCCTGTAATGGATGGTACCGAGTCGGTTCAAAAGATTATAGAGTATGAGGAGAGTCAGGATTTAGGACATACTCCTATCTCTGCATTGACTGCAAATGTCATCAAAGGTGCAAAAGAGAGAGGTTTACTCATAGGTTTTGATGTATTTTTAGCAAAACCTGTCGTACTCAAAGAGTTAGAGCGAATTTTTCAAGCGTATTTGAAAGTAGATATCTCTATGCCAGAAGAAGAAGTAGTAACACAAGAAGATGTTAAAAAAGAGTCAATTGAGGGACTTGATGCAGAAAAACTCTCAAAAGAACTGATGCTCACGCAAGATGAACTCATACTGCTTTTACGGCTTTTTATTAAAAAAATGCAGACAACATTGCCTCAACTGCAAGAGGCAATTGAGAAAAGAGATTATAAAAAGATAGCTTTAAAGGCACATGGTATCAAGGGCTCAAGTGGAAATTTTCGTATTGAAGAGGTATTGAAAAGCTCTTCTGAGATGGAACAGATGGCAAAAAATGAGATGCGTGAGTATGATTATGAAGCAATCTTTGAGTCTATCAAAGATAAAATAGACTCAATTAAAATCTCTTAAAGAGCCTTTGTTACTCCTCAATGTAGTAGCCAATCCCTGAGGCATTTTTAATGATGTCTGTTTCGAGTTTATTTCGAAGTCTCCAGACAAGTGTTCTTACACTGTTCTCTGTGGCACCATTTTCATCCCAGACATAGTTCATAGCCTGCTCGAAACTTACTACAATACCAAGCTGTGCAACAAGAAGGCGTAAAAAAGCATTCTCTTTTTTTGTTAGTTTTATCTTTTTACCTTTGTAAAACGTTTCACAAATACTGATATCAAGATGATAATCTCCTCCAAAAGGAACAATCGGTTTGTCCGAAACCCTTTTTGAATAGAGCAGTTTTTCAAGGTTGAGCTTGTCAACTTTTAAAGAGTTAATATTCTCTTTTCTCTCATTTTCCATCTCATATTTAAAAAGTGCCATTTGAATAGTTGCATGGAGTGAAGCCGGATCAAATGGTTTTACAATATAGCCATAAGGTTCTGTGAGTTTTGCTTGAGAAATAATCTCATCATCACTGTAAGAAGTAAGATAGATAAAAGGAATGTCATATTTTTGTTTGATTGTTTTTGCAAGTTCTATACCGTCACTACTATCTTGCAGAGATATATCTATTATAACTACATCAGGATTATTCATAGCAATTTTATTTTTTGCTTGCGTGATATTGTCACACATGGCTACAACATTGTATCCCTGTTTTTGTAAGGACATATTTAAATTGAGTGCGGTTATTTCATCATCTTCTACTATTATTACTTTATGTTTTTCCATAGGTATGTCCTGTATCAAAAAAATATGACTATTTTGTGATAAATATATTCATAATTATAATATAACTTTATCTTATTTACAATAGTTTTCTTGTGAAAATTACTATATTGTTACAAAAGGATACTTACAATAGTGTAAAATATACTTATTATTTTGTAAAAAAAAGGCAAGTGATGCAATATTTTGTATATATTGTGAAATGTAGTGATAAAACACTATATACTGGTATAACAACAGACCTATATCGAAGAGTAGATGAACATAATAGTTCAGATAAGGGTGCAAAATATACAAAAGTAAGGCGTCCTGTTGCGCTTGTCTATTTTGAACAATATGAAGATAGAAGCAGTGCATCAAAACGTGAATATGAAATAAAAAAACTCTCACGCAACAAGAAGCTTGCCTTAGTAGATAAAAAGATTTTTAGTGAGGTTTGATATTATTTAGATATGATTGCAATATGATTAAATATAAATTAGAAGATGAATATATAGAACTCTATAAGCTTTTAAAGGTTTTAGATTTGGTTGACAGTGGCGGACAGGCAAAAATGCTTGTTGCAGAGGGTTACGTTTTACGTAACGGCGAAACAGAGACACGAAAACGTGCAAAAATTAGAGCAGGCGAAGTCTTAATTATTGGAGATGATGTAACTATTGAGATAGAATAGCTCTTTAGAGAAGAAAAGAACTCAATAATCCAATAAGTCCACCAAAGACTCCACCCCAGACGATGAGCCAGTCAAGATGCTCTTTTATGAGCTTTTCTATGATCTCTTTTACCATTTGTGGGGTCAGTTCATTTAAACGTGCTTCTATTACTTTCTCTATAGAGTCGATTAAATCATCACTTAACGATGAACTTTGAAGATGCTGTTGCAAGGTTGCATTAAAAGCTTGAGAGTTTACTATTTTGATAACTGCAGATTTCATTTTATTTGAGAATGGCTCACGCAGGTTATCTAAGGCACTCTCTCCTCCAAACATACCCAGCATACCACCAAAAGAGGACTCCATAACAGTTTTAGAGAGTGCATCAAAAGCAGGGGAGAAGTCTGTTTCTTGAATGATGGGCTCTAAGTTTACTTTTTTCTCCTCCTTTGCAAAAAAATTCTCTAACTGCTCACGTGTGAAGAACTGCTCCATCATCAGATCTTTTATGGCTTTTTTAAAGGCTTCAAATCTTTGTGGTATAACTCCTGAACCATATAAAAAAGGGACTTTTTCAAAGAGCATATGAATAGCTAACTGGTTTGTAACGGCTCCTGAGAGAGCGAAAAGTCCTGTATATAAAAGGGCATTTTTAAATTCCGGTAGTACAAAAGAGAGAGCGACAAGCAGTAGTGCAATAAGGTTAGTTATAAAACTTTTATTTAAGTTCAAAATATATCTCCTTTTTAAAAATGAAATTATATACTATCAAAATTAAAACTATAAAATAAATGGAAAAAATATGAAACAAGAGAGTTATGAACTATTTGAGAAAAAAGATATTGAGACAATTGTAGATACGCTTGCAAAAGAGCTACAAACAAGGAATGAGTCACCTTTTTGGTCAGAGAAAGTAGTTCCGTTCTCACGTGCGATTTTGTCTGTACTCATTCCTCTGCGTGAGATGGATCTGCTCTTTACTCCTGAGGGTAGCTATGCAGAAAAATTAACACCGGAACTTTTTTTAGCGTGGAGTGATTTTTTAAGCTTGAAGATGTTGGCATTTACTCTGGCAAAATCAAATGAAGCAGGCGAGTTGTTACGCACATCTTTAGATAAAGAGGCTTGCGTGAGATATATGCCAATAGATTTGGAACTTTTAGGGGAGTATCTCTCTTTATATACGGTAAATTTAGAGAGAGAGGATCTGGATTTTCCTATTGCAAACTATAATTTGCATCAGGGTGTCTCTAATGTAATAAAATCTCTGCTCTAGTAAAAAATAGAGTAGAGAAGCCACCAAAGTAAAAAGATAATAAACCCAAGCACTGCAAACAGTATGGCAATTCGCACGAAAAGGTAGAAGATAAATTTCACCCAAGCAGGCATTATTTTGTATAAGGAAAAGTTTTAAGATTAGCAATCTTTGTGGCATATTCCATTCCGCCTTTGAGGTTTATAACCGTATAGTGTAACTCTTTTGAGAGCCATGAAGTAACGATAGACGTTCTGTTTCCTGTGTGGCAGATGAGTGCAAAAGGTTTTTTTGTATCAACTTTTGCATTCAGTTCTTTTAAAAAAGCATTTGCATCATATTTTCCATCAGAATGAAAAAATACAATGGGAATAGCACCTTTTAAAAGCCCTGTTTCACGCCACTCTACAGGTGTTCTGATGTCTATAACAGGGGTGTTGGACTGCATAAATGCTTTTGATATATATTCATTTTTAAGGTCTGCAAACAGAGAGAGACTTAAGAGTAATATGCTTAAAATAATTTTTTTCAAATTCTTCTCCAAAATAAAGTGTATAATTATAGCTACAATATTTAAACAGGGTGAGCATGGCAGCATCAAAAAAAGCTATAGAAAATTCCAATAGACTTCGATACGTACGAGCACTAGAGCGTTTTTGCAAGAGTATTATCTCTTATTTGAGTAATAGTGAAGAACTTACAAAAGCACGCTACGATAAAAAGATAGAGAATGCCTTACGGGTATATACTCGTGTGGAGGAGGTAGCTCTTTACAAGGGTGAACTTCAAGATATGCAGAAGCTTGTAAAAAAGATGATTGCCTATGTTCAAAGTGATGAAGATATACAAAATATCAAAGAAGATCTTTTGTATAGTGCTAATCAGCTAGAGAAAAATAAAAATGCAAGAAGATATAAAAAAGATAAACACTCTAAGTCAAAATATAATGATTGGGAGTGATGGGTGTTACCTATTGTATCAAATAAAATAATTTATTAGAGGACCAAGAATGACAATCGCAGAACAAGAGATAAATAAATTTGAAAATTCAAATTGTGCAGAAAATGCTGTTTTTTATCAGGCAATGGAAGAGGTAATATACTCCATCGCTCCACTTTTAGAATCAGATGACAGATACCGTAAATATGCCATATTAGAGCGCTTGGTTGTGCCAGATAGAATTATTAAATTTAAGGTGACTTGGTTGGACGATGCAAATACAATTCAGGTCAATACAGGGTATCGCGTACAGTTTAATAATGCCCTTGGACCTTATAAAGGGGGACTTCGTTTTCATCCTACTGTAAATGAAGGTGTTTTGAAGTTCTTGGGATTTGAGCAAATATTAAAAAATTCGCTGACAGGTTTGCCTATTGGTGGTGCAAAAGGTGGCAGTGATTTTAATCCAAAAGGAAAAAGTGACTTTGAAGTGATGAAATTTTGTTCGGCATTTATGACAGAACTGCATAAGTATATTGGTCCTCGTATGGATGTGCCTGCAGGAGATATTGGTGTGGGCTCACGTGAGATAGCATATCTTTTTGGCGAGTATAAAAAAATTACTTCTACTTACGAAGGTGTATTGACTGGAAAACCTTTCTTTTTTGGCGGTTCATTGATGCGTCCAGAGGCCACAGGTTATGGCGCTGTTTATTTTACTGAGAGTATGCTCGAAATTGAGCAAAAAGATCCTTTAATGGGAAAAGTGTGTGTTGTTAGCGGTGCTGGCAATGTGGCTGTCCATGCCATAGAAAAATTGACACAAATCGGAGCTATTCCTGTTACATGTTCAGACTCACGCGGTACGATTTATGACTCACGTGGCATTGATGTGGAGCTTTTAAAAGATATTAAACTTAACAAACGTGAGTCTTTGGAAAAATATGCACAGAAGCACCCTGAATCAAAATATATTCCTGTTTCAGAGTATCCAGAAGGTGGTCATGCTGTATGGGATATTCCATGTTATGCAGCATTTCCTTGTGCTACACAAAATGAACTTACAGAAGTTGATGCCAAAAATCTTATAAACAATGGTTGCGTGAGCGTAACAGAAGGGGCGAATATGCCATCGACTCCACAGGCTATTGCACTGCTGCAATCACATAAAATCTGTTTTGCACCGGCAAAAGCAGCTAATGCCGGTGGTGTTGCCGTAAGTGAGTTTGAAATGAGTCAAAATGCCTCAATGAGTCGATGGAGTTTTGAAAAAGTAGATGAAAAACTCAAAGATACAATGCAAAAGATTTGTAAACGGGTAGCCCTTACAGCAAAAGATTATGGAGTTGAAGGTAATTATGTTGATGGTGCAAATATTGCAGGCTTTAAAAAAGTTGCTGATGCGATGATAGCTGAAGGTATCTAAAATATGAAAAAAATACTTTTTCTTCTTCTTTTTGTATTGACTTTAGCAGCTCATGCGACGGTAAAGTACTCAGAGTTTATTGATGCTCAGATTCAACTTACCTATAAGATGCATGATGCCAATATTACACAGGCAGAAGCTTCTAAATTGGTGAAGAAGCAAGAAGAAATGTATAAAAATGCTCTTTATGGGTTAATGGCAGATAAGTCACACTATATCAATCATTTAGAAGATTTTAGCTCTAAAATATTCTCTCTGAAAAAAATTATCTCTATTAACAAAAGAGCAGGAAACTCTTATGCGGTTATTCGTGATGAGGTACAGATAAAGTCCTATCTTATTGCACGTAACATCAATATGATGATAAAAAATGTCTTGATTGCACTTGACGCTAAAGATATAGAAAGCTTTGAAAAAAGGTTAAATCAATTAACGGCACAAAACCAAAAACAGTTGAGTGGTATCGTTAAAAACAGCGATGAGTATAAAAGTCTTTTAGCAGTGCAAGATAGCTCCAAAGTAATAAAAGCGGCACAAAATAACATTAAAGAGTTCTACGCACTTCAAGATGTAAACAATGATGTGATTGCCTATCTTTATAAGTTTGAAAATAAGATGTACAGACTTAATATGTTCTCCAAATATCATCTCATCAAACCGGTTGTTTATATTAATTCAGTTGATATTGTTCAGGTGATCAATGGAATTATAGATTCCTTTGGCTTGAGTGTTATTAAGCTGATAATAATTTTTGCGCTTATATTCCTAATTTATTTCTTTAGAAAGCTTTTTTATGTAGTGCTTGAGAAGTATCTCTTAAAAAGTGACTTTTTAAATGAGTATGCTGAAGATATACTACTGAGAACTCGTAAAAGCGTAGAGTTTTTAATCATTGTAATAAATATTAATATGGTTGTGTATATTTACAATGACTTTAGTGCTGTAGAGTTTTTGACAAAATTTTTTAATATTATCTATGCGATGATAGTGACCTATATTGTCTATATTGTAGTTAATACCGTAGCAGCGCTTAATCTTAAAAAGTTTGAAAAAGATAAGACGACAGTTAAAGGTGAGTTAATTAATGTAGGAATTAAGATAGTTAATTTCTTTATCTTTACGTTAGGTTTTTTATTTATTCTCTACCTTGCCGGAGTAGATTTAACAGCTGTACTTTCTGGTCTTGGTATCGGGGGTTTTGCTGTTGCATTTGCTGCAAAAGATACAATTTCAAACTTCTTTGGGACACTTTCGATTCTTTTTTCTGATGTCTTTTCTCAAGGAGATTGGATAGAGATAGATGGACGTGAGGGAACAGTAGTGGAGATTGGTCTGCGTGTGACAACGATTAGAACATTTGATAATGCTCTCATTGCTATTCCAAACGGAACTTTCGCTGCAAAAGATATAAAAAACTGGAACAAGCGAAAACTTGGTCGTCGTATTAAGATGAGACTCGGTGTGAAGTATGATTCAAAACGTGAAGACATTAAAAAGGCTATAGAAGAGATACGTGAGATGTTAGAGCATCATCCAGGTATTGCAACAAAAAAGACAAAGTATGAACATCTCTCACAGAGGCGTGGACGTGTGGCAAAATTGGTTTCAAAAGATGACCTTGAAGGTATTAAACGTAACTTATTGGTTTATTTGGATGAATTCTCTGATTCGAGCATTAATATTTTGGTTTACTGCTTCTCAAAATCTGTTATGTGGGAAGAGTGGTTGCGAACAAAACAAGATGTTATGGAAAAAATGATGGAAATTCTTGAAAAGAATAATCTTGAATTTGCTTTTCCGTCGCTTTCAATTTATGATGAAACAAAAAAGAGTTAAAAAAGCTCAATCTATTTTCAGAATTTTGTGATAAGATTATTAAAAATAATTATATAAGAAAGATATTGAATGTTACAACTAAATGCCGGTCTTTGCGTTCGATCTCTTAGTGTTGAGAGTGAATGTAACAAATGTGAAGTAGTCTGCCCAACAGCGGCAATCGTTGTTGGCAACAATCCACTTCCCTCTATTAATTTTGCATCGTGTGTCAATTGTGGTGCCTGCGTAGGTGTCTGTCCGAGTGAAGCACTTGAGTTAGAGGAGTTTTCATCAACAAATTTCTTTTTTGATTTTATTGAAGATGAAGAAAATATTCTCTCCTGTCGTAAAAATGTACCTTGTATTGCAGCACTCAGTGTTGAGCATATTATCTCTATGGTAGTGCTTAAAAAAGAGCTAATTTTTGATATGGGCTATTGTAACAGTTGTGAAATAGCTTCAACTTGTAAGCCGCAAATTGAAGCCAATTATGAAGAAGTCTCTTATCTGCTTGAAGCGATGGAAAATAAGGCAGAGATAAAACTTGAGAATCTGTGTTATGAAAATGAGTCTGAAGAACCGAGTGAGAGAAGAGACTTTTTAGCTGCTTTTAATTTGAAAAGTGTTGCAAAAATAAAGAAAAGTTTTGAAAATGAGGTGCAAAAAGCGAGTGATGAACTTGTTGAACATACTTTGCAAAAAACAGATATTGCACTTCTGAAGAAAAAAACCATACCAAACAAACGAAAAATCTTTTTTACAGCTATAAAAAGAGTAGAAACGCCTTCACAGTTTCATACTGTCGATGCTACAGAAGTAAGTTTTACTTCACACAAGCTAATGGATAAGGAAGCATGTACGGCATGTCAAATGTGTTACAGAGTCTGTCCAACCGGTGCACTGACAAGTGATTTGAAAAACTCAAAGATAGATTTTGATCCATTTTTGTGTATTAAGTGTAATATCTGTCATGATGTTTGTGAACCTGACGCTATTACACTCTCAAAGGCTTATAATGTAAAAGAGTTTTTTGAACCAGAAATAGTGAATTTAATAAGTTTTAGCGTCAAGCGTTGTGATGAGTGTAATATGATATTTAGCTCAAATAATGCAGAAGAGACTTTATGTAGAAGATGTAAAATAGAAGATGATGAGGCAAAAGCCTTATGGGGGATAAAAGAATGATGAACAATGAAAACCAGATTTCAAAGCAGACAAAGCTTTTTGGGTATATAGGCGAGCATGCAGGAAGCTCTAGTTTTAGTGCAAAAGTAAATCAACTTTTGAAACAAAATAGTAACAACAGTATGATGATTCCGATGAATATTCGCAAGGATGATCTCTATTTTACTATTACAAATATGAAAAAATCTCATGTAAATGGTGCCGTTATATCGAGTGAATATGTGGCAGATATGCCAGATATGATAGATGATATGAGTGCTCTTGCAAAACGGAGCGGGATGTGCGATATTCTCTATAGAGAGGGTGAAAGTTTACGTGGTGATATCTTTTCTGTTCGTGTTTTAAGCGAATATTTAAAAGATTTGCGTGCTGTAAAAATTGCTATGATTGGTATAAATCACTATGCAAAAGCTTTTTCATTTCTTTCGTGTGGTTTTGAAGTAAGTTATTTTTATGATGATTTAGAAGCTTTAATGACATTTACGCAAGAGGTTGATATTTATAATGCTGACATCAATAGGATTGCAGATGATATGGAGCTTGATTTTTCAGAGTTTGACGTTGTGTTTGATTTTTCAGACTTTGCAACACTGCCTATGATAAAGCAATTGGCAAAATATAATTTCGATATGAAAAACAGTAAGCAACTCTCCCCATTACAGCGATCTGCGGAGATGTTAGATGCTTCTTATGTAGGGTATGATGCTATGCTAGAGAAGCTCACGCAAAAAGCATATGAACTTATGCAATAAATCAGCCTAGTTGCCTAGAACTGTTTGTAGATAGAGCCACCCTTGCCATAGTGCAGCAGAACTGATTCCTGCTGCAAAACCTGCGATAATATCATCACCCATTACTCCAACTCCACCTTGTGCTTCACGGTCAATTCTACCTATAATGGAAGGTTTTGTAATATCAAAAGCGCGAAAAAGAACAAAAGAGAGAAGTGACTGAATGAAAAAGCCATTGCTTATATCAAAAAGCTGATTCATAGCTATTGTTGTAGCGGGTGCAACAGAGAGTGCAAACCACATTCCTGCAAGTTCATCAATAACTATTTTTTGATTATCGTGTGTGCCTGACTTCTCTTCATACTGATTTATCACTTTAATAGCAATAATGGAGATGAGTGAAGCAGCTAGAAAGAGTGTCGTTGCATCAAAATAGATTAAAATCAGCATACCAAGGGGTAATGAGACCAATGTTCCCATCGTTCCTGGTGCTTTTGGCGAAAGACCACTATAGCCTACTGTTAAAAAAAACCAATTCATTTATACCCTTATGTAAGTGATGTTGTTTGATAGAGTTTCATCAGTCCAAGATAAAAATCTTTTTCTGTATGCTCTTCGAGAAGACCCTGTACCGGAAAAGTATCATAGTAAAGCTTTTCAAGATTTTTAAATCTGTTTGGAAAGAGTTTTGAGAGTAAAAAAGAGCTAATCTCTTTGCGTATCAAAACTGCCGGTGGCAGTAAGCCTGCTTCCAAAAGTGCTAAAATAGAGTCTGCATGGTAAGAGATTTGATGGTGCTGACCATGAGGACAGGTGTTTTTACTGACAAGTGTTTTACACTCATCGCAGTAAACATATTCACTAGCAACAACTATCTCTATATCTATGCCCGTTACTTTATCAACAATTGATTTATTTGAGTTGCAGTCGTAAAAGAGTCCTAGTCCGGCATGATTTCGTCCAATGGTTAATCTGTTACATCCATAGTTCTTTGCAACAATAGCATCAATGATAATCTCATTGTAGCCTGCAAAGATATAGCTGTTCTCAAGTGGTACAATTATAACACGGTTTTTTGGTAAGAAATTATTAATAAAAAATTCCAGTGCCTCTTTTCTTATGTCGAATGCAATATTTGCACTGTCATAAGGTTTTAAGAGAAAAATAATGAGAAGATCCGTTGTCTCTAGTGTCTGGCGAATAAGACGTTCATGTGCCCGATGCAAAGGGTTTGCCCCCATTACAAGTGAGCTGGTATGCGTCGCACCGACAAGCTCTTTTGCTTTGGTAATCTTTTTTTTATTTATGTTTTGTGTTTTGTTAAGAATTGTATATTTACCACTAATTGCCCAGTGTCCAATTCTTTTAATGGTAGCCATAACACCGGGATGACTTGTATCATCAGTCCCATAGATATGCTTAATACGCTCATATGGGTCAATTTTAAAAGTCTCTTCGACAGTTAAAATGGCAAACTCTTCTTTATCGCAGAGGATAGTGATCTCTTCACCAACTTCAAGGGATGCGATAATCTCTTCATTTTTTTTGCCTGAGGGTGCAAGTATAAAAGGAAAAGGAAAAGACTTCCCATTAATAAGTCCACTTTTTAAAACCTCTGCAGACTCTGCTTCATTCATCAGTTTTGTTACGGGATAAAGGAGTCCGTCATCGACAAGTTCTAATGCTGAAGCTGCCTCTTTATCAATGTAGAGTGTTTTATTTTTTCTTGACGATGTCATATTTCTTTCTCTTTTCCCAGAGGCTTTTTCTGCTAATACCCAGTTTCTTAGAGAGTTCTGTATCTGGATATTTATCTTGATAGTTGAGTACAATGAATTTTACATAATCTTCAATAGGGAGAATCTCTCCTTTGTCAAAGACATTACTCTCACTTCTGATCTCAAGTACCGGATATTCTACATCTTCGATCTTATCGCTGCTAACGATAATTGCTTTTTTGTCTGCTATTATTTCACAAAAGAGTTTTTTATCTGCTTTTTTAAGTGTTTGATAGTCAATAATATAGATAATGGAATTCTGTGGCAGTGACTCTATCTCACTAAGCGCTTTTGTATCACTTAAAGAGAGAAAATGGAGAGGAAGGTTTTGTTTTTGTGCATATTCAAATGCAAATGCATCTGCATATTTTTGGAAATTTGATGATACGAAAAGTGGAAGTTCAATAGTATCTAGATCCTGACCGTGTTTAGCATCTGCAAAGGTATGTGTAAGATATTTTTCATATGCTTTATTTCTTTTTTTAAGTTTTTCATAATCCTGATAGTGATCTATTTTACGTACAAGTTCTTCAATCATAAAAGGCTTTAAAATATAATCTTTTGCGCCTGCTGCAAGGGGTTTTGAAACAGTGTCATTGGATATATAAGAAACCATCAAAATAACAATAGAGTTCTTAAATGTCTCAATTACCGGATGAAAATCCTGTCCATTAATGTTTGTAGAGAGTAAAACAACATCGTAGTTGTTACTTCTTATAGCATCTTTTGTTGATGTACACATTTCACATATGTGACCGAGTTCACCGAGTTTTGTTGCAATACTTTGCGCTAAATATACTTCATTTTCTATAATTAATATTTTCATACTATCCTATCATTTTCCAGTTTAAATATCTTAAATTTGCATTGGCAAGTACGCCAACACCTTCACTTCTTCCGATAAATCCGAGTTTTTCTGTTGTTGTTGCTTTAACATTCATACGAGAAGGATCAATTCCTAAAATTTCTGCTAAAACTTTTCGCATTGCTGGTTTGTATTTGCCTATACGTGGTTTTTGTGCTGCTATTGTTATATCTGCATTGATTATCTCAAAACCGAAATTGTAGATCTTCTCAACTACACGTTGCAGTAACTCTTTGGAGTCTATCCCTTTATAGGCATCATCATTGTCAGGAAAAAGCATTCCTATATCGCCCATTCCGGCAGCTCCAAGAAGTGCATCAATAAGTGCATGAATGGCAACATCCCCGTCACTGTGTGCTTTAAAACCAAAATCAGACTCTATTTTTACGCCACCAAGCCACATTGCACCTTTGTCATCAAAAGCATGTACATCAAAACCGTTTCCACTGAGTATGTCACTGCTTGGAGGATTAAGACAAGGAATTTTGTTGAGATCATCTGCATAGGTAATTTTATGTGCATTATCTTCACCTAAAACAAAAGCACGACTGCCACCTTTTGCTACAATAGCGCTACTCTCATCTGTAAAAATTTCTTGTGTATCAAGAGCTTTTTTAAGTACTGCTGTATGGGAGAGTTGAGGCGTTTGTACTCTTTTTACTTTCTCTCTGTCTATTGTTTTGTTTTCATAGACTATAGTATCTGTAACAGGAAGATAAGGAACAACGACATCAGCTGTATCTTTTTTACTGATGATACGTTCTAAAAGTGCAGAGCTGATACATGCACGTGCTATATCATTAACAAGTACATATTTGTTTGTAACATGTAAAAGTGCATTTTGAAGAGACGCTTGTCTTGATGCTCCACCGGCAACAAACTCATAAGAAGCATATTGTTTCATAAATTCAATCTCTTCTGCAGCTCCGACAATAATAATTTGAGAAAAAAGATTACTCTTTTGAAGCCTTTTGGCTACAAATTGCCACAGTGGTTGATGCCCAATCCTAAGCCATTGTTTTTTTACATCTTGTGCAAATCGGCTAGAAGAACCTGCTGCAAGTAAAATGAGTGTCAAATCAGACAAAGATACCCTTTCGTATAAAAGTGTTACGAAATTATACACACCGAAAGCTTTTTAAATCTTAAAAAGTAAAAATAGTGGCTGAGAGTCAGTTGAGTCTGTAAAAAATTTTTATCACTTTATATTAGATTAACTTTATTTGATTATATTTCCATCATATATAAAGAAAAAAGATAATTTGAGGAGAGACTTATGAGATCTTCATGGGTAAAAAAGCGTGAGAATGATCCGGTAAGGACACAGATGTATTACGCAAAAGAGGGCATCATCACACAAGAGATGGAGTATGTCGCAAAAATAGAAGATTTGTCTCCTGAGCTCGTTCGTAGTGAAATAGCAAGAGGAAGATTAATTATACCTGCAAATGTAAATCATACAAATCTGGAGCCAATGGCGATAGGTATTGCAAGTAAGTGTAAAATAAATGCAAATATAGGTTC
>CAZGSK010000021.1:0-15899 GCA_964528435.1 uncultured Sulfurimonas sp. | reverse complement strand
AGGTGGACTTTTAGCGGACTTGGTGTTTTTTCAGTAGTTTTAAAAAACACTCAAAACAGAGCAATACAGGGACGAGGAGATGCTTTATGTTACCAAAATACTCAGAATTTGTGATTCAGTAGAGCTTTTTTAAATGCTGGGAATTGATATAATCAAAATTTCTCGTATGCAAAGCTTTATGGAGCGTTTTGGGGAAAAAGCACTAGAGCGTTTTCTCTCTGAAGATGAGCAGGCACTTGTGAAGAACCCAAGAAGTGCAGCTGGTTACTGGGCTGCCAAAGAAGCTTTTTCTAAAGCCATTGGAAGCGGTATTGGCAAAGAGTGCTCATTTTATGATATTAAAATCTACAAAGATAATAATGGTGCTCCAAAATTAGCACTCTCACATAAAATAATTGAACATTTTCATATAACTGAAGCTGCGCTCTCCATAACGCATGATGGAGAGTATGCCATAGCAGTTGTCAGCGTTGAGACATCATCCCCCACCGACAAAGTCAAGGAGTTCTAATTTGTCTCCTTCTTGGACAACATAACTGTCCCAAGCGTCTTGTTTTACAATATTCATATTCACAGCTACTGCCATGACTTTACCCTCTAAAGAGAGCTCTTTGAGTATCTCTTGAAGTGTGATCTCTTGTGTAAATTCTCTACTCTCACCATTAATGATTACTTCCATTTCAAAACCTGCAATTAATTTTTAAAAGATATATCTCAATAGCTTAGAGCTTTGAAATATGTTCTGCCAAAGCATTAATTTCAGCCTCATTGAGTTTTGTAGCCTGACCTTGCATCACACCTTTCATAACACCACCGTATGTACCATCTTTGTAACCTTTTAATGCCGCTGCAACCTTAGAAGCAGACCAACCTTGAATAACTTTTGACTTTCCAAGTGCTTTGTTTTCAGCGTGGGCTCCATGACAACCAGCGCATGAAACAAAGAGTTTTGCTCCATCTACTGCAGAAGCAACTGCCTCTGTTTTTGGAGCTTCTGTCACAGCTGCCACAACAGCTTTTTTATCAACACTCTCCTGTTTCTCTGTTACAGTAGTTTTTTCTTGTGCTACTACAACTTTTTCTTCTTTTGGAGTCACCTTCTCTTGAACAACCGTAACTTTTTTAACAACTTCTGTATGCACAGGAGCTACACTCTTACTCTCTTGTGTATTTGATTTGTTATCACTACATCCAATTAAAAAAAGCGTTGCTGCTATAGATAAAATTATTTTCATTTTTATTCTCCTTATTGATTTGAAGTATTGTACAATAATTTTAGTTTATCATTTTCATAAATACTCTCGTAGAAAACCTTTAAAATATGCATCGCTTCTTTATGAAGAGTAAGTAAAATGAATGCGTGCAAGTCAAACCTCTATAAAAACTCCTAATGCTTAATAAATAGCTTTTAGATATAATTACACTAATTTAATAAAGCGGAATATTATGCATTTTGAACCATATCCATTTGAAAAACTAAACAAACTACTACAAAACATTGTACCAAATAAAAACTACACACCCTCTGTGTTAACGATTGGTGAGCCACAATTTGAAACTCCTGAGTTTATTCAAGAAGCACTCAAAGAGAGCACGCCACTTCTTAAAAAATACCCAAAAACGACAGGTGAAGCAGAGCTGCGTGAAGCGATGCGGAACTTTGTACAAAAAAGATTTAATGTCACTCTCAGTGATGCAGAGATCATTCCAACATTCGGTACACGTGAAGTGCTTTTTAACTTCCCACAGTTTTTACTTTTTGATAAAGAAAAAAGTGTGATGGCATATACAAACCCTTTTTATCAAATCTATGAAGGTGCTGCCATTGCTACACGTTCAGAGGTGATTCACCTTAACCTCACGCAGGAAAATAACTTTAAACCGCAAATCAACGAAGCTGAGCTGGCACGTTGTGATCTTGTTATTTTAAATTTTCCAAACAACCCTACGACAGCAACACTTACGCTTGAAGAGTTAGGAGAGTGGGTAAAACTTTCTCTCAAACACAACTTTGTACTTCTAAATGATGAGTGCTACAGTGAGATCTATACAGACAAACCTGTTCCTTCCCTGCTTGAAGCAGCAAAACATGTCGGTAATGAAAGTTTTACAAATATGTTAGTTATTAACTCTATCTCAAAACGCTCAAGCGCGCCGGGACTTCGTTCAGGTTTCATTGCAGGAGATAAAGAGATACTCAAAGAGTATATGAAATACCGTACTTATGTGGGATGTGCATCTCCACTTCCTCTGCAACATGCAGCAGCAATGGCTTGGAATGAAGAGTCTCACGTAGAGAGTTCACGTAAAGTCTATGCTAAAAACTTTGCTATTGCAAAAGAGATTTTAGGCACGACAATTCCCCAAGCTACTTTTTATCTCTGGATAAATGTCGGTAATGCACTTGCATTTACACAAAAACTTTATGAAAAATACAATGTCAAAGTACTTCCGGGAGAGTTTTTAGCACGTGAAGATGCAAAAGGTCAAAATCCGGGTGTGGGCTACATCCGTATTGCACTCGTAGAGTCTCCAGAAAAAACAAAAGAAGCATTAGAGCGAATCAAGGAGTGTTTAGGTGAGTAAAAAAGAAGCATTAAAGAAAAAGATCTTAGAGGCACAAAAAGAAGCAGATATTGCCTCTTTATACGTTTTAGAACAAGAAGCACACAATCTTTTTGACGAAGAGACACTTCACGGATACTATGCAAATATCCTCGATTTGGCACTGGAAAAACTAACAGATACACTTGAAGCACACCGCACTATGGATATGAACGAGGTACAGGATTTTGCAACACTGCGTGCACTCTACGAGTATGCAATGGAGCATTACAGTGTGGGCAAAGCAAGTGATGCAGCAACTCTCTTTGAGGTACTCTCTGGGCTTAGTAATGATAAAAAGTTTTCAGATGCTATGAAACTCCATCAAGGTGCAGCTTTAGAGAATCTCTCATTAGACGATTTCTTGGAGAAGATAGCTGATTTACAAGCAACGGAAAAAGCCTCTACCTTTTATGTCAGCGAATTTACAAAAAAGGCACAAGAGTTGCTAGATAAGACAAAAGCAAAGAGGGATGAGTAGTATGAAGATTCACTTTATC
Organism: uncultured Sulfurimonas sp.; assembly: GCA_964528435.1. Classification (GTDB taxonomy): domain Bacteria; phylum Campylobacterota; class Campylobacteria; order Campylobacterales; family Sulfurimonadaceae; genus Sulfurimonas. Next base: position 12,795 of record CAZGSK010000021.1, on the reverse strand, counting down.
GGCATCGGTGGCATAGGTATTTCAGGACTTGCACAATATATGCAACACAAAGGGAACGAAGTAAGTGGTTCAGATATTAAAGATACACTCATCACAAAAAAACTACGTAAACTTGATATTGACATTACTATTCCTCACGCAAGCTCTGCAATTACAGATCAAGAGTTAGTCGTTCACTCTGCTATCATCCGTCCTGACAATCCTGAAATAGTAGCAGCAAAAGAAAAAGACATAGAAGTCTTGGCACGCCGTGAAGCGCTGCTGAAGATTTTAGATGACCAAAAAGTTTATTCAGTAGCCGGCGCGCATGGTAAAAGTACGACAACGGCAATACTCGCTTCCATTATGGAGGGGTCAGCTATTATCGGCGCAGAATCTAAAGCCTTTGGCTCAAATGTCCGTTATGACGGCTCAACAGATGTTATGATATTTGAAGCAGATGAGAGTGACGGTAGTTTTTTAAATTCAAACCCTTACTGTGCAATTGTCATCAATGCAGAGCCGGAACATATGGAGTATTATGACTATAACTATGAGCGTTTTTATGACTCATACAAAACATTCATAAACTCAGCAAAGTGTCGCATTCTCAACGCTGAAGATCCATTCTTGGCAACACTTATCGGTAAGATAGACGCAGAATGGCTCTACCCATCCAAAGATATCTATGACATTGAGTATGTGCTTATTAACAATGAACCACACACACGTTTTCAATTTCGTGACCTTGGAAGCTTTAATGTCTGGGGATTTGGAAAGCATATTGCACTTGATGCCGCTTTAGCAATACTTGCAGCACGTGACTCTATGGATATTGAAACCATTAGAGAAAAACTCCTTACATTTAAAGGAATTAAAAAGCGTTTTGACATCGTCGGACTTGAAGATAAAAGTGTTATCATCGATGATTACGGACATCATCCTACTGAGATTAAAGCTACTTTTGAATCAGTAAAAGAGTATGCACAGCTCAAAGGTTTTGATAAAATCACTGCTATCTGGCAACCACATAAATACTCTCGTACTATAGATAATCTTGATGAGTTCATCAAATGTTTTGAGGGAGCTGATGAGCTTATCATCCTTCCTGTCTGGGCAGCAAGTGAGGCTCCACGTGAGATTGATTTTGAAAAGAAGTTTAAAGACTACAACCTTACAATGGCAGACTCTATTAAACGTGCTAACAATACAATTATGGTCGTAAAAGACAAAAAAGAACTAGAAACACTTGATAAAGGTCTTATCATCGGTTTTGGAGCGGGTGACATCACTTACCAGATCAGAGGTGTCAGTTAAGTGGGCTATATTTACGGACTCGTCATTGTAGGAATACTCTTCCTTGCAATGCACTACTTCACAGAACTCACAACAAAACAAAAAATCTCAGTTGCACTTGTCTTTACCTTGACAATTATGGCAGCTGTTACATATAACAACTACAAAGAGAAACAACGAGAAAAAATGCTTGAAGTTGTCGTAAAATATGAACAGGGAAAAACCATCCGTTGTGCTAATAGAGATGTAAACAGCTCTACATATTCTCTTAGCATCGGTACCTACACTTTTATAGGAAAGAAAAACACTCCGCACTATGCAGAGATGATAGATGCTTTTACATGTCAATAGATACAAAACCAAATAAAATAACGAAACTCATTCGCCAGCTTGATTTGCAAAACCATATTGCAGAATTTGAGAGCTTCTTCTCACGCAACCATACGCTCTATATTGAGGGTGATCAAGAGCTCCACTTTCGCTATATCACAGCACTTGACAAGCTTGAATTCAAAGCGCCGCCAAAAGTAGCTGACTTTACAGAGATAAAACTTCATCTCAAAAAACATGGTGTTTTAAATTTTGAACAGATATTTGAGATAGTAAAAGTCATTAGATATTTTCGCTATTTTCAAAAACGTGAGCTTGATGGGCTTATTGGTGAGTGGATGGAGAAGTTTGTCGTACCAGAGAGCTTTTTTGAGATAGAGAAGTACTTTACAAGTGAAGGAAAATTTGAAGAAAATCTTGATGAGACGCTCTTTGGACTCTCACAACGCATAAAAGAGTACAAAAACGAGATGAGTGGTGCACTTAAACGGATGATGAACAGCTCCAAACTTGTCGGATATCTTGTCGATACACAGATTCATTATGTAAATAATGAAGAGTGTCTGCTTGTTCGAGGTGGTTTTAACCATGTACTCAAAGGTGCTGTAATTGGACGCTCAAGCGGAGGATTTTTCTATGTGGCACCAGACACTATCTTAAAAACAAAAGAAAAAATTCGCTATATTCAGCAGGAACGTGAAGCGATATTTTACACCTATGCAAAAGAGTTCTCCCAAAAACTCGCAGAATTACTTCCTTTTATAAACTTTATAGACAAAGAGTTTACCAAGTTTGACAACTATCAAGCACGTGTACTCTTTGCAAAAAGTAAAAATCTAGAACTTTTAAAGAGCCAAAAAGATTCAAAAATCCTTCTACAGGAGTTCATCCACCCTGCTTTACACAACGCAAAGCCAATTAGTGTCGATTTTTCTAAAAATATACTAATGATAACAGGTGTTAATGCCGGTGGTAAAACAATGCTGCTCAAATCCATTCTCGCAGCTGCATTTATGGCAAAATACATTATTCCAATGAAACTCAATGCCACAAAATCACATATTGGTAACTTCAAAGCGATCGAAGCCATCATTGATGATCCGCAAAACGTCAAAAATGACATCTCAACCTTTGCAGGGCGTATGCAACAGTTTTCACACCTCTTTAGCTATAAAAATGCACTTATCGGTGTTGATGAGATAGAACTTGGAACAGATTCAGATGAGGCAGCAGCACTTTTTAAAGTTATTCTTGATGATTTAATTAAACGAGGGCATAAAGTTGTCGTAACTACTCACCATAAGCGTCTAGCTGCATTGATGGCTGATCGTGATGATGTAGAGCTTATGGCAGCCATCTATGATGAAGCCAATCGACGTCCTACCTATGAGTTTATGCAGGGGATCATCGGAAAAAGCTACGCTTTTGAGACGGCCTCACGCTATGGTATTGCCAACAATCTAGTAAGTGAAGCGAAAAAAGTTTATGGTGACAATTCAGAGAAACTCTCTATGCTCATTGAGCGTGGAAGCCAACTTGAACGTGAACTCAAACACAAACACCAAGAAGCAGACAAAAAACTCGAAGAGCTTGCCAAAAAAGAGCGTGCCTTAAAAGAACAAAAAGAGCAGCTCAACCAAGAGTTGCAAAGAGAAAAAACCGAGCTCAAACGTGAATATGAACTTGCCATTAACGAAGCAAAAAAAGCAGCACGTGAGGGCGACACAAAAGCCATTCATCGTGCAATGAACAAAGCCAATAAACAACTTCCAAAAGAGGAAAAAGAGCCTATAAAGCGTGATATTGCCTTTAAGGTCGGTGATGAAGTCAAATACCATACACAAAGTGGTGTTATTGTCGCTATGAAAGGAAAAAACGAAGCTATCGTAGAGGTAAACGGCATGAAAGTACGTGTTAAGACAAAACATCTCAAACCGACAAAAATCATCAAACAAAAACCTTGTACAGATGTAAGTCTCAATGTTACAAAAAAAGCAGGTCTTAAATGTGACCTTCATGGAATGCGAGCCGAAGAGGCAACAGAGGCACTTGATAAGTTCTTAAATGATGCACTCATCAACGGTTGGGATGAAGTGCTTGTTTATCATGGCATAGGTACAGGAAAACTCTCCTATGCCGTCAAAGAGTTTTTAAAGCAGCATCCACGTGTAAAAGGCTTTGAAGATGCACCACAACATATGGGCGGCTTTGGTGCAAAAGTGGTACACCTCTAACGATGCAAACAACTCTCACGCAAGCAGATATTATTGCCGATGAGGCAGAATTTATGCTTTTTAACAAACCTGCTGGATTGAACTTTCACTCAGAAGATGGGCAAAAAGGTTTTGTCGTTTTGGCACAGGAACTCATGAGCAGCAGTGAGCTCTACAGCGTGCATCGTCTCGATAAAATGACATCGGGACTTATCTTACTTGCCAAATCTTCCAAAGCAGCCAACACCTTTACCAAGATGTTTGAAGCACGTGAGATTGAAAAATATTATCTTGCCATCTCCACACGCAAGCCAAAGAAAAAACAGGGATGGGTAAAAGCAGATATGGCACCCTCACGCAGAGGCAGTTATAAACTTTTACAGACTAAAAACAATCCTGCTATTACACAGTTTCTCTCCACATCCATACGACCAAACGAACGACTGTTTCTCCTCAAACTCCATACAGGAAAAACACATCAGATTCGAGTTGCACTAAAAAGCATAAGTGCTCCAGTAGCCGGAGATATCCGTTACGCTGATGCCAATGAAGCAAAAAAGGAGGAGCGTGGATATCTTCACGCCTATGCTCTGCGTTTTACCCTCAATGCCAAAGAGTACAGCTATGTTCTGCCACCCTCTGAAGGTCAAAGATTCAAAACAAAAGAGCTGCGTGAGCTACTCAGCAGTAAGTACAATCAACCATGGGAGCTTTTCTAATGGCAAAAAAAGTAGCAATTATCGGTGGTGGAGCAAGTGGGCTTTTTTGTGCAATTCTCTGTGCAGAAGCGGAATGTGAAGTCACTCTTTTTGAGCAAAACAATAAACTCGCAAAAAAGATTTTAGTCTCTGGAAACGGTCGCTGTAATATTACAAACCAACATCTCTCAATGCAAGACTATTTTGGAAAAAATCCAAACTTTGTTAGCTATGCACTCAATACTTTTGGATTTCATCATTTCAAAAAATATGTAGCGTCTATGGGTCTCTTACTTGACATGAAAACAGATGGCAGAGCATATCCACTGAGCAATGAGGCAAAAAGCGTAGCTCGTCTCTTTGAAGAGCGTGCACGTGAGCTGGGCGTCACTATTCATCTCAATACAAAAATAGACTCCATAAAAGAGTTACTGAGTAACTATGACGCTGTTGTGATAGCAACAGGCTCACGTGCAGCAAGTCATCTTGGAGGATGCAGTGACGGAGAGGCGTTTGCCACAGAGTTTGGACACACTATCATTCCAGCCTACCCCTCTTTAGTTCAGTTAGAGATTGACTCCAAAATCATTCATAAAATGGCAGGTGCTAAAGTTGATGGAGAGGTGACACTCCTTGTCAATCACCAAAAAGAGCTGACAACAAGCGGTGATATTCTCTTTACAAATTATGGGGTTTCCGGTTTTGCAATACTTGACATCTCTCAACGTGCAAGTGAAGCCCTGCTGGAATTTGCTCACGTGAGCATTGCACTCAATCTCTTACCAAACTTTACAATGCAAAAACTCTCTACACACATCACAAATCTAGCTCAAAAATGTCCAAATTATACTCTCTTAGATATTTTGATAGGTCTGCTCCCTATCAAAATAGCTACTCACCTACTAGACTCTTTAGCAATTGCTCACGCAAGCAAAGCAAAAGAACTTAATCCAAAAATAGCCAAGAAGATAGCCAACACAATACTCAACTGGCGTTTTGAGATAAAAGATACCCACGGATTTCGTCACGCAGAGGTCAGTGGCGGCGGTATAGATGTCAATGAAATAAACCCAAAAAGTATGAAATCGTTCAAACAGAAAAATCTCTACTTTACCGGAGAAGTTTTAGACATAGTTGGACGCCGTGGAGGCTATAATTTTGCCTTTGCATGGAGTTCTGCCTATTTGGCTGCACAAGATATTATAAAAAAATAATCTGCTTCTGCTATAATAAACAAAAACAGATAAAAGGCGGAATATATGTCAACTCCACTCATTATACTCATCGTAATTGCTATTATCCTTATTTTGATGTACAACTCTTTGGTTGCAAAGAAAAATCAAGTTGATAATATCTTCGCAAGTGTCGATACACAGCTCAAAAAGCGTTATAACCTCATCCCAAATCTCGTCGCTTCTGTATCGAAGTATATGGATCATGAAAAATCTCTTTTAGAAGAGGTAACAAAGCTCAGAAGTGAAGCAAACAAACCAAATCTTTCTGAAAAAGAAAAAATTGATCTTGATGCGAAAATTACCAAAACACTCGGCTCAATCATGATAGCTGTTGAGAACTATCCTGACTTAAAAGCCAATGAAAATGTGATGCATCTGCAACGCTCACTGAATGAAGTAGAAGAGCAGATCGCCGCAGCTCGCCGTGCTTACAATCAAGCAGTAACTGACTACAATAATACACTAGAAATGATACCGACAAACTTTATGGCATCTATGATGGGATACAAACCAAAAGATGTTTTTGTCATTAGTGAAGCAGAACGAAAAAATGTCAATGTAAGTGAGCTTTTTGCTAAATAATTTTTATGAAAACAATCAGTGAACTTACAGACTTTTACTACAAAACACTCTACCCTGTTCTTCAAGAGCTCGAAAAAGATAGAGAAGCCGTTAAAAACAGAATTATAAAAATAGGTATTTTTTATACACTTGTCGTTTTTGGTATTGCTTTTTCTATCTTTAAATATTTAGATTTTGAAGTTTTTGTTTATATTGTTATCTTTTATATTGCAGGGTGGGCATGGATCTATAAATTTCTCATTAGTGATTATGCTAGTGACTTTAAACAAAAGATCATAGCTCCCCTTATAAAAGAGATAGATGAGAACTTAGACTATCTTCCTGACCTTCACATTCCACTTGCAAATTTCAACCGATCCAAACTCTTTACAAGCCGACCGGACAGAGTCAGCGGCAATGATTATGTACGGGGTAAAATTGATAACATAGAGATTGCTTTTTCTGATTTTCATGCTGAAAAAAAACATAAAGATTCAAAGGGTCGAGAATCTTGGAGTACAATATTTCAAGGACTCTTCATCGTCTCTGATTTTCACAAGAAGTTTCATGGAGAAACCGTTATACTTCCAGACAGTGCACAATCTCTCTTTGGAGATCTTATAGGCGGTTGGCTACAGGCAAACAACTTCTCACGCAAGCAACTGATTAAAATGGACAATGTTAATTTTGAAAAAGAGTTCGTCGTTTATGGAACAGATCAGATTGAAGCCAGATACATTCTCACACATACACTGATGCAAAAATTACTTAACTACAAAAAAAAGACAAAACATCCGATTTATGTCTCCTTTATCAAAGGAAAAATATATATGGCAATAGAGTATAATGACGATATGTTCGAACCGTCTGTTTTTCATTCACTATTAAACTATAAAATAGCAATGACATATGTTTCAACACTGCATTTAGCCATCGGAATCGTCGAAGAATTAAAACTCAATCAAAAATTATGGAGTAAAGTATGAAGATAAAAATGACAATAGTAGCACTGCTCGCTACACTTAATCTATGGGCTGTATCTATTGGAGATAAACCAAAAGAAGTAAGCATATCAGGTGATAATGGTGGACTTGTCAAAGATGGTACTGCATGGAACTCCTCTATGCTCAAAGAAAAAGTTTATGTTATGTTTTATGTCGATCCAGATGAAAAAGATACCAATGAAGCTTTTTCACAGGCTTTAAAGAAAAAAGAGTATAGAAAAAAAGGAGCATACGGAAGTATCGCAATTATTAACCTTGCAGCTACATGGAAACCAAATTTTATTATTGAGTCTATTCTTAAAAGCAAACAAAAAGAGTTTGCAGATACTATTTATGTCAAAGATAAGAACAAAGTTCTTGTTAAAGAATGGAATTTAGCTGATGATGCGTCTGATATTCTTATTTTCAACAAAAACGGAAAACTTCTCTTTTACAAAGCCGGAAAAATGGACAAAAATGATATGCAAAAAGCATTTCAACTCATCGAGGAGAACATATAAATGAATGATGAAGCAAGTATTTTAAGTAAAAGTCTCAAAGACCTCTTTACGTCAAAAATGTTACAGTATTCTATACTGCCATTTGTTTTGAGTATGATAGCACTTTATACTCTTTTTTTTATTGTTGCAGGTATTGGTCTTGATCAGCTTGGAACGCTCGACATCAACTCCACGCAGACAACCATTCAAAATGGCATTCCTCATACAGACAGCTTTACTGCAACACTCCAAGGAACTGCCATCATCAAGTTTCTAATGAGCTCTGCACTTACCTCTTGGATAGCTTCATTTTTAGTCTATACCATTGGTGGTTTTTTAACACTCTATCTCTCTATCTTTGTTGCACTGATTGTCATCGGATTTTTAACGCATATGATTTTAAAAGAGATTCAATTCCGTCACTACCAAGATGTTGAGATGATAGGATACTCCAATGTAGTAGAGAGTATCTTTTTAACATTAAAGTGGATTTTTATTATGATTATTCTCTTTTTGGTAATGATACCACTCTATTTTATTCCACTTCTCAATGTTATTGCTTTTAATCTACCACTCTACTATTTCTTTCATAAAATGATGACCTATGATGTAAGCTCTAGCATCTGTACAAAAGAGGAAGATATGAAAATTCGCTTTTTTTATGGAAGCACCCTACGACTCAAAACTTTGGGACTCTATCTGCTCTCACTCATCCCTTTTGTAATCTTTTTTGCATCGGTTTTTTATGTCATCTATCTTGGGCACAGCTATTTTATAGCAGTAAGAAAACTCAGAAATGAGGGGATTTAGTCCTCCTCTTTCTCCTCTTTCATTACAAGTGCTCTATAATTTTCATCTTTGGGCACAAGTCCTGCCTCATACAAAAACTGACTCGGTGGGAAGTTCTGTTTTTTAATCTTGTCATACTTTGCATAACTTAAGTAGAGTATATCTTTTGCTCGTGTTACTGCCACATAAAAAAGACGTCGTTCTTCATCAAGACTTCCGCCTCTTTGCATCAATTTACGGTTTGGAAAACGCCCATCCATCAAATCAACTACATAAACCTCTTTATACTCCAGCCCTTTACTTGCGTGAACACTTAAAAGGTTTACCCCTTCTCCTTGCGTGAGGTCAGAAGAACCAAGTATCATCGCATTTAAAAAACGTTCATGCTCGTTATAAGGATTTGCCAACTCTTGAAGCAGGAGCATCTTGCGTGAGATACGGACTTGAGATTCTTCTTTTTGCTTCTCATCGATAGAGCCGTCTTTGAGTGTTGCTCTTTTTGTTGAAAGATAGTCTGCTATGTACTTAAAAAGCTCCGAAGCAGCTATCTTTTTGACTATGGTTTTAGGTTGCTTTATCCCTTTTAAGTCACGAAAAAGCAGATAGAAATTATGTAAAAAAGTTGCCGACTCTTTTGTAAGTTTTGGATGTTTTAAGATCGGATTTTTCATAAACTTCGCCTCAAAACCAAGTTTTGCATATTTTCCTACTGCACCAAGTTCTAAAAAGTCATCAAAGAGTCCAAGCTGATGGTTGAGTTTGCGTTTTTCAAAAGGGTTTTTCATAGACTCATCAGGAGCATAAAGACCATAAAATATACTCCCCTGCCCTAGAGCTTTTAGTGCAGTATAGAGCTCTTTTGCCATAGCACTTCCAATACCCCGTGCAAATTCAAAAAGGTGGATAAAGGCCATCATATCGGACTCATTAATCAGTAGAGTATAGAGGTCTAAAATGGCTTTTACCTCACGTGAGTCAAAAAAGCTCGTTCCACCCTTACGTTTACAGTTAATATTGAGCTCACGCAAGCCCACTTCAATACCATCAGCAGAAGAGTTATTACGAAAGATAACAGCTATCTCCTCATGTGGCGTTGTCGTTTGAGAAATCTTATCTGCTACACCGTAATATTGGTCAAAAAGCTCATCAAATGCCAAGAGCTTCGGCATTTGCGCTTCATAGTTACGCGTTACTTCCAGTTTTTTAGGATAAATTCTCTCATTAATCTCTATTACTTTATTTGCTAAAGACAAAATGGGTCTTGTTGAACGGTAATTTTTTGTTAATGTATGAACAACAGCATCACTATATTTTTTTGTAAATGAGCCAATAATACTAATATCTGCACCATTAAACGCATAAATACTCTGATCATAATCACCGACACAAAAGAGTGATGGAGGCTTCATAGCATCAATAAGTGTACCTTGCAGTGCATTTGTATCTTGATACTCATCAACAAGAACTTCTTTATAACCCAGATCAGTATCTCTTGCCATTTTACGAAACTCTAAAAGCAGATCATTAAAATTTAAAAAACCATACTCTTTTTTCAGGGCTTCAAACTCATCGACTACATCTGCATATATCATAGCAAAGAGTTCATGTTCTGGGTAGTTTTCAATAAGCCACGCTTCAAAATCTCTCTCTAGCTCTGTATTTTGATAATAGGAGTATAAATCATACAGATAATTCCCACCATACGCTTGAACATCTGCATCAATATGCATAAAGGAACGTTTCTCAAATACTGAACGAAAAAGAGTCTTAAGCTCACGCTGCTGTTTTAAAACTACTCGTTTATCACGTTTTTTCAACCAGCGATAACTCACTGCGTGAAAGGTTCCTGCATCTATCTTTTTAGCTACATCCGCTCCAAAATACTCAGCGACACGAGCTACCATTTCAGCTGCAGCCTTGTTGGTAAAAGTAAGCAAAAGTATCTCTTGAGGAGCAACACCTGAATTTAAAAGATAAGCAATTCTACCCACTATGGTAGAGGTCTTTCCAGTTCCTGCAGAAGCAATAATAAGATTTTGGTTGGCGGTTGAAGTGGCAGCTGCATGCTGTTCTTCATTTAAACGGCTTAAAGGCATGGCGGAATTATACCTTGTAACTATTAAAATAAGTGCCAAAATGGCACTTATAACATCCTTTTAATACAAATAGTGCTAAAATGCCTCCAAAAATATCATCTGAGTGATTACATACAATGCAAAACAATAAAAATCTTCTACAAATTGTCACCAATGAGGCAAGAGACACTATCTCAAATATGGATGTTGTTACGCCAAGTATTTATGCTTCTGTCTTTTCAAAATATGCAGATGAGCATGAACTCTCACTTGAAAATGAAGATGAGATCTCACGTGAAATCTTGCAAGAAGAGTGTTCATTTCTAACAGAGCTGCAATCTCAAACAAGTAAAAATGCCAACATGCTCAGCAAAACCACAACAAAAGCAATCACTGCTATGCGTGATAAAAATGAAGATCTTCTCCAAGATGTTCTTAAAGAGACAGAAGCACTTCGCAGGGAAGTTGAAAAACTCAAAGAGTCTGTGTATCACGATGAATTAACCCACACTTACAATCGTAAATGGTTACACGACAACTATATAAATGATGAAAAAGAGTTTACAAAAAACGGTCTGCTGGCCATTATAGATTTGAATTATTTTAAACTTATTAACGATACACATGGACACATCATAGGGGATAAAGTCCTTATTTTTATAGCAAATCAGTTAAAAGGTATTGAGAAAAACACTGTTCGTTATGGTGGTGATGAGTTTATTATTATCTTTCCAGCAACAGTACATGAAAACCTTGCCGCCAAACGTCTTAACAAGACAAGAGAAAATATTCTTGCCAAAAAACTAAAAGCACATAAGGAGATGTTTACGCTCAGTTTCTCTTTTGGTTTAGCGAGCTTTCAAGCCGGAGATTCTCTAGCACAAACTATTGAAAATGCAGATAAAAAAATGTATGATGACAAGGTACAAATCAAAAATAGAATCACAGGTATATAGAGGCATCCTCTAAAGGCATAAGCAAACCCTCACCTTCTTTTGGATATAATCGCGAAATTTAATAGATTTTAAGGCGATAATATTATGTCACAAAACAAGTACAATCCACAAGAAATAGAAGACAAATACTACAAGATTTGGGAACAACGCAAATACTTTGAAGTAGATGGCAACAAGAGTATCCAAGAAGAAGATAAGCATTTTGCGATTATGATGCCGCCTCCAAATGTCACAGGACGCCTCCACATTGGTCATGCGCTTACATTTACACTTCAAGATATCATTACCCGTTATAAACGTATGGATGGTTTTAAAACACTCTGGCAACCAGGAACAGATCATGCAGGAATTGCTACACAAAACGTAGTTGAAAAACAACTCTTAGCAGAAGGTACGACAAAAGAGGAGATCGGTCGTGAAGCATTTTTAAAACGTGCTTGGGAGTGGAAAGCGGAATCTGCCGGAATTATGACAGAACAACTCCGTAAAATGGGTGTCTCTCCTGCATGGGAGCGTGAGCGTTTTACTATGGATGAAGGACTGCAAAAGTCTGTACGTGAAGCATTTGTTCATCTTTACAATGAAGGGCTGATTGTTCGCGGCAACTACATGGTTAACTGGTGTACACACGATGGAGCACTCTCAGACATTGAAGTAGAGCATGAAGAAGAAAAAGGAAAGTTTTACCATATGCTCTACCATTTTGCAGATGGCAGTGGCAGTGTTGAAGTAGCTACAACAAGACCAGAAACATATTTTGGAGATACTGCTGTTATGGTTCATCCTGATGATGAGCGTTACAAAAATATCATAGGAAAAGAAGTTCTTCTTCCACTTTTAGATAAAAAAATTAAAATTATTGCAGATGATTATGTAGATATGGAGTTTGGAACAGGTGTGGTAAAAGTTACACCTGCACACGATCAAAATGACTATGAAGTTGGAAAACGTCATGACCTCGAGTTCATCACTGTTTTTGATGAAAAAGGTATTTTAAACGAGTATGCTGGCGAGTTTCAAGGAATGGAGCGTCTTGAAGCCAGAGAACCTATTGTAAAACGTCTGCAAGAAGAGGGTTACATAGTTAAAATCGAAGATCATATACACCAGGTAGGACACTGTTATCGCTGTAAAAATGTTGTAGAGCCATACATCTCAAAACAGTGGTTTGTACGCAAAG
>CAZGSK010000020.1:0-16201 GCA_964528435.1 uncultured Sulfurimonas sp. | reverse complement strand
TCAGTCACTTGCTCTACCGACTGAGCTAACAGGCCTTTAAAAAAGAAACAGAATTATAAGTTATCTTTACTAAATCATAGCTTATATTGCAAGATTTTAGAGATAAAAAACTATTATAGTTTATTTTAAACAAATATAAATATAAATTTTTATCGAAAGAATTCCTTTTTCATTAAAAATTCAGAAGATTATGACAAAAAATGTTACAATAGTAAAAATTAGATAATTAGTAGCTTTATTTTGAAAAGGACATTCTATGCAATCACAATTTTTTAAGTATTTATTTATTATCTTTACTTTTATATTATTTCATTTTCAACCCTTATTAGCTGAAACATGTAGCAATCCTTATTCATTAAGTATACCTGGAACAGTAAACGGTCATTTAAAAAAGAGCAATCCCAATAAAAATAGAAAGGATTACTTTCGTATTACTCTTCCAGCAAGTGGTACTGTTCATGTTTATACTACTGGATTTAGCGGTGATATGGATGGATATCTTCTTGATTCCAACTGTAATGCCACTAATATCTATGATAAAAGATCAGACAGTAATGTAGACTTTTCATTTTCATCAACACAAAATAGAACTTTTGTAATAGAATTATACGCTTATAGTGGAGATTCTGACTATACTTTATATGTTACTTTTACACTTAATCCCCCAGATGCAAATGACGATAGCTATACCATTTTGCCAAATAACACTCTAGATGATAATGTCCTGACTAATGACAATGGTTATAATATAACAGTCACAAGTCATACAAATCCCTCCCATGGAACACTCTCCATTAACAGCGATGGAAGTTTTAGCTATACACCAGATGCAAACTATGAGGGAAGCGACTCCTTTAACTACACAGCAAGTGATGCGAACGGCCAAGAGAGCTCAGCAACAGTGACAATAACCGTTACAAACTATAGTGAGAGTACTGGTGGACGTGATTTTATTCTTCGTAAAAAGTTTAATATTCAAGGAGATGTAAGAGTTATTGGAAATACCATCTTATGTATTTTAAACGATAATGGTCAATGTGTTGAGCCTACAAATACAAACTCAAATGCAGATACCAACCTACAAAAAGTACCTGTTTCATCTTCAACACTTCAACTACCAAGTAGTGCTGAGATTCTCTACGCAAGACTCTATTGGCAAGGGAGGGAGAAAGCAACATCGGATAATCTTGCATGGACAAATGATCTCAAATCAAAAGCAAAAAAAATAAAAATAAAAAAAGAGGGGGCAAATGACTTTACTGAAATAACTGCAGATATAGCTGATTTCTCTTCAACAAAATCTACTAACTATGTACGTGTCTATCATGCCAGTGCTGATGTTACCGACTATGTGGATACGAATGGAACATACTCTATAGACCCTAGCTCTTTTGAGACACATACAGGTACGACAAATAATGACGACCCTGGAGATGGTCTTGGTGCTTATGGGGCATGGGTCCTTGTTGTAGTTTATAAAGACACTTCAACATTAAAGTTTAAAAATGTCTCTATATTTGATGGCTACAAAAAAGTAACTTCAAAGTCTGGAAATATCGATATTTCTCTTAGCGGCTTTTTAACACCAAAATCGGGAAGTGTAGATTCACATACATATGTCTTTACAACAGAGGGTGACAAGTATCTATCTAATACTGGAGATGTTATTAAAATGAGTGGGAAGGATCATCCAACCTCACCAATGGTTACACTTGGTACTTTTGATTCACGAATTGATATCAATACACCAAGAACTCCTGATTTAAGTAACAACAACGGTATAGATATTCATGCCTATAATGTTGGTTCTGATGGTTTACAAATTATTCAAAACAATGAAACCGGTGCAGATTTTCAATTTACATCTGATCAGGACACCTACTTTCCTTCGCTTATCGTTTTCTCTACAGAACTTTATATGCCGTCTATGTGTTATGACTTCTCAGTTAAACAAGATGGTGCCTATTTTCGATTAAATCGTAACGAATATCCAAAGCCAGTCTTAGAAGGGCCTATCTCTCCATCTGATTTAGAAATAACAGTTTATCTGAAAAACAAGGAAGCCGATTTTCCTGCTGAAAACATAGCTTTTAAATCTGATGTCAATAACTCTGTTTTTTTTGTAAATAGCTCCTCAAGCGCAAACTCAGATCATATTTATGTATCTAATGTTAATGGTGCCCGACTTATTGATAGAGGTACACTTGATCACGAAAACCCTCTTCCAGACTACAGTGTAAATGACAATTATAGCGCTAACAACCAAGGAGTAACAACTGGGCACGACATACTTAAAGGTATTGGTTCTTTAGACGCACAAGAGTATGTCTATACAAAATATACCCTACATCCAGACAACTTTTCAGGAATCACAGACATCAATGAATCGCTTGGACTCTCTGTTAGTTTTTATATCACTGCTGCGGGATCCAAAATCCTTTTTGAAGATTTTCCACTTGGAAGTTCTCAGGTACCTCTTTGCCCACCATCAGATGCTTATGTGCCTGAATGGGGACAGTTTAATGTTGTAGAAAGTGGACAAGCAGAAGATAGTATTAATAATAATATCCGTACACAAATTTCACGTAAACCTTTTGATACTTCAGTTGTTTTTGATGCAACACCTGACACAGGAGATAATGCAGCACCATCAGGAGATATAAATACTACTGTTTTAGTTGAGATTATAGATGTTGATGCTTTTGGGGATTTAAATGCTTCGTGTGCGAATCCTGATTCAGCACTTACTGCACCGATTTTTCTTCAAACCTATTTTACTGCCAATAATCATCAAACGCCTGTTACTACACAAACATCGGACTATTACAATTTTGCCGTCAAAAATGCTGCTTTTAGAATCTGGTACTTTACAAAGTCAGATGATTCTCTTATTCAAAACTGGACAGCAAGCACGACAGATGCCGCCAACAAGACACTTACTTCCATTACTGGGCTTTATGATGCAAATACTCATACTGTATGCAGTGGAGATTGTACCAATTCAACCTCTACAACATGTTTTAATTGTATATTTCAAAACTATGCTAAACCACTCTGCTCACGCGACAACTTTTCAGTACGGCCAGAATCATATGATGTAAGAATCTATGACAACAATCAGTCTAACGTTGTAACAGATCCTAAAAATGACCTCTCGGTACATTATGGATACGATACATCTTCATCATCTACTCCAAGTACACGTATGCAACTTGCAGCTGGTTACGACTACCGTTTTGACATCAACGCTACAGGACATGACAATACCCAAAGAACACCTGGATATACACGCTATTTTACTGGAGCCAATGACTACAATGCTACACTTATCTGGGATTCAACACTTTCAGATACAAGCCACTGTAATGACACCGGCAATCAAAATATCATCTTTTATGTCAAAAATGGGATAATGAGTAATCAAGAGAGAAACAGCTCTAATGTTGGTGAATACAAACTAAACATCATAGACACTTCATGGACTGCTGTAGACTGGGATCCAGCTCTTCTAACCCATCACAGTGATAGCTCTTTTGTCTCTGGTACAGACTGTATTACTAACTCTACATCTTCTTCTCTTGTAAGTGGAAAATATGGTTGTACAATAAGTACTAACCATGGAACAGATGATAATGGACACTACTATAGAGATACCAGTATCTTATTTCATCCTTATACATTTGATCTTAATGGGACTACTGGATCAAACCCTATTTCTCCTACATATAGTACAAACTTCGCAATTCTTGGTTCAAATAATTATATTTACTATGCAGACATAGACAATAATGATGATGAAAATATGTCCTATCACCTAAACGGCACTATTACAGCATTAGGGAAAAACAATACCTTACTGACAAACTTTGTCGACAAATGTTATGCAGTACCTTTAGATATCAATATCACTACAAGTAACAGAGATTTAAACGACACTCGTGGTAGCCATGTTGATTTTAAAGTTAGATTTCATGACATTAATTCAAGTAACCAAATAATATCTGCTTTAGATATAAATGTAACAGATAGCAATACGACTTCACACACACAAGATATCTTGATTCAAACTGTTCAGACATCTACAAAAGGATATTTCCCTAAAAATTTAAATGGCACAATGCAGACACGTTTAAATATGAATTATACAAGAAAGAAAAACACAACTATCAATCCTACGACAATAACTTTTGGATTATATAAAGTTAATTGCACCAATGAAAACAACTGTACTTTCTCAGCGGATATGGACAATAATAAAACAACAAAAGGTGTAAAAGATTTAAATTCGACAATACCAATAAAATTTTATTATGGTCTAGCAAATGCAGGAAAACAACGTTATGATGTTCCTAATGATGCACCTTACAATGCAAATATATATTATCAAATATACTGCTTTGGTGCGACATGT
Organism: uncultured Sulfurimonas sp.; assembly: GCA_964528435.1. Classification (GTDB taxonomy): domain Bacteria; phylum Campylobacterota; class Campylobacteria; order Campylobacterales; family Sulfurimonadaceae; genus Sulfurimonas. The sequence continues at coordinate 11,790 of CAZGSK010000020.1, read as the reverse complement.
AATACGGCATTACTTCCAAGTACACAACACGTCAATGATATTCGATGGTACCAAAACACTCTCCACAATACAAATAATGACGGCAATGTTACTACCGTAACAGCTCCAGAGGGTAAAGTTAATCCTGCGTCACTTAACAATGCAACGAATCTAACAACAATAAATCTTCCATATGATGCAACACTAGGCTATCCATACACAACAACAATAGAGGTCAATGCCTCAAACTGGTTGATTTATAATGAAAATGATGCAAATGCAACAGTAAACACTTTTCAAGTAGAGTATAATAAAGCAAGCTCTGGTTGGAGTGGTAAAAGAGAAACGAACACTACTACAAAAACACCAAACACAGTAAAAACAAATAGGAGAACAATGTGGTAAGACCAATACATCATACTAAAAAACATGCTTTTACAATGATTGAACTGATTTTTGCTATTGTTGTTATTGCCATTGCTGTTGTCTCCCTTCCTGTTATGACAAATGCTACACAAAAAGGAGTACAAGAGAATATTATTCAAGAAGCCATCTATGCCGCTTCAGCCCAACTGATGGGTATTCTCTCCGCATATTGGGATGAGCGTTCTATGGAAGATGAAAATCTTAGTGATTACTCTAGGGTTGTAGATATTGGCGGTAACTGCGATGCAACTACGCGATTACGCCCTGGAAATATTGCTCAACCTTTTCATCGTAGATGTTTAGACAGCAATACTTCAACCGGGCTTGGAGCGACAGGTGGCACCTACTATTCACTTGATGATGCGGTAGCTGATGTACATGGTACTGCTGCTATTTTTGATAATCCAAATGCAAATGAAACAGGCTATAAAGATACATACACGAGTGATGCTAATATTACAAGAACAGGTGATATAAAAAAGATTACTATTTCCATAAAAAATAGTACAGGAAATACCATAACAAAACTGATAACTTACAGTGCAAATATTGGTGAACCTCAGTACTACAAAAGGACTTTTTGATGCGTCGCTATGCTTTTACAATGCTAGAGCTTGTTTTTGTTATTGTAATTATGGGAATTCTTGGAAAGTATGGAGTAGAATTTATAGCACAGGCTTATCACAATTTTATCTTTGCTCAAATTAACAATAAATTACAATCTGATGCAGAAATGGCAGTAGAAACAATTGCTGCAAGATTGCAATATCGCATAAAAGCTTCTGTTATAGGTCGTAAATCTAGTGATAATAATTTCACAGCCATTCAAAGTGCAAGTGGCACACAATATGATATCCTTGAATGGATTGGCAGCGATGAAGAAAGCTTTCGAGGGACAACAGCCCCACAATGGAGTGGTATAATAGATCTTGATGATTCAAATGCCACCTATTTGGTTTCACCCGGAACAAATACAAATAATATCAACACTACTATAACGAATCTTTCTCATAATAGCGGTACCGATATCAATGATAGCGCCATATATTTCATAGGTTCCAATAGCAACCAAAATCAATTTGGATGGTCAATGACAAATCCACCTCCTATATTTGGTGATCAAACACAAGCAATGCATCCTATTCAAACAGATGCAAACAGTTCTGTCTTTATACCAAAAGTTGGTTCATTTAGCGGAGAAGATGTTTATGAATATTATCAACTTGCGTGGACTGCTTATGCTGTAGGGATAGACGATTATAACACTGCTAGCAATACAGGAACATTAAAACTATGGTATGACTACCAACCATGGGCAGGTGAATATCGTAAAAGCAACGTTGCACAATCTGTAACAATTATGAAAAATGTCAGTACTTTTCAGTTTCGTGCAGTAGGTTCAGTCTTAAAAATTCAGGTTTGTGTCAAGTCAAATTTAGTAGAGGATGAAAAGTATTCATTATGCAAAGAAAAAACTATATTTTAAGAAAAAACAATTTCAAATCCAGAAATGCTATGGCTATGATTATGGCTATAATGGTTATTGTCATCATTGCTACTATTATGGCACTTGCACTCTCTCTGACATCACTAACAGCAAAACGTACAACAGATCTTTATCTGCATGAACAAGCCGTACTTTACTCCAAAGCTGCAGCAGAACTAGCACTCTTAGATATTGCAAAGAATGGCTGTACAAACAGTTACAATCATACTTTTGGCAATGCAACTGAGATTCAATATGATGCAAATATTACGATGCAATATATATACACTACACCCGTTGCAGGTTGTAACCAATATATAACTATTACTACACCGCAACAGAGTGGTTCAGTTCTAATGGATATAGCCGTTACGCTTCATGATGCAAACTTAACTAGCGAACCCATCAGATATTTTAGAAGAACCATACAAAAACTATAAAACTTCCCTCATTATAAAGAATTTCGTGATATAATCAGAAAAAATTAAAGGATTTAGAATGAATATATCAATGACAGGAAGAAATATTGAACTTACAGATGCTATTAAAGAGCATATCACTGCATCTGTGGAGACACTTAAAAAATTTAATCTTGATATCATTTCAGTAAATGTTATCGTATCTACACAGTCAAAAAAAGGTAAAGAGCACTCAGTAGTTGAGTTTGTCATTAATCTTGCTCACAAAAATACTATTGTTATCAAACAAAATGATCAAGACTTATATGCTGCTATAGATTTAGCAACAGACAGAGCACAAAAAGCTATGCGTCGTATTCACGACAGAGAAGTTGATCACCAAAAAGTAGGTCTTAATGAAGCAAAAGCTGAAGATGTATGTGTAAAAGCTGCTGCACAAGAGATCGAAGATGAAATCATTCCAGTTGAACTAGAACTATATAAGCCACGTGAAGTTGAAGATGTTTTAAACGATCTCAAAGAGAGTGGAAAAATGTTTGAAATCTTCCTAGACAATGAACATAAAACTCGTGTTCTTTACAAAAGAAATGACGGTAAATTCGGTCTTTATTAATCACCTTTAGGTAAAAGAAGCAGATCTTCTTTTACCTTTTGTACTATTGCACTATCCTCTGCAAAATCTACCCACTTAAACTGTGAACCACTTTGATTAATGCCTTTAAGCAGGTCTCCGCTTTTTCTATACTGAAGATCTAAGTTTGCAATATCAAAACCACTGCTTGTCTTTACAAACTCATCAAGTCGCTCAGAAGCATTTTGATTTGTATATAAAAAACAGTAGCCTTTAAGCCCTGTCCTGCTTACACGCCCACGCAACTGGTGCAATGTTGAAAGCCCTAGCCTCTCAGCACCTACAATGACAACCGTTGTCAAACGCGGAAGTGAAATACCAACCTCAACAACAGTTGTCGCAATTAAAATATCTCCATTATCTCGAAAATCCAGTAACACCTGCTCTTTTTCTTTATCTTTTCCATGTGTAATATATACATTCTCAAAATTTTTTTCCCAATATTCACGTGCTTCATCAATACTCTGATACGCTAAAAACTCACTCTGTTCAACCAATGGATAAACAACAAGAACTTGATTTTTCTTAGCTATTTCATTTTTGATATGCTTGAGTAAATCTTTAAAATCATTTTTATGTATCACTTGAGAATCTATATCTTTTTTATAAGGCGTTGATGTAATCAGACTAACATCAATATGCGCTGATTCTATCATTGCTAAAGTTCTTGGAATAGGCGTGGCAGAAAATTGCAGATAGTGCGGCTTTTTTTCCTCTTTAGATATAAGTTTTTCAAGCATATTTCGCTGTTGTGTTCCAAAACGATGCTGTTCGTCTACCATAACAAGTGCTGCTTGAGGCAACTCTCTATACAAAAGAGCATGTGTTCCAATGATGAAATCATACTCCTCTAAAGATACTTTTTTTGTTTTATTCGTTACAAGAGCGATCTTCATTTGTGGTAAAAACTTCAGCGCTTCTTCATAGAGCTGATTAGCAAGTATAGTTGTTGGAGCCATCAGTATAGATTTATGCGGCAGCATCATAGCAGCAGCCGCAAGTATGACCATTGTTTTACCACTGCCAACATCTCCTACTATCATACGTTTTGCTGCGACATCTTTTGAAAAATCTTTTTGTATATCTGCTATGGCATTTAATTGTTCCTGCGTGAGCGTAAATGGAAGTTGTTTTACAAAACTATCATAAGAGCTGTTTTTCGATACCAAAGCTTGAAAATATCGTCGTTTATGTGAGAGCTGTTTCATATAGATATAAAGTTCTAAATACTTCAAAGCTTCTATTGCGTGAGGGCTTACTTCTGTGTTTTGTAAAATTTGTGAATTTGGAAAATGGAGTGCTAAAACTTCTTTGATGACTTTTTCAGGAATTCCCTCTTCACACAAGTTCTCAAAATTTAAAAGCTCCCGTGTCAAACGAAACATTACATCACTTCTAAGTGCTGTTTTATATTTGGGAGTAATTTGCCCGATATTAGAGATTTTTCTTGGCATACTCATAGAGCAATTCCCCTGCTTACACTCTATCATACCATAATAATAATCTCTCTCACCAACTTTAAACTGATGTAACATATAAGGCTTCGGACGAAAAAGCACCCCTGTTACTCTATGCCCGAAATTATGCACAAAAAAAGTTATTTGAATAGAGTTTGGAGCACGATATACTGACTCAACCGTTGCATCAATAAGTTGTGTTGCGTGAGGGTTGAGTTTTTCTTGAATCCGATAATCTTCATAAGAGTTGGGAATTAAAAGAGCAAGTTCACTAATAGTGCTAATACCGAGTTTTTGAAACTTTGCTTTTTGTTCTTTGGTGAGTTGCATAATCTTAACACTGCTTTTCTTCTAACTTTTTAACACGCTTGTAAAGATTTGTAACCATCAGTACCAAAACAACAATAATAAGTGTCAAGAGTATATCTTCTAAATTTTTCATCTTTTGCCTTTTTATGCTATAATCCGTCTTAGGAATTAGAGGGTTGCACCCCTCTAATGTACCTCCTGATAAATTTTAACTATCATATAAATAATAGTCAATATTTTCAGGATTGCGTTAAGATATAACATCTTACGCTCCTTTCGACGGATTTGTCCTACCGATATTACTCGGTAGGAACACTCACATCATACAAAAAAATCAAAAAGCTTTTTAAAAATATGACAAAATGAAAGATTTATCCATGCACTCTTTTGTTACGTTCCTCTTCTTGGGCTTTATAGAGCTCAGCACAACCGCGTGAGAGTTCACGGATCTTTAAAATATAGTTTTGACGTTCTGTTTGAGAGATAGCTTTTCGAGCATCAAGCACATTAAAAACATTTGAAGCCATCATACATAAATCATAAGCCGGCAATGGTAATCCTGCTTCAAGTGTTCTAAGGCACTCTTTACTTTTTGCATTAAACTCTTCAAAAAGCATTGCAGTATCAGCAACTTCAAAGTTGTATTTAGAGAACTCTATTTCACTCTCTTTATGAACATCTTTATAAAGTGTTTTACTTCCATCAGGAGCCACATTCCAGACAATATCAAAAACAGTGTCAACCCCTTGTAAATACATTGCCAAACGCTCTGTACCATAAGTAATTTCAGCAGTTACAGGAGAACATTCAATACCTCCCACTTGCTGAAAATAAGTAAACTGCGTCACTTCCATACCATTAAGCCATACTTCCCAACCAAGTCCCCATGCACCAAGTGTCGGAGATTCCCAGTTATCTTCGATAAAACGAATATCATGTTTAGAGACATCAAGCCCAAGATACTCTAATGATTGCAGATAGAGCTCTTGGATATTATCTGGAGATGGTTTTATAATGGCTTGAAACTGATAATAACTTCCAAGTCTGTTCGGATTCTCCCCATAACGTCCATCTGTCGGTCTGCGTGAGGGTGCAACATAGGCAGTTGCCCATGGAGTCGAGTCTAGTGAGCGAAGAAAAGTAGCAGGATGAAACGTTCCTGCTCCTGCTGGAATATCATAAGGTTGTACAATATTACACCCCTGTTTCATCCAAAATTCTTGAAGTTTAAGTAGCATCTCACTAAAAGTTATCATATATCTTACCTTATTTTCTTTTTCGTATTATAGCCAAAGAGGCTTTTTTAGTATTTAAAAATCATTTCGATTTTTATATATTGATTGTATGCTTTAGAATCTGGTTCCACATAACCGGTTGTACCGCCATCATAAATTACATTTGACTCTTTAATCTCTTGATATTCAAAAACATATGCACACGAGAGATCAAAATTTTGCGTTAGAGCATAACGAATTGGAACAGAAATTTTTACAATATTTGCCGAAGAGAGCTCAAAATCATCACTAATACCAGTAGCTGTCATTTCTGGCTTAATACCATATTGATACTCAGCTATAAGTGAAGTGCTAAGATCTTTATAATCAAACTCTACACCAGCATTAACACGTACAGAGTACCAAGTGTACTCTTCAATTTGTATAGATGAAAGTTCTCTCTGCCAATATCTATAACCGACTCCTATTCCACCTAACATCATTACATTCGAATTTAACATATGCTTAGCGTTATATCCGAGTGAAATATCATAAATTGTATTTGATGTTGTACTTACTTCTGAACCATATGGTTGATCTGAATTGAGTGCTGATCCTAGATATTGAGTCTCACCATTAACACCCACAAAATTAAAAGAGATATTTGTATTATTTTTTAATAAAAATCTATAGCCTATTTCAACACCTGATATATCTGAATAATCCGATTTTTCACTATCAAGAATATGATCTGAACTATCATATTCACGATAATCCATATTCATACCAATAAAAGAGATTTGATACTCTACTTTTGTTTGGGCAATAAGTGCACTTCCTAACAACAAAAAACTTAGTATTATTTTTTTTATCATGCTTCTTTCTTTATCAATTTACAAACAATATCGCCAACATTTTGACCTAATGCCTTTGCCACTACATCACATTTCACTTTTAACAAAAAGCAGATATTATCACGATGGGAAGGGCTTAAGCACTCATAGTTTCCCATTCCTTTACTTAGTACCAAATCTGCCTCATCAAAAACTTTTTGAGCATATTTATTTGCACGGCTATAAGCAAATCCTGGGGTATTAACGCCACTGTCTATAAGCTCACAAAGCTTATCAAAACCTGCCTCACGCGCCTCTTTCATTGTAACATCATTAATAATTGGATTGCCTCGCACCATATAGGAAAAATGTACCTTTGGATAGAGCTCTTGCAAAACTTCTATAAACATATAATCAAAAATATGCTCCCCTACATTATCACCTAAGATTGTCACCCTCTTTGCAACCGCCAACTCCTGCGTGAGCGCTTCAAAATCATTATGCGCAAACTCTGTATGAAATATCTTTTCAAGCTCCTCTTCTAAATCAAACTCTACAGCTGCAGCTAGATCTATGACATTACCTGCAACCGCAATTTTTGTAGCAGTAAGTAGTCTATTATCTGCATTTTGTAGTTTCTCTTTTAAAAAAGGTACAAAAGAACGGGCTTTTTGTGTTGAGAGCTCTTTAATTGCATCATAAATATCCTCTTTTTTTGCAAGAGACGCCATTGTTTCATAGACATCTGACGCAACTTCAGGAGGCGAAAGTTCAAAGGAAAATTCTTTACTCATTTCCTCAACAGTTGTTATGAGTTTATTGGTAAGATTTTTATCGGCTTCTATAGCATCAGCAACTTTAGCGCTCTGATTTATAATACAAGCAACACACTCAGAAGCTATCTTCATGAAGCAGGTTCTGTATGTTCTTCTATAGCTTTATTCCACATCAACTTATATTTACGGCGCATAAACTCGACCTCTTGCTGTGAAAGTTTGAGCTGTTCTTGAAGAGTATGAATGGTTTTTCTATCTTCATCATAAAGTTCCTGCAAAGATGCCAAAGCCTCACGCAAGAACTCATTTTCAGTGCGCACCGCTTCAAGTGTTTCATCTTTTGCATCAAGAACTTTCTCATGAAGATTAATAATTGTTCCAATTGTCTTTTCAACGAATTCAGGCTGAACAAGCATCTCATGCTTATTTTTTTCACTGAGTTCATTCAGTTTTGCAGGGACAATAACTTCTGTAGCACCTTTGGATGGATCGATGTAACGCACCCCATCTTCAACTTTTACAGTAAGTTTGCCACGCTCCACCAAATCATCAATAGCCGATAATTCCAGACCTGTCAATTCACTGTACTCGTCGTCACTCATCCACTGCATTTGTATCTCCTACTTTTATTAGACTATTTTATGATAGTCTCTATCTCTAAAGAGTCCATCTCAACTTTTTTTGCTTTTGCTATACGATCTTCTTGAAGTTTAATAGCAAGTTCTTCATTGTCTAAAGCTAAAATCTGCATTGCAAGATAAGCAGAGTTAATAGCTCCCGCTTTACCTATTGCAACAGTAGCAACAGGCATTCCTGCAGGCATCTGTACAGTTGAGAGCAGTGCATCAATTCCGCTGAGTGCTGAAGCTGACATTGGAACACCAATAATAGGCTTGACAGTTTTAGAAGCTAAAACACCGGCAAGATGTGCAGCCATACCCGCAGCAGCAATAAAAACCTGCGCACCTTTTTTCTCAGCTTGTGCAATATACTCTTTTGTTCTCTCTGGAGAGCGATGTGCAGAAGAGATAATAAGTTCATAATTAATGCCAAAACTCTCTAGTGTGTCAGAACACGATTTCATAATCTCATAATCACTCTTTGAGCCAATAATAATTGAGATAAATTTCATATTTTTTCCTTAAAACTTAAATTCCGAAATTATACACTATTTTTTTGGTGCAGTATTCATATCTTCACGTGCCAAAATTCTAAAAAAAGTAAAGGCAGGAAATTGTGTAGGAAGCTCTATTGGGTTAATATTTCCACTATGAACTGCTTCCCAAACTTTCCCATTCTCAGCTTGAAGCTTTTTAAACTGCATATAGAGTCGTCCATCTTTTTCGTATGTTGTGCCTATTTCATTATCTACAAGTGCTATTTTTGCATCAAGAGGAGCGACAACCTCCAGCTCATCACCAGGACGTGTTGTAAATTTACACATATAGTGTGTTCCGGCTTCATTTGTCACACCTGTTACCTGATGTGTTCCGAGTTGCATCGTAAAATCCAAACTCTGCGTATCATGTTTTTCAAATGGACGTGAAACCAAATAAGCATCGGTATAACCACGATTTTGCAGTGATTCCAGCTCATACTGATACTTTTGTGTGTCTATCTTTTTAGCATAATAATCATCTATTGCCATTCTGTAAGCTTTTGCAGTTACAGCTGCATAATAGGCAGTTTTCGTACGCCCTTCAATCTTTATGCTGTCAATAACACCTGAATCTAAAATCTCCTCAATATGAGAGGCTAAATTTAAATCTTTTGAGTTCATAATATAGGTACCTATGCCCTCTTCTTCTTCAAGTTTAAAGAGCGTACCTGTCTCAGGATTTGCTGCATAGATCTCATAAGGAAAACGACAATCATTTGCACAACTTCCACGATTAGGCACGCGACCGCTTTGCAAAGTAGAGATAAGACAACGCCCAGAGTATGCAAAACACATACTTCCATGCACAAAAACTTCCAACTCTAAATCAGGAAGTGCCTCTTTAATAGCTTTGAGATCTTTGAGACTTATCTCACGCGCTGTAATAATACGCGTAGCACCCATATCATAGTAAACTTGCGCATCCAAAACATTCATAACATTAGCTTGCGTGGAGAGATGCAGTGGCATATCTGGTACTAATTCGTGAGCAAGTTTCAGCACACCTGGAGTTGCTACAATAAAAGCATCCGGCTTCAGTTCTGCCATCTTTAGTATATGTTTTTTCAGCAGATTTAATTGAGAATTAAATGGAAAGCCATTAATAGTAGCATAGACCTTTTTCCCTCTTGCGTGAGCATACTCAATACCCGCTTCAAAATCCTCAAAAGTAAACTCTTTACCACTTCTAATTCGTAAAGAGAAGTGGCTCACGCCACCATAAACGGCATCAGCACCGTAATCAAAGGCTATTTTTAACTTTTCCAGTGTTCCCGCAGGAGAGAGTAGTTCAACTTTTTTCATTAGTTACCAAACTGTGCTAAAAGAGCTTCAATATCTTCAGTAGATGCAACATCATTATGAGTATCACCAGCAATATGCGTTGCAGAAGCTACACGTTTTTCATCATCAATTTTACCTTCAAAAAGTGTACTCATATATTTTGAAAGTGCACGCATTACATTGATAACACGCTCAATTTTTTGTCTGTGAATATCTTGATACTGCATAATATCCATAACACTCATAATAGAATCGCCACTGTTTTGTAAAATTTCTATCGTTTCATTTGTATCTTCTAGAGCCTTCTTATTAAGCTCTAATTGTGTTTTAAAAGTTTCAATATCAGGAAATTTCGTTGTCAGTTTTTCAAAAAGTTCCACATTTGCGTTTAAGACTTCAAGAATAGAGTTTAAAGTTTCTTCTTTATCCATTAAATCATTACTGATAGTCTCAATAATATCAAAAATTTCACTCGCTTTCTCTTCAGACTCTTTTGTCACATCATCAAGTTGATGCACCATCTTATTTTCTTCAGTTGCCGGAAGCGGCAGTTCAGCAGATTTTATCTTATTTTCAAGAATTTTTGCAGACTCTTCTTCAATCTCATCTTCTGTTGCAGAGACCGTTTCTTCCTCTTGCTCCTCTGGCGTCTCTTCTTCTTGAATTTCATCCATGTCCACATCACCGTTCATCAATGCATCTAATTCTTCTTGCGTCATAAGGCTCTCCACTTTAAAATTGTCTAGTTTATTAAATGCCACTATAATAGCATAAATTAAATAAATTCGAGAAAAAAATGATAGTAGATCTACATAACCATACACCACTTTGTAACCACGCCGAGGGAGAGATAGAAGAGTACATAGAAGCGGCCATTCAACAGGGGACAAAAATTTTTGGTTTTTCTGATCATGCCCCTATGGATTTTGATCCTGCATACCGTATGAAATTTGAAGATATGCAAATCTATGAGCAGCGTGTCAAAGACGCCAAAGAAAAATATAAAGATAAAATTGAAATTCTTTTAGGCTATGAAGTTGATTATCTCCCCGGTCATATGGACAAAAGAGTTCTTGAAGCCGATGTTGATTATCTCATCGGTTCTGTCCATTTTATAGAGGGATGGGGCTTTGACAATCCTGAATTTATAGGTCAATGGCAAGAGCAAGATGTTGATGAAGTATGGCAAAAATATTTTGATACCATTGAAGCTATGGCAAAGACAAAACTCTTTGATATTGTAGGACATTTGGATCTCATCAAAGTTTTTAAATTTATGCCGACAAAAGAGATTACAACAATGGCAAAAAATGCACTTCTGGCAATCAAAGAGAGTGGTATGGTTTTAGAGATCAATGTTGCAGGCTATCGAAAACCTGTAGCAGAAGCCTATCCATCTTTTGAACTGCTCACGCAAGCATATAAACTCGATATTCCTATTACCTTCTCATCAGATGCGCATAAACCGCAACAAGTAGGACTCTATAGTAATGAAGTAGTCAATATGGCAAAAGAGATAGGATATAAAAAGGTTAGCTATTTTTCTAAAAGACAACAGAAGCAAATAGCACTATAAAAATATTTAAAGTTCTAATTAATAATATCATTTGTATAATACTTCCAAACAATAAAAAAGGAAATCCGAATGGGTAAATATATTGAACTAAAAGCTGATAATTTTGAAGCGACACTTGCAGAAGGTGTTTCACTGGTAGATTTCTGGGCTCCATGGTGTGGACCTTGTCGTATGATTGCACCAGTAATTGAAGAGTTAGCTGAAGATTATGACGGAAAAGCAAAAATCTGTAAAGTAAATACTG
>CAZGSK010000019.1:0-17333 GCA_964528435.1 uncultured Sulfurimonas sp. | reverse complement strand
TAATACTATCTTCTGCTTGTCCACTTTCTACAACATTAAACTGTCCCCATTCAGGAACATATGCTGAGGATGGAGGGCAAAGTGGAATATGTTCACTACCAAGCAAATAATCTCTATAGCTAATTTTACTACCATCGGAAAGAGAAATATAAAAACTAGCACTTAAACCAAGTGAAGTATTTATATCTGTAATTCCGGAAATATTATTTGGATGGAGGATAAACTTCGTGTATATATACTCTTGAGAACCTAACGAGCCTATCCCTTTTAAAATATCATGATCATTTGTATACCCTTGATTTGAAGCTGAATAATTGCTGTTTTCATCATAAATTGGCAATGGATTTATATAGTTCAGTGTACCTCTATCAATAAGTAATGAACCATTTACATTGGAAACATAGATAGTGTCTGTAGAACTGTTAACAAAAAATATAGAATCATTTACATCTGATTTTAGTGCAATATTTTCTGCTGCAAAGTCAGCTTCTTTATTTTTTAGATAAACTGTAATTTCGAGGTCTGAAGAAGAGATATAGTCATCAATTATTGGTTTTGGATACTCATTACGATTTAATTTCAGATAAGAGCCGTCTTGTTTTACAGAAAAGTCATAACACATTTTTGGTGTATAGATTTCTGTTGAAAAGGCTATAACTGATGGAAAGTACAAGTCCCCCGTAGAAGTAAAGTGAAACTCCATATCTGATTGTTCTGGTTTAAGAAGATTGTAGCTTGTATCTGAGCCAATATCAAAAGATTGAATATCAATACCATTATTGTTTTGTTGTGATGGCGTACGTGAACCTGTTGTATGTACATAAGAACTGAAAGTTTGATTTGTGCTAGATGGATTGTTAGAGTTTAAAAATTGAACCATCTTATTATCTAATTTTCGTACTGCTTTTAATTTATCTCCATTAATATTGTAGTCACCTTCAGCTGCAAAGACAGCTACCTGTGCATTGATAGGAGTTGACTTTGGCGTATAAAATCCACTAATATCAATTTGAACATCATTATGTGATGAATCCACTCGTTTCCAACCATCAAAAATAGTAAAACTTTTATAGTCTGAATTTGTATTTTTATAAATAACAATTAAATTCCATGCACCATAGACACCAAATACTGTTTCTTGTCCTTCCATAACATCAGCTGTTCGGACAGTGTAATTCCCATCGAGCCAGCCCTGGTCTTGAAAAAGGGAAGTAACATCAACAAAAGCTGAATAGATATCTACACTTGTAGCACCTGAACTACTGCCAACCGGATGTATATTGGTACTAAATGAAGACTGATAGTTAACTTCATTTGCAGAAACTGTTTGATAATTTGTTCCATTTTCATCTCTTCGAATATCTATGGTTAAATTTTCATAAGATGCTCTGTGCGGAGTTAGAGCTTGCCAGTAAAGTCCTGCCCAAACTATAGTACTACCCTCTGGAATGAGTAATTCAGCTCGTGTTGCAGCAGAGCCTTGCGTTCCGTCTACATTGTAGTGGCAATATCTTCTATTGGAATTATTACTGGTAATAGGATCATAATAGTCTCCATTTGTGTATGTGTCACAATTGGCACTAGAATTATCGTTAAATGGTGCAACGGTAAATGTATTACCAATTGAAACCATCTCTCCTTGTTCAAAAAAACTGACGCGTTTTCTAAAGTCTATAAAGTCACTATTTGTTACCAAATCTGTGATAGTGAGAGTAAAACTTTGTGTATTTGAAACACCATCGTCATCCGTTGCTGTTAATGTAAGTGTTTGTGAGTCTGTTGCTGTGGCTGTGCCGGAAAGAACACCTGTTGTAGCGTTAAATGAAAGCCCTGCCGGCAAAGTTCCACTAAGTGTATACGAAGTTATAGAGTCACCATTCGTCTGAATGACATATTGAGATAAATCGAGGGTATAGTTTTTATTTGTTACAAACGTAGTATCAGGGATGGGCATAATATATGGCGGAATTTGCGCAGGTAAGGGGGCATCTGCAGTGACATAATCTACAGCAGCCCATTCACCATTGGCTGTGGTGTTGGGTTTGAATTTTAGGTTTATGCTTCCTTGTGTATCTGCTGTGATGCTAAAAGTTTCTGTATGCGTTCCATCTGAGTATGTATAAGATACTAGAAGGGTGTCCCCAGAATAAACTTCAAAATAGTCTTTTTTGCCCCATCCGCTGTTTTCCCATTCATCAGGTACAGAAACTTCGATTGTGAATGTAACATTTTGATCTGCATATTCCGGTCCAAAATTATATGTTTTTGTGGCAGTATCATCTCTGTCAATATACATCCTTCCATCATTGTTTTTTGTATAGGCATCCCCTCCCCATCCATCGAGACTTCCATTGGTAAATGTATCGTTAGCTATTTGTTCGGCAAATAGTGTAGTGCTTATAAAAATAAAAATAGATATAAATAATATTTTTAATGTAAAAGTTTTCATAAGAGACCCCTTTTTGAAGCAAAATCCAGTGCAGACAATATCCGGGCTCAGCACTAAAGTTCACTTGTCCTTACTTTAATTGTAGCATTTTTTTTACAAACTTGTCTGAAACTTTAAAAAAACTCCTTATTTTTGATAAAAAACAGATGTTTAATTTTGTGTTTATTCTGTTTGTTTTAAAATTCTTTTTGTTTGAAAAGAGAATCTATTTTTCTTGTTTAAAGCCTATTATATATCTTTTAGATAAAATAACAATCTAATTAAATATAGGAATTTTTTTATGCAAAAAAGATTACAAATTTTACTTTCACTTGTGCTGTTAGCACTTTTTTTCAACTCCTGCTCCAAAGAGGTAGATGAGTATAACAAACCGGCAGTCTATTGGTATGGCAAAATAGTCGAGTCGATTAGTAATGGAGATGTTGACAAAGCAGATGACTATTACGCTTCACTGCAAGGTGAGCATATCGGCTCACCGCTTTTGCCAGAAGCTACGATGATACTTGCTATTGCGCATATGCACTATGAAGAGTACCTTTTAACAGAACACTTTTTAAATGAGTATGTGAAGCGTTATGCAAATGAAAATGAGGTGGAGTATGCCGAATTTTTAAAGATTAAGGCAAAGTATATGGCACTGCCAAATCCAAGACGTGATCAGATGCTTATAAGCGAAGCCATTACAGAGGCAAAGGCCTTTAAGCAAAAATATCCGCACTCAATGTATTACTCTTTAGTAGATAGTATGCTGACAAATCTTTACCTTGCAGATGCAGTGCTCAATGAAACAATAGCATCACTTTATGATAGGATTGACAAACCAAGAGCTGCAGCGTATTACAGAGCAAAAATGCCGGAAAAATGGATAAATTGGGATGAGATTGAGCGTGCAAATACACCATGGTACAAAGCAATATTTGAAGGAGATGGCACATCTTCTTGGTATGCATATTTGATTCCAGATACACAAAGTGTTGTCTCACGCAACACAGTGCAAAACGACACAAACGAAACAAAAAAATAAGAAGGATAACTGTTTATGAAATTAAGTAACTATGGAGAATTTCCTGCTGATATTCCTGTAATAGCAGAAGATGAACTTTTTTTATATCCATTTATGATCTCTCCTCTTTTTTTGAGTGATGATAAAAACATAGAAGCAGCCACCAAAGCGATTGATGAAAATAGTTTGGTTATTGTTTGTCCGACAAAAGAGGGACATGAGGGTGAGCGTGACTATGAATCACTCTATGATTCAGGTGTGGTTGGTTCTATTATGCGAAAGGTCTCTCTTCCAGATGGGAGAGTAAAGGTTCTTTTTCAAGGCTTAGCCCGTGCAAAATCACTCTATAAAGTAAGTGATGAGCCATTAATGGCTCATGTAGATATTTTAGAGGCTGTTGCAGTTAATTCGCTCAAAATTGATGCTATTTTAGAGGTTGTGCGTGAGAAGGTACGAGCACTCTCTGCGGTGAGTAACTATTTTCCGCCTGATCTGCTTAGAACAATCGAAGAGAATCATGATCATAACCGCATCATAGATCTTATCTGCTCAACTATTAAGCTCAAAAAAGAGCAGGCTTATAAACTTTTTGTTGAGACAGATACAGAAAAAAGATTTTTAGACCTCATAGATATTCTCATAGATGAGATAGAAGCTAACAAACTCCAGCGTGAGATTCGTTCAAAAGTACATACGCACATAGAAAAAGTCAATAAAGAGTACTTCTTAAAAGAGCAACTCAAACAGATCCAAAAAGAGTTGGGAACCGATACGGCACGTGAGGAGGAGATAGAAGAGTACCACAAAAAGCTTGAAGCCAAAAAATCTAAGATGGGCGAAGATGCCTACAAAGAGATAAAAAAACAGCTTGAGCGTTTTGCGAGAATGCATCCGGACTCTTCTGATGCTTCTATGACACAAACCTATCTTGATTGGGTTTTAGAGATTCCTTTTGGTTCATTTTCCAAAAAATCACTCAAGATTGAAACGGTTGAGTCACAACTAGACAAAGACCACTTCTCACTGGAAAAACCAAAAGAGAGAATTGTGGAGTATTTTGCAGTTAAAGAGCTTTTAGAGTTGCGTGGAATAGCACTGAAAAAAAGTGCAGGGGCAATTCTCTGTTTTTCAGGACCTCCGGGTGTTGGTAAAACATCTCTTGCAAATTCAATTGCAACAGCACTTAAACGTCCGCTTATTCGCATTGCTTTAGGTGGCTTGGAAGATGTTAATGAATTGCGTGGGCATCGTCGTACTTATGTAGGTGCGATGCCGGGGCGTATTACGCAGGGTTTAATTGATGCAAAGAAGATGAATCCTGTGATTGTGCTTGATGAGATAGATAAAGTCTCACGTTCACAGCGTGGTGATCCGACTGCCGCACTTTTAGAGATTTTAGATCCTGAGCAAAACAGTGAATTTCGAGATTATTATCTTAATTTTAATCTTGACCTTTCAAATGTCATTTTCATTGCTACTGCAAATGATGTAGGGCGTATTCCTGCACCTCTGCGTGACAGAATGGAGTTTATTACACTCAGCTCATACACGCCACAGGAGAAGTTTGAGATAGCAAAACGTTATCTTATTCCCCAAGAATTGAAAAAACATGGACTCAAAAAATCGGAGCTGAGTATCTCTAAACCTGCGTTGCGTGAGCTTATTCACTCTTATACACGTGAGGCAGGGGTAAGAAATCTGCGTCGTAGAATTGCTGAAATGTGTAGAAAAGCGGCGCTTGAAATACTCAAAGATACAACTATAAACAAAGTCTCTATTACGATTAAAAACCTTAAAGAGTATTTTGACAAGTCGATTTTTGAGATTGAAAAAACAGATAAAGTACCGGTTGTCGGTGTTGTTAATGGTCTTGCGTGGACGGCTGTCGGTGGAGATGTTTTAAAAATAGAGTCTATTCGCATTAAAGGCAAAGGAAATTTACAACTTACAGGAAGCCTTGGTGATGTAATGAAAGAGTCTGCTAGAATTGCAATGAGCGTTGTAAAAACATTGATAGATAAACGTAAACTGCGTATTTCTGCTGAAAATATTCCAATGACTTATAGTGAAAAACAAGAGAAGATTAAAGTCGATGTCAGTGAAGTTTATAAACGCTATGATCTTCACATTCATGTACCAGACGGTGCAACACCAAAAGATGGACCAAGTGCAGGAATTGCTATGGTAAGTGTTATTGCATCTATCTTAAGCTCACGTAAGATTCGCTCAGAGATTGCAATGACAGGAGAGGTGTCACTCAGTGGAGAGGTACTGCCAATAGGTGGATTAAAAGAGAAGCTCATTGCTGCACACAAGGCCGAGATGAGTAAGGTACTTATTCCTGCTAAAAATTATGAGAGAGATTTGGATGACATTCCACAAGAGGTTCAAGACTCTTTAGAGATCATTGCGGTTAAACGTGTAGAAGAGGTGTTAAAACAAGTCCTAATTTAGGCTTGTTTTAAACGATAACAGTCTCCATTTTGCTGATGAGGTCATTATTTCTGATTGGTTTCATTAAAAATCCATTTGCTCCATGCTCTAAAGCTTCTGCTTTTTTCGTCTCATCTGTTGTGAGTACAATAATAGGAAGCTGACGAAGATTATCATCTGCGCGGACTACTTTTAACATTTCAATTCCACCCATAATAGGCATAATAATATCTAAAAGAATAAGATCAATATCGTCACGTCCTTTTAGTTCTCCAATAGCATCAGAACCGTTCTTGGCTTCAATAACTTCTTTTACATGACCACTTTTCATCAGCATAGATTTTAAAAGTTTTAAGTTGATAATATCATCATCTACTGCCAATACCACTAAGTCTGTTTTTGTCATAATTGTTTACCTTTATATAAATTTTTCTAGTACACCATGAAGTATATCTTTGTTGATAATGTTTTTTATGATTTCGTCCACATATCTTAAATCTATTGCATCTTGGGGCATTGAAGGATCTGTAAGTAAAATAAGCGCTGTATTAATACCTCTGTTTTTGTTTTGTGATTTGACAAAATTTGTAAAGCTAACAAGGTCAAGTTTTTCACACTCTTTGTCAAAAAGAATAACTTTGTATGCATTTGATTCTATTTTACTGTTAAGCTCTTGAGATTGATTTACTGTTTCATAGCTGTATCCGAGTTTATCAAGTAGTTTTGTAAAGAGTTTTGTTTCAAATGGACTTTTCTTCGCTAAAAGGATGTCTGCTGCATAAGAAATTTCTTGGACTTTTGGAGTTTCATCAATTTCTGCATTCTCTTCTTGAGTTGTTTCTTCCTCAATATTCTCAGGTATCTCAATTACTGTTTGTGTATCTGTATCAGTAAGTTCTTCTTGGCTATTGTCTTGTTCTAAATGCTCCTTTTGTTCAAAGCTCTCCTCTTTATGAGTTTCATCTTCTACTGGTTGAGTTTTTTCTTTGAGTTCATCTGCATTTGCAGGTACGGCATCATCAGCATCGACAATATGGTCTGCCAAAAAGTGGTTTAAGAGGGTTACTATCTCTGCACGAACAAGTGGTTTTGTTGTATATTCATCAAGTCCTGCACGCAAGAAGCGCTCTCTATCGCCTTTGAGGGCATTTGCAGTCAGTGCTATTATAGGAACATGAGGTTGGTTATAATCCTCCTCATACTCTAAAATCTCTTTTGTAGCTTCTGTACCGTCTAGGAATGGCATTTGGATATCCATAAAGATAAGATCAAAGTTGCCATCTTTACGTTTTTGGAATGCTTCAAGACCATTTGATGCGATGTCAACTGTTAAGCCTAAATCTTCTAATGTGCGTTTGATAAGCTTTTGATTAATGATATTATCTTCAGCTACTAAAACGTTTGCATCAAATTTTGATGACTCAGCATTAAATTTTTTACGGTTTGCTTTTTTTGCTTTTTCGGCTTTAAAGTTTTCATTATTGTAGTTATCAAGAACACCTTTTATTTTCGTGTTATTGAGTGGTTCATAGATAGTTTTGAAAATATCAAGTGCCATTGAGTCGATTTTTCTCATAAAGTATGATTTTGTAAGAAGGACTAGCTCTTCTGGCATTTCACTATAACTCTCTAATTCATCCTCATCTGCATATTCATAATCTGCAAAGAGAAGATCATAACTGACCTGTTTTTGTAGCATTTCAAGTTCATTTGTGTCTTTAAAAGTTGTGTAGCTGACACCATAGAAGTCTAAATATTCACGCAGGTATGTATCTTGGCGTTTTGTTTTATGTGTTGATTCTAAAATGAGGGCATTAACGCTTGAGAAAGTTCCTTTTGAACTCTCATTGAGTACTTGGATCTCTTCAAAATCAATTGTAAAGAAGAACGTAGTCCCATCACCTGGTTCAGAGTGTAGGTCAAGTTGTCCACCCATAAGTTCGATAAAGCGGGCAGAAATAGTAAGTCCAAGACCTGTACCACCATATTTACGAGTAATAGATGTGTCAGCTTGTGAGAATGCTTCAAAGATTCTTGCTTTTTGCTCACTTGTTACACCAATACCACTGTCTTGAACTTCAAAACGTACTCTTGTGATGCCCTCTTGTTCAGAATCAAGTTTTCTGATGTCAACATTGATAGCACCTGAAGAGCTTGTAAATTTAACAGCATTTGAAAGAAGGTTAATAATAACTTCTTTGATTTTTGTCGGATCACCTTTAAGTGGTTGTTCAAGTTCAGGATCAATGAAACATCCAAGGTCAATGTGTTTTTCACTTGCACGTACAGCATAAACTTCAATAGCACTTTCAAACTCTTCGATCGGATTAAAGACAATATCTTCGATCTCAAGTTTGTTTGATTCGATTTTAGAGAGGTCAAGAATGTTGTTGATAATCTCAAGAAGGTTCTCTGATGATTTTTCAATAATTTCAACAAACTCTGCTTGTTCTTCCTGAAGACCTGTATCTTTAAGAAGTTCGGTAAATCCAACGATACCATTGAGTGGTGTACGGATTTCATGTGACATATTTGCAAGAAACATTGATTTTGCTTCTGATGCTTCCTGTGCGGCTTGTTTATCGAGTTTTGTCTGTTCAATAATTTTTTCAAGAAGTTTATAAGCTTCAGCAGTACCCTGTGCAGTATGGAGGTTGATATCGATTGCGCTATCATCTTCATTGGTATCTTCGGCAACTTTTATAAGAACATCCTCAAGGTTACGGATATTTCTTGCAATTTCATTTGAGAGTAAATAACCAAGAATTGCAAGGATGATAGAAATTATCCATATTGAGAGTGCAATCGTAAAAAGTTGTAGTGCTTCTGTTTTTACAGTAATGGCTCTTTCGTCCATGACCCCCAGGACTATATTCTCAGCATTTGAAAGAAGGTTTGCTTTTTCAGAGAGCATTGCAAACCATACACCAGGGTTTGTGTCATATTGACCGCTTGATGCTGCGGATAAGATAGATGCACGTTCGTTGTTGATGTCATCAAAAAGCTCTTTTGCATCTTCATCTTGAAAAATTGTAGAAAGTTTTGTTACAAGTTCTTTATCTTTAAGAGTATCATAATTGATAGCATCTGCTTTTGCAATTAGAGAAATCCATTTATTGATTTCTTCTTCACCAAGTTTTGCAGAACGAGCAATGGTAAATGAGATAAAGTCACGTTCATCCGCAGTTGCTGCATTTGCACGTATAAAAGAGATATATTCTCTTGACAATTCATTGATTTTTGGGTCAATTTGCTGATAAGTAATCTCTTCAAGCTCTTTGATACCAAGTTTTTCAGCATACCCATAAACAATGTTATAAATATCATCAAAATTTGTTTTTTGTTCATCAACACGTTTTCTTGTCTCTTGAATCTGCTTGAGTGCAGCTTGTAGCTTTTGAACTCTTTGCTTTTCAATTTCTGAAAAGCTGTGTAGTTCAGATTGCGTTTTGATGTGTTCAAAGTAGAGTTTCTCTTTCTTATCAACGATCTTTCTCTGCTTTACAAGAGATTTTAGCGTCTTTGGAGAGGAATTACCAAGATACATTACGGTCATACCTCTTTCACGGGAGATATTGCTAATAAGATCATTGAGCTCTTTGTTTATTGAGAGCCTATCTTGCAGGATTTGAGCCGCTTTATAATTCTCATACGAGTCATATACAAAATAACTTGTAACAGATATGAGAACAATAATTGGGAAAAGGGAGATGAATCTGAGTCTGTTCTTTAAGCTTAACTGCATCTTTTAAGCTCCTATTTCTGATATTTTGCTGATTATAGCATCAATTTTTGAAGTTGTTGCAACTATTTCATCTTTATTGGATGAATGTATGAGTGTTTCAAGTTCATTTGTAAGCGTATGAAGTCGCATATTGTCACTCATCCCTTTCAATTTAAGAGCTTCATTGTGGCATGTTTGTAAATCATCATTTTCGATGGCACCGTTTATTTTTTGAAGTATTTGATGGCTTTGGGTAACAAAATCATTGAAGAGTTCATTAAAACTCTCTTCATCAAGGCCTATCTCTTCTGCTGCCTCTGCTTTTGAAAAGGTGGGTGGTGGATTTTCACTTAAAGAGTCTTCCGGCTCATTTTCTACAGCTAAGAACGCATCGTCCGTAAGTTCTGGTATATCGATTGTTTCAGGAGCCTCTTCATCGTCTTTAAAGTCTAATGTAAAATCAAAATCACCTTCATCTTCTTCAATTGCTAATTTTGCTTCAGGAGCAGCTATCTCTTCTTCAACTGAAACCTCTTCATCTTTAAAGTCCAAGCTGATACCTTCATCTTCTATCTCTTCCTCAACGACGATTACCTTTTCAACAGGTTCACCTGCGAGTTTGGCGATTATTTTATAGAAAGTGTTGAGATTTTCTTCGATAACATCCATCTCTGTTGTAGCACTGACTGCTGCTAAAACCTCAAAAGCATCTTCGATTCTTAAGTTTGCGGCAACACCTTTGAGTTTATGAGAGAGTGTTTTCACATTCTCAACATCTCCCTCTTCAATAGATTTATAGATATCTGGCTTGAAATCTTTTGCCTGTGCAATAAAGTCTTGAATGAACTCTTCAATCAAATCAAGTGGAAGTCCTAACTCTTTGGAAGCAATATGCGGATCATATTGATATCCGTTATCCCAATCTTCTTGAACTACCTCTTTTTTGACTGTCTTTTTTACAGGCTTTTGTGTTGGAGTAGCTACTGTTTCTACTTCAGGAGCAGGTGTTGTTACTGGAGTTGTCTCTTCTTCAAAAACATCCATCGAGAGATCACCTATATCAAGTGATTCATCTTTTGTCTCTTCATGTTGAGGCATGGCAAGAGGTTCATTAAAGCTTGGTGTTACTTCAATTGGTGCGACTTTTTCTTCCATATCAATAGAGAGAGGTTGGTCTTCTTGCTCTTTTTCATATATTTCAGGCTCAGGAGTAGATACTGCCTGTTGAGGGGTATTGTCATAATAGTCATGCACTGCTGTTGCAACTTCTGGTGCCGGTGTGAATACTTTTGGCTCTTGTGGTTCTACTTTTGGTAATTCTCTATCGAGTACATCACTTGAGAGATTGTTGTTTTCGCTTTTTGATAGCGGACGGAGATTATTTAAATCAATTATGTAAGCAGGTGAAGCCGGATTGTCAATTAAAAAGAGTGTTGATACTGAGAGTGTGGCTTTGAAAGTTTTGGAATTAACATTGATGAGAACTTTAGACTCTTCTGATACATCAGCATAGTTTACAAAGTCAATCCAGTGGACATGCTTGAAGTTATGAACATGACCTGGTGTTTTTACAAACAGATCGGCAAAGTCTGTCACTTCTGCTCTAAGTTCTGAAAGTGTATTAAAACCCAATGTTTTTAAATCTTTCTCATCAATTCCTAAAAACTCTTTTTGAAAATTATAAATTAGCATATTCCCTACCCTTTAATCTTGTGTTTCAAGCATTTTTTTGTATGTCTCTTCGCTCTCTTGAATGTCTTTTCGAGAAGCTGCTTTGCTTGTTGCTATATACCCTGTAATTTTACCATTATTCTCTTTGATTGGAAGAACTTCCATATCTACCCAGAAGTATCTTCCATCTTTGCGTAGATTTTTAACAAGTCCATTCCATGCTTGCCCACTTTGAATTGTGTTCCACATCTTCTCAAAAACTACTTGTGGCATATCCGGATGTCTTATGATATTGTGTGGTTTGCCCACAAGTTCTTCCACACTATAGCCAGATACTCCGCTAAATGCTCGGTTAGCATAGGTTATAATGCCTTTTAAATCTGTTTGACTAATTATGGCAGAACCGTCAAAAAAATACTCTTCATCAATTGGTGTAGCTTTATTCATTACAAAACCTTTGAAACAACTAAAATTATCACAAATATATCATAAAGGAGTGAAAAAAAAACTTAGTTATAAAAATTTTTGATGATTTTTGCATCTTTTTGACTTAAAACAGTACAAATCTCCTCAATTGTAAGCTTTTTTATACTTTCAAAGCTGCCAAAATGATTGAGTAGTTTTTGGATTTTTGCAGTTGAAATGCCATGTAAACTTAAGAGTTTACTCTCTTGGTCGAGTTTGAGTTTTGTCTTTTTATGAAAGGTAATGGCAGATCTATGTGCTTCATCTCGTAAATTTTGCACCCATTGAAGTCGTTTGTCACTCTCTTTAAGCCGAAAAATATCCTCTTTTGTGTAGATGATATCTTTTGCCTTGCCTTTTGCACGGTGTGCTTTTGCATCGACTTTCTCTTTTGAGATGGCAATAACATCAAGAGAGACACCATTTGAGTTTAAAATTTCAAGGGCGAGTTTGAGCAGTGTCGCCCCACCATCAAGTATCCATAAATCTGGTGGTGAACTTTTAGTAAAACTCTCTACTCTGCGTGAGAGCGTCTCTCTCATCTGCCCATACTCATCTTTTGCTTCTAAATGGTAGGTGCGATAGGATTTTTTATCAAATTTTCCATCTTCATAGACAACCATTGCCCCTACAGTAGCAACTCCTGCCATATGTGAGTTGTCAAAAATTTCAACTCTATAAGGTCTTTTTTCTAAGTTACAGAGCTCTTGAATCTCTTGAAGAATTTTTTCATCTTTTATTTTTGGCTCTTTTTTTAGCAGCTCTTTGGCATTGAGAGTTGCAAGTTGGATAAGATCTTTTTTCTTGCCTCTTTTTGGAACAATAATCTTTGCATTTTTTTCAAAAATATGACTGAGATGCTCTTGGATCAATGGTAAATCCTCAAACGCTTCTGCTAGAAGAATAGGTGCAACAATAGGAGGTTTTTCATCTTTATAAAAATCAAGCAGGGCACGTGAGTAGATCTCATTGGCATCAAATCCTTCACGCAGGTGAATTATATCGTGAGAGGAAGAGATGATTTTTCCATGGCGCATAAAGATTCTAACAACAACGGCTTTTTTATCTGCGTGAGCAAGTGCAAAAATATCAAAATTTTCATCTGTCGCAAAATCAATTTCACTCTTTATCTCTGAACGGCTTATTTTATCTATTCTGTCACGCAGTTGTGCTGCCTCCTCAAATCGCAACTCTTCTGCATAGAACTCCATCTTTTTTTGTAACTCATTGAGCAACAGTTTTTTATTTTTAATGAGTTTTGTAGCTAAATCTATCTCTTTTTGATAGCGCTCTTTTGTCACAGGTAGTTCACAAGGTCCAAGACATTTCTCTATCTGATGATAGAGGCAGAGTTTTTTTGATTTGAGAGAACCTTTTTTTTGAACAAGCTTGGCTATTTCATAGATAGAGTCTAAAATATCACGAGCACCAACACTGTAAGGACCATAATAGATGATGTTTTTGCTTTTTAAGATTTTACGAGTAATTCCAAAGCGTGGATAGAGCTCTGAAGTGTCAAGATAAATGTAAGGGTAGGTCTTATCATCACGCAGAAGAATATTGTATTTTGGATTGAGTTGTTTTAT
Organism: uncultured Sulfurimonas sp.; assembly: GCA_964528435.1. Classification (GTDB taxonomy): domain Bacteria; phylum Campylobacterota; class Campylobacteria; order Campylobacterales; family Sulfurimonadaceae; genus Sulfurimonas. The sequence continues at coordinate 4,002 of CAZGSK010000019.1, read as the reverse complement.
GAGTGAATTTTCTAAAATAAGTGCATCATGCTCACTCTTAACAATAATATAATTGAGTGTTGTGGTTTGTTGTAACATCTTTTGAATACGGATTGAGAGTTTGTTATTTGGGTGGAGTTCTGGTGTAAAAAGCCAGTAACTTTTCACTCGATTGGCTAAATTTTTTGCTTTTCCGATGTAGAGAAGTTTACCCTCTTTGTCAAAATATTGGTAGATTCCCGGTGATGGAGGCAGTTTTGTAATGGTCTCTTTAAGATTCATTATGTTCTTTTATAATGGTTTGAATAGATTGTAAAATATTTCGAAGTTTTTCATCTTCTGTTGTAATCTGAAAATTTCCGGTGGCACGTTCTGGATATATTTGTGGCTCTTTTGTAAGCTCTTTTTCCTCTCTGCGTGAGGGAGTATGGGTTACAAAGGCTTTAATGTCTTTAATGTTGAACTCTTTACACTCTTTTGGTTGTACAAACTTTAAAGCACTTTTAATGCTTTGTATATTATTATCAAACTCTTGTTTGGCACCGGGATGATTCAGAACAAAAAAAAGTGTATCGTTTTTTATATATGCAAACTTTATCATTTTTTGCAGTGGTGCCGAAAAACTGAGACGTATAGTCTCTATACACTTAAAACGAGATAATTTAGAAAATTGAGGTCGATTTTGAATAGAATTAATAATATCACGAGCATTTTTCATATGGCAATTATAACAAGCTTTTTGTTAAGTTTGAGTGCTTGTGGCTATAAAGCAGCACCATATTATCAAGAGGATGTGCCAAAAGGTGATAAAAATGTTGAATTTCACTATAAAGAAAAGAAAAGTTTTGAAAATAACGAAACGAATGCGAGTTGTCAATAATGTTTCATTATGATGTGATTATTGTGGGAGCCGGTGTTGCAGGGCTGTATGCTGCAATGAATCTTCCACGAGATAAAAAAGTACTTTTGATTAACAAACGTCAAACTTTTAAGTGTAATACCTTTTATGCACAGGGTGGAGTAGCACTTGCGCGGGATGAAGCAGATGTTCCTTCTCACATAGAAGATACCTTGAGAGCCGGTGATGGATTGTGCGATAAAGAGGCAGTTGAGATTTTAAGTAAACATTCACGTGAGGCTATTGATGATCTGATTCAAAATGGATTTGAATTTGACAGAGATGAAAAGGGTAATCTTCTGTATACCCGTGAAGCAGCACACTCCTGTGAGCGAATTTTGCATGCAGGTGGAGATGCGACAGGACGTTATCTGCACTATTTTTTACTCCAACATAATCCTCACGCAATGCTCTCAGATGCACGTGTTGTTGATTTGCTCATCAAAGATGGCGAATGTTATGGTGTAACCGTCTTAGATCACAGAGAGAGTTATAACCTCTATGCCAAAGATGTCATCATTGCTAGTGGAGGGGTAGGTTCATTGTATGAATACCATACCAATGCCCCGTGCATTAGTGCAGATATTCAAGGTCTTTGTGTAATGAAAGGTATAGCTCTTGATCGTATGGAGATGTTACAGTTTCATCCTACTGTATTTGTTAACGCTTCTGGTGCGCAAAAGATGCTTTTAACTGAGGCTTTGCGTGGTGAGGGTGCAACAATTGAAGATGAAAATGGTAAAAGATTTCTTTTTGAATATGATGAGAGAGGAGAACTTGCTTCACGGGACATTGTCTCAAGATCAATTTACAAGTATAAGAAAAAAACAGGGCTGCAAATATATCTGAATTTGGAGAATTTTGAAGAGGCGTATTTTGAACATCGTTTTCCAAATATTTATAAGAATTTGCGTGCACTTGGTTACAGTGTGCCAAAAGACAGAGTGCCTATCTCTCCAGCATTTCACTATGCTATAGGAGGAATTAAAACAGACTTACAAGCAAGAGTAGTGAATGTCAAAAATCTTTATGCAATCGGAGAAGTTGCGTCAACACGCGTTCATGGTGCTAATAGACTTGCATCAAATTCACTTTTAGAAGGTTTGGTTTTTGCTAAAGTGGCAGTTGATGATATTTTAAAGAGTACGCAAGAGAAGCAATTTCAAGAGTTTGCAGTGAGTGATGAGGTGATGAGTTTTAAAGAAGATAAAGCCAAAAAGAATCAACTGCGTCACATAATGTGGGAAAATGTGTCCATAATTCGAACAAAAAGTGGGCTAAATGATGCTTTAGAAACAATTAATGCTCTTTTAAAAGAAAAAATTGGTAAACTATTAAAATTTCGTTTGCTGACGGCACAAAAGATTGTACTTTCAGCATTACAAAGAGAAGAATCCATAGGGGTTCATACAATACAAGAGGAGAAATGATGGAACACGGTTCAGTCGTAGAGGGTGTCTCAAAGGCACTAGAACATGCAACAACAGATGTAAATTTAGCCACAACATGGGTTGGTTGGCTCAGTTTAGCTGTATTTGTAGTAGCATATTATTTTATTGCAACGGAAGAAAAATATGAGATAAACAAAGCAAAACCGGCACTTTTTGCAGGGACGTTTATGTTTATGCTAGTAGGTGTTTACTATGCAATCAATGGTATGAATCCAGAACCACTTCATGATGAGTTAGAACATTTGATTCTTGAAATTGCAGAGATTTTCTTCTTCTTGCTTGTTGCTATGACTTACATAGAAACATTGTTAGAGCGTGGTGTTTTTGACTTGATGAAGTATAAACTTGTCTCAAAAGGGTATAGTTATAAAAAACTTTTTTGGCTAACAGGTATTTTGGCATTTTTTATCTCACCGGTTGCCGATAACTTAACAACTGCATTAATCCTCTCAACAGTACTTTTTACTATTGATAAGAAAAATATTGCTTTTTTGGTGCCAGGTGCAATTAATATTGTTGTTGCAGCAAATGCAGGGGGTGCGTGGTCACCGTTTGGCGATATTACAACATTGATGGCTTGGACAGCAGGTAAGGGAGAATTTGTAGATTTTCTCTATCTCTTCCCTGCATCAATCGTAGGTTGGGGAATAACAGCATTTTTACTCTCTCTTTCTGTTCCTTCAGGGGAGCCACACTTTGATCCATCAACTGAGAAAAAACCTGTTGTACTTGATGGTGGTATGACGGTTGCATATCTTGGTGTTCTTACTATTGTTATTGCAGTTTTAGGGCATACATTCTTTCACTTCCCAGCAATGTGGGGTATGATGTTTGGTATGGCAATTTTAAAACTCTATGCATTTCAACTTAAAAGAAGTGGGAAAAATAGTTTTAATATCTATGTCAATATGGAAAAGGTAGAGAATGATACGCTTCTTTTCTTCTTTGGTATTTTATCTGCTGTTGGAGCTTTACACTTTTTAGGTTTCTTGGAATATGTTCACGAGCTCTATGGTATGATAGGCTCAACAGCAGCTAATGTTGGTGTTGGTTTTCTCTCCGCGATTGTTGATAATGTTCCTGTTATGAGTGCTATCTTAAAAGCATCACCAAATATGGATATTGCACAATGGATGCTTGTAACGATGACAGCGGGTATTGGTGGTAGTCTAATCTCTTTTGGTTCTGCAGCTGGTGTCGGTGTTATGGGTAAACTTCGTGGTATCTATACATTTGGTTCACATATGAAACATGCTTGGACTATTTTAGTCGGTTATATTGTTTCAATTATTATTTGGTATGTCCAATTTGAAATAATGGGACTTTATTAATTTATCTCTTTTCTAAGCTCAGAGTAAAATTCTGAGCTTATATCTTCTTAACAAATTAAATCTTAATCTTGATTTTGCTATCCTTTCACACTTACTTTATATAATAATTAGTTCTTAAAGGCATCTCCATGAAAAATGTGAGCATTATCGTTTTAGATTTCGGTTCTCAATATACACAACTTATCGCTCGTCGTCTGCGTGAAGACAAAATTTACTGTGAAATTCTTCCTTATCATACAAAAGTAGAAGATATCAAAGCAAAAAATCCTAAAGGTTTGATTCTTTCAGGTGGTCCATCTTCTGTATATAATGAAGATGCTTATGAAGTTGACCAAGGTGTTTA
>CAZGSK010000018.1:0-17461 GCA_964528435.1 uncultured Sulfurimonas sp. | reverse complement strand
GTCTTTGTTTGTGGAGGGGAATTATAGGGGGAATATGCTTAGAAGTTGCTTAAGATATGAAGAGGTTTTTAAAATTTTCTACTTTTCTTTTTAGATTGTGGAAAATAGTGATTATGCGTCTATAATCCAACCGCCGCCAATGAGTTTGTTTGCCTCATAAAAAACTGCTGCTTGACCAACGGCAACACCAAATACACTCTCTTTTAATGTAACATATGCTTTTTTATTCTCAATATGGACATGACAAGGAACTGCTTTTGTTCTATATCTTAATTTTACAGTAGTATCAAAATCTTTTTTATCATCAAACATATTAAGATTATCAAGAATTACACTATTACATGCTAACTCTTCTCTTTTTCCTACAACAATTTGATTTTTTTCTGGGATTATTTTTGTAACAAAATGTGGATCGTGTGCGCCATTGACTGTAAAGCCTCGACGTTTTCCTATTGTATAGTGCATATAACCTTTATGCTCACCTATAATACTCCCATCCATATCAAGTACTTCACCTATCTGATCTACCTTTACATAATCTTTCAATAAATCTGTATATGTGGTTTCAACAAAACATATTTCAGTAGATTCTGTTTGTGATGCAAAAGACTCTAAACCTTCAATAGAAGCAGCAATTCTTTTTATATCACTTTTTTTTCTCTCACCAAGTGGAAATTTCAATCGCGGAAGTATCTCTTTATTTACATAAAAGAGAAAATAACTTTGATCTTTCGTATCATCTTCTGCCTGATAGAAAAATCTACCATCTGTTTTAAGATAATGCCCTGTTGCCAAATATTTTGCACCTATTTGATCGGCAAACTGAATCATCTCTCCAAATTTCATTGTTCGGTTGCAAAGTGCACATGGATTTGGTGTTTTTCCTTGTGCATAAGTATCAATAAATGGCTTAAAGACATTTTGATTGAATTTATCTTGAAGATCAAGAACATGAAGCTTGATTCCAACAAAGTCAGCAGCTTTTTGTGCACGTGCCTGATGAATTTCATGATAACCGGGTTTTGAGTGAAGCTTCATATAAAGACCTTCTACTTCATAACCCTCTTCTTTCAGCAATAGTGCAGTTATGGTTGAATCAACGCCGCCACTCATACCTACAAGAACTTTATTTACATTAAGCTCCATTCTACACCTTAACCTTTAAGTTGATTAAGACGCTCTTTTTTCGTCCCAATAGTAGTAATCTGTACTCCAAAGTTTCCATCAACAATAACAACTTCACCCTGTGCAATCACATGATTGTCTACCAATATTTCCAAAGGATCATTTGCCAGTTGATTGAGTTCAATTACTGAACCAATATCCATATTTAGTACATCTTTTAAAAGCATGCGTTTTTTTCCTATTCTCACGCGAACAGGAAGTTTAACATCCATAATAAGTGCAATATTTTTCATCTCTTCTACTGAAAGATTTACAGTATTATCACCACAATTGTCACTTTGATTGAATACTTCAGATGTTTCACTTTCTGTTGAACCTTGCGTGTCTGATGAGCCATAAAGTGCATTATAGAGTTTATCGTCAATAATAAGCATCAAAAGAGAACTTATGCTTTCAAGAGCAAAGTTATAAACATACATTCTACTAAATGCTTCTAAACTCACTTCTTCATCATCTTTTACAAGCTCTATATTTTCAACTGAAAAAGAGAGAACAGGGAGCTCTTTTTGCGCAGAAAGGGCATTTGAAATTGCTCCAAAAATATTAGAGACTATCTCTTTAGCCGCATCCATATCATCATCATTGACATCATCTCTCTCACTTGGCTCTTCACCCATCATCATATCTGAGAGTGAAGCTGCTAAGTTTGGTGGAAGCGCAACCATAACATCAGCATCTACATCACCACTTACTTTAATCTTAACAAGCACAATTGGTGGAACTATATTAGAGATAATACTTAACTCTTGTTCTTCTTTTAGTTCCAAAGATGGTGCTGCTCCAACAAGGGCTTCTATTGTACCAACTGTCTCTTCTTCAAAGAGTTTCATAAAATCACTCATTTATAGTTCCTCATCTTCAACTAAATCATCTTCATGAATAATATCTCTTACACCCGATATTTTTTCATGTCTCTGTTTTTCCAGATTTTCTAATGCACGTTTAACAGCATCTTTCTCTGTCTCAATTATTTCAGTAATCTGTATAGATTTTCTAAAACGTCGTAATCCTATCTCTCCACGGAATCGTTCTTTGCCATCAACAGCAACTGTTACAATATCATCTGCTGCACTTGAGAGTCTCAATACATCACCAACTTGTAACTCTAAAATCTCTGCCATTGAAAGATCTGCTTCACCTAAATTTGCTTCAATATTGACTTTTGCACCACCAAGTAGTACTTTCAATTCAGTGTTTCTACTTTTTTTAGAGCTAGTTTCATTCAGCATTAAATCACGTGAAGCAAGTTTAGGTAAAATCGGTTCAAGTGCAATAACTGGATAACAGATATTCATCATACCAGAGCTATGCCCAATAATAATCTCCATAACAACCATTACGACAATCTCATTTTGAGCAACAATTTGAACAACATTTGGACTTGACTCTTTGGATTCAACTGTTGGATACACTTCCATTACAGGTCCCCAAGCCTCTTTAAGTGTACTCATCATAACACGTAAAATTGTCTCAAAAAGGGAGAGTTCAATATCTGAAAACTCACGTGAAGCATCAAAAGGTTCACCCTTTCCACCAAGCAATCTATCTAGCATTGGAAAAGCAATAGAAGGATTTATCTCAATAACACCACTTCCCTCTAATGGTTTCATTGAAAAAACATTAAAAGATGTAGGGTTTGGCAGAGACATTAAAAACTCTCCATAAGTCATCTGATCGACAGAATGAAGTTGAATCTCAACAATTGAACGCATAATAGAAGATATTTGAGAAGCTAAAGAACGTGCCATTTTATCATGCACACCACGAAATGCACGAAGTTGCTCTTTAGAGACACGGTTAGGACGTTTAAAATCATACAGCGTTACCTGGCGTTGTGGAAGAAGATTGTCATCACCACTCTCTAGGACGTCATCACCTTCATCTTCAACAACGTCAAGTAGTGCATCGATCTCTTCTTGAGAAAGTATATCTGCCATACTACGCTCCTATCCCTTCTTTAATTTTTTGAATTACAGACTTATGTATCTGAGAAATTCTAGATTCTGTTATATTTAGTATATTACTAATCTCTTTGAGTGTCAACTCTTCGAAGTAATAAAGCTGAATAATCATCTGTTCGCGTTCTTTATATGTTGAGAGAACTTTTTTAATAACCTCAACCAATTCTTCTTTCTCTATCTGTGCAAGTGCTGCACCTTCATCACCAACCTGTAGTTGGTCATGAAGAGGCATAACGGTATAGATATTTGATGCTATTCTTGCATCATGAATTTTATCAATATCTTCATTTAAGAGTTCTGCAAGTTCTTCATCACTTGGTTCTTCATCATGTATAAGCCGATACTCTTCAACTGCATAATCAATCTGCTTGACAAGTTTACGACTTGCTCGTGAGAGTATATCTAAACTTCTGAGATAATCCAGCATTGCCCCGTAAACCCTCTTTTTTGCGTAGCCCCAAAAAGAGTCATTTAAACTTTCATCATATCTTCGAGCAAGTTTAATAAGCTCTTCTGTACCAATAGCAGAAAGATCTGAGAAATCCACAGAACTTGGTAGTCGTTCTTTAAGACGAAATGCCATGGCTTTTACAGCAGGAAGGTATTGCAGTGCAAGTTCATCTTCTTGATGTTTCAAATCTTGCATATATGCATTGGCTATCATAATTGTTGTCCTACTGAATCTTCTTTATTCATTTTAATGACCGTATCTGTAAGTTTACAAGCTGAATCAATTAGCTTTTCACGCTTATTTATCTCTTTTACAAAAAGATCAAGTTCTATTTCATGCCTCTCTTTTGGAAAATTATAAGCTTTTGCCGTAATTGTTCGATAATAAAGTGCAATAATAACATGTGAAAAAAGATAAAAAAATGTCGTTATGAGAAAAGTATATGTAAGGAGTCCCCCTGCATCAAAAGACTTCAGAATTCCAAAGATAATACCAATAAAAAAGCCCCATACAGTAAAGAAATAGACAAAATTCTCACCTAACATAAACTACCCCAGCAAAGTTTAAAAATGATCCATCAGCCTTCTAAAAAGACCTGAAAGACCACTCTCTTTTGATGTAACCAGCACATTTCGTTCCAGCTTCATCGCTATTCGGTTAGCAATTTGCTCTATATCGCGTGTTGCAGTGGCCGACGGATAAAGAGCACAGACAAGTGCTCTTTGTTTGATAGCACTGGCTACTTTTGCATCAGAATTAATTTTACCAATCAATTTTAAATCCAAATCTGTACCTATATTGGCATGTGCTACTTTTTTGATTTTGTCAAAAACACCGACAGCCTCTTTTTCACTCTTTACCTGATTCATAATCATACTAACATCATCACGCAGTGTTGCTATGGTTTTTATTGTAGCATAGGCATCTGTAATGGCAGCTGGATCCGGAACTGTGACAACAATAACATCATCTGCTGCATTCAAAAACATCTGAATATGTTCCCCTATACCAGCACCCGTATCTATAATCATTACATCTAGTTTATCAAGTACCTGCGCTTCTTCCATAAAACGTTCAAAAAGTGCCATATCTGAGTATTTTAAAATCTCATCACCACTCTCACCGGGAATCAAAATAAGATTTCTCGTAATGGGAATGAGAATATCACTGACACTTGCCTCACCTTTGAGTACATGCAGAATATTTTTTTTGATTTTAACATTAAACATTACATCAAGATTAGCAAGACCAATATCTGCATCAAAGATACCGACATTAAGACCACGTTGCGCCAAAATGTATGCAAGATTTGAGCTTATAGTACTTTTTCCAACACCGCCTTTGCCGGAAGTAATAGCAACAAAACGCGTCTTTTTTGATTTTTTGGGACCCTGTTTTGCACTTGAAGCGACAAGTTCTTCAAGCTTTTTTGCTTGATGTCCTATCATACTTTGCTCCTGTTAAATCCATGAAGCAGACACTCTACCAGAAAGTCACTTGATGCTGGAACCAAATCTTCTGGAACCTCCTGCCCAACAGAAAAGTAACTAATAGGTTTTTTCGTCTCATAAGCAAGTGAGAAGATATTACCAAAGCCTATTGTCTCATCCAATTTCGTAAACATCAATGTATCAATACCAAGTGAAGAGAAGTTCTCATAAGTCACTTTGAGATCCTCATACTTAATTGAACTTGGCATTACAAGCACGACATCTACATTATAGTCTGTGTTATTTGCATTTAAGCACTCATATATCTTTTCGATCTTACCTTTATCGTAAGGAGAAGAACCCATTGTATCAATCAAAATATAGTCACAATATTTCAAAGATTCCAATGCGTGAGAAAATTCAGGAGGATCAACTACTGTCTCAATGCCAAGCTTCATCATTCTTGCATACTGCATTAACTGTTCAACTGCACCAATACGATAAGTGTCTAAAACGACAAGACCAACCTTATACTTTTTCTCCATCAAAAATGAGTATCTCGCTGCTAATTTTGCAATGGATGTTGTTTTTCCAACACCGGTAGGACCTACAAGCATAATAACTTTTTTACTGCCAATCATCAAAGCATTCTCTCTTCTAATTGGTACCATTTTACGTAGTATAGTTTGAAAATATCGCTTAACCGTAGCAGAGTTTTCACGCATCTTTAGCGGCATATGCTCCAAAGTAATCTGCATTAACATATCAAGATGTTCTCTATTCATACCGCTTTGTGATGCCAATCTGTAGATCTCTGCAAATTCCGATGGAATTTGATGCTCTAGATCGGGTGCTTTTTCATCCCAAAACATATTTTGGATGATTTTTACCTTATCTGTAAGTTTATTGATCTCTGCTTTTATCTCTTTAAGCTCTTTTGGCTCAACTGCTGGCTGCATTGATGTTTGTTTTGTACTATGTAGTGGCTCCATATACTCTTTTAAAGGATCATCAACAACCTTGCTGATCTCTGAAATCTGTTTTGCTGCGTGAGAGATATCATACAATACATCTTTTGATTGATTTTTAAGCGGTTGCTGTTTTGAGAGTGGTTTTTGTGCTTTTTTATATGTTACAGGAATCATATCTTCATCAATCCCAATAACTATCTCATAAAGAGCCTCTTTGCCTAATGCTTTTTTCTGAATCTCTTTAGTCTCAATAAGCATTCCCTCATCACCAATCTCCATCTTTGCTTTTTTGAGTGCTTCTGAGGGAGTACGACCTGTAAATGTTAAAATTTTCATCTTCTAAAGCCCTGCAAGTGGAATAACTACACTCTCACGTTGAAACCACTCTGCGTGAGGTATAGTCAGTTCTTTTGTTGTGATTTGACGGTTATCAAAAAATAGTATATCCAAATCTAATGTCCTTGGTGCATTTGCAAAACTTCTTCGTCTGCCAAAATGCTTCTCCACTCTATGTAAATAGTGCAAAAAAGCCTTTGGTTCCATTGATGTCTTTACTATCACAATTGAGTTAAAAAAATCATCCTGCTCTTTATATCCAAAAGGAGGATTTTTTAAAATCAATGATGTTTTTATAAGTTCTATCTGTTTTTGTCGCTTCAGATAAAAAAAGAGATGCTCAAATCTTCGTCGAACATCTCCAATATTTCCACCTACTCCAATCGTTACTTCATACGGCAATGAAGTTTTACTTTTGGAAGTGTATGGAAAATGCAAGCCATAAAAAGCTGTTAAACTTTTCGATACCCTACGTGAGAGATACATCGCTCTACGCTTGTGCCTTCTGAGCTTGTGCCTGTGCTTCTTGTGCAGCTTTTATCTCGTTCATAATTTGTAACATACCCATCATTGCCAAATGGTAACCAAAAGGACCAAAACCAATAATTGAAGATGCACATACCGGTGCTATTAAGTTCTTTTGACGGAACTCCTCACGACGATAAATATTACTGATATGTACTTCGATTGCAGGAAGACTAACAGCAGAAATAGCATCACGAATAGCTATAGATGTGTGTGTATATGCAGCAGCATTAATAATTATACCTTCTGCTTCACCATAACACTCTTGGATTTTATCGACAATTTCACCCTCTAAATTACTTTGAAAAAATTCAATCTCAACACCATTTTGCGCTGCAACCTCTTGCATCTGTGCATGAATCTGCTCTAATTTCATTGGACCATAGATATTTTGTTCACGAACGCCAAGCATATTTAAGTTTGGACCTTGAATCACTACTATTTTCATTATTTACCTTTTTATTTTATATCTTTAAAGTTTTAGGGTATTATTTTATCTAAATAAAACATAATATAGTTTAAATTTTATAAATTCAATTTTAAAGATGAAAAATATGCAAATAATAGTACCTCATTATATTATGCTTCGCAACAAGGTAGTAGCAAATCTCGCAGTTGCCTTTGAAAAGCAGATCAAAAAAATAGCGCCTTTTGAAGAGCTCATAGAAGAGTTTCCAGAAGCCAAAGTAACAACACTGCGTGAGCATTCACTCCTAATGCCGGGATTAATCAATGCTCATGTACACATAGAGTTTTCAAAAAACAAAACAGAACTGAGTTATGGAGATTTTCTCAACTGGCTCTATAGTGTCATAGAAAACAGAGCGGACTTGGTAAATGATTGCAATATAGAGTGTATGTCCAAAGCAATTGACAGAATGCTTGCAAATGGAATTACAACCTTCGGAGCAATCAGCTCTCACGCAATGGATCTTGAAGCCTGTGCAAATGCAAAACAAAATGTCATTTTCTTTAATGAACTTATAGGTTCACAAGCAACAATGGCAGATGCGCTGTGGGGTGATTTTATAGCACGGCTTGATGCTTCTAAAACAATAAAGAGAGAAGGTTTTTACCCTGCCGTTGCCATTCATTCGCCCTACTCAGTTCATCCGATTTTAGTAAAAAAAGCAGTTGATCTTGCCAAAAACGAGAACTTAAAACTTACTGCCCATTTTATGGAGAGTGTTGCTGAGAGAGAGTGGCTTGATGAAAGCAGTGGAGATTTTAAAGAGTTTTTTGAAAAACTACTCTCTCAAAAACAGAGTGTGAGCTCTGCAGAAGAGTTTTTAAGCTATTTTGAGGGAACAAATACACTTCTTACGCATGTTACCAATGCAAATGAAGACGAACTGCAAACCATTGCAAAAAACAATTCCACTGTCATTCACTGCCCAATCTCAAACAGACTTTTAGGAAATCCGACACTCAATATCAAAGAGCTCAATGAGAATAATATCTCTTGGATAGTTGCTACTGATGGTCTTAGTTCCAATTATGACTTGGATCTTTTTGAGGAGATGAAAATATCACTTTTTATGCACAGCAGTGCACCTCTTTTAGAGCTTGCTCAAGCTCTTTTAGATGGTGTAACCATTCACGCAGCAAAGGCATTAGGTCTTAATACCGGTGAAATTGCAGAGGGAAAAAATGCAGATATGCTTATTATAGATTTAGAAAATGAACCAACTAAAGAACTTCCTATTCATTTAATCTTACATAGATATAATATCTCTAAAGTTTACGTAAATGGAAAACTTGAAATTGGAGAAGCTTAATGGAAATCATTAAAAAAATATTTTACCCCATCACAGCAACAATAAATTATATACAAAATCATTTTAAAGCTATGCTTTTTATTTTATTGCTTGTTATACTTTTTATACCTACAAGCCAAAAAGAGTTCACAAATAATAATCTTCAAAAAATTACACTCTCTGGCCCTATTATGGATGCGACTGAGATAGTTAACAAGATCAATGCAGCAGCACAAAATGATGCTATAAAAGGTGTTTTACTCATTGTAGATTCACCGGGTGGTGCTGTTGCACCCTCTGTCGAGATTGCTTATGCAATAAAGCGTCTGCGTGAGAAGAAACCTGTTGTAGCCTATGCAAAAGGTACAATGGCAAGCGGAAGCTACTATGCAAGTATCTGGGCAAATAGAATCATTGCAAATCCAGGAAGTATGGTTGGAAGTATTGGTGTTATTATGCAAGGTGCTGATCTTAGTGGTATTATGAATAAAATAGGTATTAAAAGTCAAGTTATAAAAGCCGGTCTTTATAAACAAGTCGGTACAGCAGACAGACCTTGGACCCCATATGAAAAAAATGAGCTCAACAAAGTTATTCAGGGAACTTACAATATGTTCACGCAAGATGTTGCAAATGCCAGAAAATTAGATATCAAAAAAAGAGATATGTTTGCAAATGCGCATATCTTTACGGCTGCACAGGCAAGAGATGTAGGTCTTATTGACGAAGTAGGCGTAGAGTTTGACGCAAAAAATGAAATTATCGTTTTAAGCGGTGTCTCTCACGCAGTTTGGAACAAAGAAGATAAGTTTGATAAACTGATGAAGAAGTTAGCTGCCACAACAGCAGTAACTCTTCATACCTATTTTCCTTCTTTATCTCTGCGTTAATTAAAAACTTATAGGTAAAGTAACATACGCTTGAATAAGCGTATCGTTATCAAATGGTAAAATAGGTACACCTATATCAGAACGGTAAAATCTATCAAAATTATACTGTACATATTTTACTTTAAAATTCAGTGTTGCCCCATCACTTAAAAATTCATTTCCTTTATATGTTAAAAGTGCCTCAACATTATCTTCAAGGTTTTCCATCCCTGTATTTGCAGCATATCGTTTTACATTTGCATAAAGCGACCAGTTTTTATTGAAATCATATTGTGCTTCAACTTCTAAAACATTGGAAGCTTCCCCATCATCTGTATCTTGTCGAGAGTAATCTCTTGCACCTGGGGTATCATCATCAATCTCTATATAATAAAACCCTGCATAAGCATTAAAATCTACACTAAACCCACCATTTTTATACTCATAACCAGCACCAAAATGTTGTCTTACTTCTCTCTCTATACAACTTACTGTATTTTGTCGATTATCCATTAAAATATACCATTTAAATGAATTGTTTTCATTAATTGTATAGATTGGTCCATTAATATCAAGTAAGAAATCAAACCAGATTGGGATATGATCAGGATCTAAATGATCTTTGTCTCTATCTAAAAAAGCTTCTGCTTTTGCTAAGAATTTAATATCATTTTTTGTTTGATGCTTCACATATATAGCAGCATTTACACCTAAAGTATGTGATGTTCCAGAGCTTATACCATCTGCTGCAACATCATTTTTTATATCAGTAACCATAAAATCATGTACACCAACACTTGCTTCAAAATCAACTGCACTCACTATTGAACTCAGTAATATCGAAGATAACACTAGTGATAATTTATTTCGCTTTTGCAAATCGCTCTCCATTGTTTTTTATATTTCTTTATAATGAAATTACTTCTATAACTTCACTACCCTTCTCAAAAATTCTTCGCACTCTATCTTGCCACAGTTGGCCAAATTTTTTCATATCTTCTGGTTTTGCATTTCCACTTTGTATCTTTTGCATCAAAGGCATCATATCAGGATTTGCTGGAATTGAGGATGGATTATAGATAACATCTACACTTTGATTAGTATCAACACGTGTAAAACGTCCGCTTGCATTGATCTCAGCACTAAAATGCATTAAAGAGTGACGTGCGAATTTCCCACCTAAACCTTTAAAACCACTCCTGTCAGTTGCACCCGTAATTTGTGAAACCACATTTCCGATAACACCTGCTACTCCATCTTCTAAGGCTTCTGCAAATTCTACTTTGATATTGCCACGAACTGCTCTCTCATCACCATAGAGTGCTTTGAGCGCTGCTGCAGTCATCAGATATGCACCGGCCACAGTCGGGCAAGAGTGTCCCGCAGCTTTCACTACTTCGAGATAAGATATCTCATACTCACCGTTTTCAAAAGCACCTAAGACTTTTGCTAATGGATCTGTTAAACGAATACTCTCTACTTTATCATAAAATTCTGGATACTGCATCTATATTTTCCTTTTGTTTAAGACTTTTGCTTCAATCACAATACATTCACTCTGTGCTTCAAATTGTTCACCGATTTCAAGTTGCTCAATATCTATGACTTGGTTATTCCGTGAGATCTGTGCAAAACCTTTTTTTGTTTTTAATTTTGGATGATTGGATTCTAGCATCTTTTGTAGATGAATGAGTTGATTTTGCGCAAGATTGACAATGGCATCCATAGCTTGGGGAAAACGCTCTTTTATATTTTGCAATTCTTTTGTTTTGGATGTGATTTTAAACTCTACTGCCTGATTAAATCGCTCATGCAACTGAAAAATTGTCTCGCGTTGTTGCTGCACTCTCTTCTCAACAGAGTGTTGCATATAAGAGAATTTAAGATGTTCTAACTCCTGTTTTTTACGCTGCAGTTTTTGTGACAACACTTGGTAAAACTGCTCACTTAGTCCATCTATACTCATATAGAGCTCATTAGTATCGGGCAGTATCATCTCCATCGCAGCACTCGGTGTCGGTGCTCGCAGATCTGCTACAAAGTCACTAATTAGCCAATCTATCTCATGACCTACTGCTGAGACTATTGGTGTTTTAGCATGATAAATTGCATCGGCTACACTCTCTTCATTGAAAGCCCATAGATCTTCTATGCTTCCGCCCCCTCGCCCAACAACAATCACATCATACTCTTTTGTATCTGCTAACTTAATAGCATTTACAATAGAAGCTGCCGCACTCTCACCTTGGACCAGTACATCATAAACATCAATCTCTAAAAGTCTGTAGCGAGCATTGGCAACACGCAGCATATCCTGCAAAGCTGCACCCGTTGCAGAAGTTATTAATGCTATTTTTTGTGGAAATTTTGGAAGTGTTTTTTTTCTCTCGGGAGTAAAATAACCCTGAGCTGAGAGTTTTTGTTTGAGTTGTTCATATGCCAAAGCCAAAGCACCCTGCCCTGAGGGTTCAACCATAAAACAGTTTATCTGATAACTTCCTCGAGCTTTATAGAGTGTAAGAGCCCCATCTATAATGACTTTTTGTCCCTCTTCTAAACGAAATTTGAGCTTTGAAGCATTTCCTCGAAACATTACACAGCTGATTGCTGACTCTTTGTCTTTTAAAGTAAAATAGATATGTCCGGAGTTATGAAAAGTAATACGTGAGAGTTCACCCTCAACAAATATCCGAGAGAAGCTCTCTTCTAAGAGATGTTTTATCTGTTCGTTAAGTGCTGAAACGCTAAGTGTGTGCATGATTTTCCAATATTAGGGTAAGTTTTCTCTGTATAGAGTAACTATATAGATACTCTTTTTTTCTTCATCGTAAGTATAGATAATCGAATAACTTTGATAGACTAATTTTCTCGTAGCTTTATATATCTCAACTGATGGTCTTCCTGCTTTTGGAAAAGTTTTCAAAGTTACAGTCATAAACTCTTTTAGCTTCTTTAAATAATTTCGTGTTAACTCTTTTGATTGCGTTTTCATATAAATATAAGAAGCAATCTCATCAAGCCTCTTTGTAGCTCTTTTCGTAAAAAGAATTTTAATTTTCATACTTATCTAAAATTCTCTCAAAAGCTTCATCAACACTAAACAAATCATTATCTTTTATCTCTTGAAATGATTTTTTTATATCTTCTTTTATCTCATTATAACGACTCAGTGGCATAAGAACTACATTTTGATTGTTTTTACTTGTAATAATACACTCTTCATCCTGCTCACAAGCCTGAGATATAAGCGATTTAAGATTGTTTCTTGCATAAGAGTAATTAACTGCCTGCATTTGTCATCCTTTGAAACAATTGTACAATATTTTGACAAATTTGACAAATCGATGCATTAAACCCAGACGAGAGTCTGGGAAAGCAAGGCTTTATCCTTTCTTGAGATAAAGTATCACTTTTTACGAGCAATCATTAAAGTAGAGATATCCATAGAGAAGCTCTGTGTGTGAAGCATTTCAAAACCGGCTTTCTCCAGCTCTGCTTGCATACCTTGAATAGTTACAAAGTTCTCAATGGAGTCTGGTAAGTAAGTGTAAGCCTCTAAATTTTTAGAAATTGCTCCACCGACGTATGGAAGAATTTTGTGCATATAAAAATCACGAATTCTTTTTAAGATGTTTTTGTTTTCATCTTTCATAAATTCTAAAATAACAACAAGTCCGCCCTGTTTTAATACACGGTTAAACTCATAAAATGCCTCTTGACGCTCAACAACGTTTCTAATTCCATAAGTGATACTGAGCATATCTGCACTTGCATCTTCAAGCGGAACCTCTGTCGCTTTTGCAATGTGATAATGAAAATCTGGGAATTTTTTACGCGCGACATCAACCATACCGTTTGATGGATCGACACCAACAAATTCATGAATTGTAACATTGGCTTTTTGTGCCTGTTTCTGCCAATATCCCATCATATCACCTGTTCCACAAGCAACATCAACTATTCTATCGATATTTTCTTTGCCATAGTAATCAAATGACAAGTCACAAGCTTTTTTACGCCATGAGATATCAACACCCATACTCATTACGCGGTTTGCAGTATCATATGTCGGTGCAATATCATCAAACATAGAGACAATCTTCTCTTGTTTTACATCACCCTCTTGTTCTAAAATGCTCATAAATTCACTTCCTTCTTTTCATCCATATAATTATATCTTCGCTCTCTTTATCCACATTTAAAAATTCAAAATCATCTTCACCAAATCTTATAGACTCTTCTCCACCAAGAGATGGTGCAATATAGCAGAGGTAATAATCAACAATATCTTGCGTGAGCGAATACATGTTATTTCCACCCTCAATCATAATATTTTTATATTCTTGCAGACGACTTAGATTCTCTTCTATATATACTTTACGATCTTCAATACCAAAAAGAGGAATGGTTTGATCAAAATCACTCCTGCGTGAGAGTATTAAAATATCTGGTGCTTTGCCGTTTACTAACCTTGCATCAAGTGTTGGTCTGTCTTCACGTACAGTTCCTCCACCAATAACAAGCAAATCACACACATCTCTCATAGCATGAACTTGCTTGCGTGAGGCAAAAGAGCTGATAATGCCACCATCTGTTGTGCCATTTAAGCGTTGCGCCCACTTAAAAAAGACAAAACGATCTTCTAAACTCTTTTGAAATGGATATAAAAGAGCATCGCACTCCGTTTGCAATATTTCAGAATAAACCATACAATTATTCATGGAGAGTATCATACTCCCATTTGCCGCTTTTTTATTGGTATCGTTTGAACCTACATAGACCTCTTTAATGCCAAGTTCAGCAATGAGACTGGCACATGAGGGAGTCTTGCCGTAATGAGAACATGGCTCAAGTGTAGTGTAGAGTTTTGTATTTTCAAATATATTGTTATGATTTGCTAAGAGATGGGTATGAATATCTGCTGAATCAGAGAGTGCCAAAATATAAGAGTCATCTGTAAGTTTATAGTAGGCTTGTTGGAGTGCATTTACTTCTGCGTGAGGCCCACCTGCTCTTTTGTGTGCTTCTACTGCAAGTATCTCGCCATGCTCACCAATTACACAACAACCTACAGCAGGATTTGGATAGGTTAAACCCTGATATCGCCATGCCTCCTGCAGTGCAAGACGCATGTAAAAGTCATTATCGATTACCATTCAAAGTAAGTTTTTGCTTTTTTAATATCATTAAAATCAACTTCAGTTATACCATCTTCATTTTCAAAGAGTAACGTATTACCGTTGATCTCTTTAAGTTTTGCACGAAGTTTCTCTTTTTCACCATAAACTATGGCAATATCTTCACCAATAGATTTTTTAAAATGAGGCAGTGTTGTCAATTTTCGTTCTATCCCAGGACTACCAACTTCAAGTCTGTATTCACCTAAAACAGGTGGTGTTACATCTAGAAGAGGTGAGAGAAGGTGCGTAAGTTCTACATAAGCATCAAGTGGAACACTTTTACGTTTACCCTCTTCAAACTCAGGTGATATTACACTTACACGAAAGATAGTCTCATCAAATTCATTGACAATAACCGTATCATAAAGTTCCAGTCCTACTGACTTAACAACTGATTCTATATCACTTTGCAAACTCATTACTCTTCCTCTATTTTATCATCTTTAGCTATCTTTTTAAAAAGCTCTTCAATTGTTTGTGATTTTTTCAGCTGCTCATCAAACTCAAATGTAAGTTTTGGGCATCTGTACCAACCCTGATCTTTCAAACAAAAATCTTCAACAATAGGGCGAGCTTTTCGGAGTTGTTTCATATATACACGACGCTCTTCATCAGAAAAGTTACTTGGATCAATATAGACCTTTGCGTCACTTCTGCCGCGAGAACATTTTACCTCTGTGACACTGAGTTCATGTAATCTTGCATCATTAAGTTGGGAGAGTGCTTCTGGAATAATTTCAGCTAAGAGAGACTCAACTCTCTTCAGCTTTATCTGTGCTTCTGTCATCTTAAAGAGATACTTTTTGCTCTACTTTTTTGAATGTTTCAATTACATCACCGACTTGTACATCATCATAGTTAGAGATAATAACACCACACTCATAACCATTTCCGATCTCTTGTACATCATCTTTAAAGCGACGAAGAGAAACAAGTTCACCTTCAAATGCAACAACACCCTCACGAATAACACGCACAAGACCACCACGAATAAGTTTACCATCAACAACAACACATCCGGCAACCATACCTGCAGGTGATTTAAAGACATCACGAACTTCTGCTTGACCAGTATTTTCTTCTGTGAATTTCGGTGCCATCATACCTGTTAACATCATAGTTATATCATCAAGAAGTTGATAGATAATAGAGTATGTTCGAATATCAACATTTTTCTGTTTAGCAAGCGCTTTAACGGAACCGGTAGGACGAACATTAAATCCAAGAAGTACACAGTTTTCAGAGTTTGCAACAAGTTCTACGTCACTCTCTGTAATTCCACCGACACCACTTGAAATGATGTCAATTTTCACTTCATCATTTCTAAGTTCAGAGAGACTTGATTTAATAGCTTCAAGTGAACCATGAACATCAGTTTTAAGCACAACTTTGAGTGATTTCAGTTTTCCTTCTGCAATCATAGCAGTCATATCTTCTAAAGAAGATTTTGTAGATTTTGAAAGTTCTTTATTACGTTCATACTCTTTACGTTTAAGAGCATACTCTTTTGCTTCTTTATCGCTGTCCATTGCCATTAAAATCTCACCGGCAGGTGGAACTTCATTGAGCCCTACTGCTACAGCTGTATGAGAAGGTGCAACTTCTTTAATCATTTTACCCATATCATTAATAAGTGCTTTTACACGTCCATACGCTGCACCACAAACAACATGGTCTCCAATTTTAAGTGTACCGTTTTGAACAATTACAGTAGCAACTGCTCCACGACCTTTTTCAAGAGAAGACTCAACAACAGCAGCTTTTGCTTTTGCATTCGGATTAGCTTTAAGTTCCATAACTTCAGCAGTTAAAAGAATATTTTCAAGTAAATCATCTATACCCATATTTGTTTTTGCAGATACAGGAACAAACTCTATATCTCCACCCCAGTCAACAGGATTAATTCCCTGCTCTGCCATTTGACCTTTCACTAGATCAGGGTTTGCAGTCTCTTTATCCATTTTATTAAGGGCTACGATAATTGGTTTACCAGACTCTTTTGCAATCTTAATAACTTCAAGTGTCTGTGGTTTCACACCATCATCTGCTGCAACAACAATAATTACAATATCAGTAATATCTGTACCACGTTGACGCATATTTGAGAATGCTGCGTGACCAGGAGTATCTATAAATGTAATATCTTTACCATTTTGGTTTACGGTATAAGCACCAATATGCTGTGTGATTCCACCTGCTTCGCCATCAGTTACCTTTGCATTTCTAATTGCATCAAGCAGTGATGTTTTACCATGGTCAACGTGCCCCATAATTGTAATTACAGGTGGACGTTCAACTGCATCTGGATCTTCATCAGGTTTTGCTTCTTCAACATAGTTAAATTCATCTTTAGGATCAATAATTGTTACTTCAACACCAAACTCTTCAGAAAGTATCTCTATCTCATCAGCACCTAAAAAGTCATTTTTAGTCATCATCATACCAAGATCAAAAAGAACTTTAATAATCTCTGACATCGGACGTTTTAATTTTTCAGCAAACTCGTAAACACGAATATCTTCAGGAATCTCTACGTGTGTTACCACTTCATCTACATGTTTCTCTTTTGTATATTTTTTACGTTTATCACGAGAAACTTTTCTACCACGAGGTGCCTGTTTTTTATTTGCATTTCTTCCGATTGGTTTTGGAGCTCTTGGTCTTCTTGGCTCTTCAGGAGCAATTGGTGCACGCTCTGTTGAATTTAAGTCAAGTAAAACAACCTGATCATCCATATCCATTGTCACTTCAGCTAATGAACCACCAAAGATATCAAGTTTTTTTCCTTGATCTTTT
>CAZGSK010000017.1:0-17975 GCA_964528435.1 uncultured Sulfurimonas sp. | reverse complement strand
TAATTGTACCGCTTGTAACGGTTGATCCTGCTGCTATCATAACATCATCTTCGATTGTTACAGGTGCTACGAGTTGAGAATCACTTCCAATGAATACATTTTTTCCGATGATGGTTTTGTATTTGTTCTTGCCGTCATAGTTACAGGTAATTGTTCCTGCACCTATGTTTGTCCCTTCATCTACCTCTGCATCACCGATATAGCTGAGATGTCCCGCTTTTACACCTTTGAGTGTTGCTTTTTTTGTTTCGACAAAATTACCAATGTGCGTATCTGTAATGTGTGAGAGTGGACGAAGATGTGCCATTGGACCACAGTCAGAATTTATCATTGTGCTCTCTTCAACAATACTGCCTGCTTTTATATGAGAGTTGATGATTTTGCTCTCTCCTGTAATACGGCAGTTGTTTTCTATGGTACATTCACCCTCAAAAACAACGCTCTCTTCAATATAGATAGTCTCAGGCAGTTGCATAATAATACCTGCCTCCATCCATCTGTTTTTAATGCGGTTTTGCATAATAACTTCGGCTTCAGCTAAATCTTTTTTGGAGTTTATCCCTTTAAAGTGTGCTTCATCTACAAGAAGTGGAACGATGGAAGCCTCCTCTTCTTTTGCCATTGCAATGATATCTGTGAGGTAGTACTCTTTTTGAGCATTCTCATTTGAAAGATCCGGAATATAACGCTCAAGTATGCTGCGTGAGAAAGCATAAACACCTGCATTAACTGTTGTAACATTAAGTTCAGCCTCACTTGCATCTTTTTGCTCAACTATATATTCTACTTCGTCATTACGAATAATTACGCGTCCATATCCACTTGGATCTTTGAGATCAAAAACACTCATAATAATGTCAGCTTCCAGTGAGAGAAAGCCTTTGAGTGACTCGGCAGTGATGAGTGGCATATCGCCATTAAGGACTAAAACTTTGTTGTGCTTTGGTTTGATATCCATTACCGCACCACCTGTTCCTGGGTAGTTTAGGGCATCTTGTTCAACAAAATTGATATCATCAAAATAGTTTTGCATACTTTTTATAACTGCCTCTTTTTGATGTGCTACTACAACAGTGATATCATCAGAGATTTTTTTTGATTCTTTAATGATATGGTATAACATTGGTTTGCCACTGATAGTGTGTAGAACTTTTGCTTTGTTTGATTTCATACGGGAACCTTTTCCCGCTGCTAAAATTACGATACTGCTTGCTTCATTGTTCATTTTTAATCTTTATTAGGAATATTTTGAGGTAATTTTAACATCTTTTATTTTAGCTCTTCATTTATTATTCATTTTGGGATTGTATAATTCTTGAAAAAAATAAAGAGAAGAAGCATTTGAAAAAAATTACACAAACACAACTTATTCTATTTACAAGCCTTTTTTTGGTCTTGTTTGACAATTATACTTTTTTTGTAAATCTTACAAAGGTTTATCCACTTGAGCAAAATTTTGCTTTTGTCGTCTCAACAGCCGTTGTTATGTTCTTCTTTACGACACTGCTTTTTTCTCTGGTAAGTACAAGGTGGAGTATTAAACCTATTATTATTGTGATTTTAATTATATCTTCATTGACGAACTACTTTATGAATAGTTACAATGTTGTTATTGATGATAGCATGATCCGTAATATGATGCAGACAAATATGCATGAATCTTTAGACCTTTTGACATTGAAGCAAGTGCTTTATTTTACACTCTTAGGTTTGCTTCCCTCTATTTTGGTCTATAAGATTAAACTTGAGAAGAGAGAGTTGAAAACTGAGCTTCTCTCAAGAGTAAAACTCATTGCAGTATCTGTTGTTGTAATCGTTGGTGTGGTTTTGATCTTCTCAAAACACTATACATCTTTTGCAAGAGAACACAAACCGCTTCGTTATACTGTTAATCCTATTTATTGGATCTACTCAACGGGAAAATATATTCATAAAACATTTAACAGTGGACCTATTATTGTTGAGCCTATAGGTACAGATGCAAAAATAGTAAAAACATCAGATGATAATCGCTCAAAACTTGTCATAATGGTTGTGGGTGAAGCAGCGAGAGCAGATCACTTTAGTCTGAATGGATATGAAAAAGAGACAAATCCACTGCTTCAAAAAGAAGATATTATAAACTTTTCAAATGTAAGTTCATGTGGAACTTCAACGGCAGAATCTGTTCCGTGTATGTTTGCAGTCTATGACAGAGGTGATTATAGTTATAAAAAAGGTATTACAACCGAAAATGTTTTAGATGTGCTCAAGCATACGAAAAATGTAGCAATTTTATGGAGAGATAATAACTCTGACTCAAAAGGTGTAGCTTTACGTGTACCGCATAAAGATTTTAAAACTCCCCAAAATAACACTATCTGCATAGAGGGTGAGTGCCGTGATATTGGTATGCTTGTCGGACTTGACAAGTTTATAGAGAAAAATAAAGGTAAAGATATTTTAATTGTACTGCATCAGATGGGAAATCATGGTCCTGCGTATTTTAAACGCTATCCAAAAGTGTTTGAAAAATTTATGCCAACTTGTAAAACAAATCAGTTAGAAGAGTGTACACAGCAGGAAATTATTAATGCCTATGATAATGCAATCCTTTACACAGATTACTTTTTAAGTCAGGTTATTGAATTTTTGAAAAAATATGATGATAGATATGATACTGCAATGATCTATATGGCTGACCATGGTGAGAGTTTGGGTGAGGGGGGTGTCTATCTTCATGGATTGCCGTATTTTATGGCACCAGATGCGCAAACGCATATTGGGGCGATTATGTGGTTTGGAAAAGGTATGAGTAAAAAGGTGCATACAGATGCTTTGCGTGAGAGAAGCAATAAAAAGTATTCGCAAGATAATCTGTTTCATACTCTTTTAGGTATCTTTAATGTAAAAACAGAAGTATATAAAAAAGATATGGACATACTCAAAAAATAAGTTTAGCGTGACAAATTATTTTTGAGAGCTTTTTTAAGTGAAAGAGTTTTTTAGGGTAACTTTCTCTCTCTTAGAAGGTAAGTAGATTCACTTTGTAAAATAAAATTATAAAAAAAAGATACTATTTCCCTATACATAATAATTTTTGTGGTATTATAATGTACAAATTTTGACAAGGTAATTAAATGGATTTAGGTACGGTCATTGGTATTGTTTTGATTATGGCACTCCTTTTGGGGGCTATGGTTATGGGTGTTGGTATCGGTGCATACATCGATATTCCATCAGTGCTTATCGTTATCGGTGGTAGTATTGGTGCCTTAATGGTTGCATTTAAACCTTCTCAGATGAAACAGTTTACAAAAATCTTCATGAAAGCAGTTAAGCCAGGTGAAGAGGATACAGGCGAGCTGATTAAAAAACTTGTTGAATTTGCTACAAAAGCCAGAAAAGATGGAATTTTGGCTTTAGAGAGTGAAGTGAATAGCGAAGAGAATGAGTTCTTGAAAAAAGGACTCTCAATGGCGATTGACGGTAATGAACCAGATACTATTCGTGAGCTTTTGGAAATTGAGATGGAACAGACAAGTACTCGTCATAAGGTAAATGGTTCCATATTTAGTCAGTGGGCAGGTCTGGCAGGAGCGATGGGGATGATTGGTACGCTTATCGGTCTTGTTGCGATGCTCTTAAATATGGCCGATCCCTCCGCGATTGGTCCATCAATGGCGGTCGCCTTACTGACGACGATGTATGGTGCAATGATTGGTAATATTTTTGGAGCACCAATTGCAACGATTCTTGCAATTCGTAATGATGATGAGACGATGGTTAAAGAGATGATACTTGAAGGTATTATGTCGATACAGTCTGGAGATGCACCTCGTGTACTTGAAGCAAAACTGCTTGCATATTTGGCACCTGCTGAGCGTGTAAGCCAGTTTGATTAAAAGTGATAACTGATGGGTAAACAAAAGTGTCCTGAATGTGAAGAGTGTCTCCCTGCCTGGCTAGCTGCCTTTGGAGATTTGATGTCTCTTCTACTTTGTTTCTTTGTACTTCTACTCTCTATGAGTAGCATGGATGCAAAAAAAGTAAGTGAAGCTATTGGTTCACTCTCTGGTGCAATGAGTGTTTTAGAAGGCGGTACAAAGACGGAGATTTCATCACAACGTATGCAAGAATCTACGCCTATAGAAGCGCAAGATGAAACAAGTGATGCTGTTAATAGAGTCCAACAGGCTGCTTCTGATGCAAATGAGATGATGGAAAAAGCACAAGGACCTGAAGTGACAGTAGATGAGGCTGAAAATGGCTTTGTCATTAAAATGCCTGCTGCACTGCTATTTAAACCAGGATCGGCAACAATAGAAAATCAAGATGCTTTATTGTTTTTAAAAAGAGTAGCACTTATTGTCGGTGAGTTGCCAAATGATATGCAAGTGAGCGTGCAAGGGCATACTGACAATAGTAATCCAGGTTCGTCTTCTCCTTTTAAAGACAATTGGGAACTCTCAACTGCAAGGGCTATTTCAGTTTTGCATGAGCTTATTTTAGATGGTGTTGATCCGGCACGTATGTCTGCTGCCGGTTTTGCACAGTATCACCCAATAGCAACAAATGCAACGGCGACAGGCAGAGAGAAAAATCGTCGTGTTGAACTCCATTTTTTTGGTAAAAAAAGTGAAGAGAATAACAAAGAGACAACATCAGTTTTAGATAAGGTAAAAAAGTAAAAAATGATGAGAATCATTCTAACTCTTTTGGTATTGAGTATGGCTCTCTTTGGTGCTGATGCTATAACTGTGCCAACAGTTAATCTCAGCCTTTCAGCTCCAGATACACCACAGCAACTTGTGTCATCACTGAATGTTTTAGTTGTTTTAACACTTTTGGTTCTTGCGCCGTCAATGGTGCTTGTGATGACGACATTTACCCGTTTTGTTATTGTTTTTGGTTTTTTACGCCAAGCACTTGGAACACAGCAAGTACCACCTACGCAGCTTTTGGTAATGCTTGCAATGATTTTGACATTTTTTGTTATGGAACCTATTGGAACAAAAGCGTATGAGCAGGGCATAAAGCCTTATATCGCACAGGAGATAGGCTATGAGGAGGCATTTACAAAAACAGCACTTCCTTTTAAAAATTTTATGATTCGAAATACACGTGAGAAAGACTTGGCACTCTTTTTACGCATACGTAAAATGCAAAATCCTAAAACTGTTGCCGATGTTCCTCTCTCTATTGTTATTCCTGCCTTTATCATTTCTGAAATGAAAACAGCTTTTGAGATAGGTTTTTTACTCTTTTTACCGTTTTTGGTCATAGATATGGTTGTTGCTTCTATTTTGATGTCAATGGGTATGATGATGCTGCCACCTGTTATGATATCACTCCCTTTTAAAATACTTGTTTTCGTTTTAATTGACGGATGGAATCTTCTTATTGGCAACTTGATTGCTTCTATAAAATAGCATAAGGAAATAGTGTTTGGATTGTAAATATTTTGGCGAGTGTGGTGCATGTCGTGTTTATGAAGATGGTTATGATGGGCAGCTTTTACAAAAATTAGAGCTCAACCAAGAACGATTTCAACCATACTATACAGGAGAGATAGCGGTTTTTAAATCTTTGCAAGAGCACTATCGTTCGCGTAGTGAATTTAAAATCTGGCATATTGAAGATGATATCTTTTATGCTATGAATCATCAAGAAAATAAAGGTGTCGTCCTCATTGATGGATGTCCACAGGTAAATGAACATATAAGCAGATTGATGCCGGAACTTCTGCGTGAGATAAAAGAAAAAGAGCTCGGATTTAAGCTTTTTGGTGCTGATTTTTTAAGCTCAAGTTTTGGTGAGATAGTGGTTTCTTTGATTTATCATAGAAAACTTGACAATGAGTGGGAAGTAAAAGCAAAAGAGATTGCGCAAAAGCTTGGTATATATATTATAGGACGCTCACGCAAGCAAAAAGTTGTTATAGGGCAGGATTATATTACTGAATCTTTAACGATAAAAGGCAAAGAGTATAAATTTAACTATATAGAAAATAGTTTTACACAACCAAATCCACGAGTAAATGAGCAGATGATTGCTTGGGCAATGGAAGCTTTTAGTGGAGCAAAAGGTGATTTGTTAGAACTCTATTGTGGAGCTGGAAACTTTACTATCCCTTTTGCAACGCTTTTTCATAAAGTTTTAGCTACTGAGATATCAAAATCTTCTATCAATGCGGCAAAGAGTAATATGCTTTTAAACAGTGTGGAAAATATTGAGTTTGTACGTATGAGTGTTGAAGAGTTTGTAGAAGCCCTTGATGGAGTACGAGAATTTCGTAGAATGAAAGATATCGATATGCAAAGTTATGATATCAACGCTATCTTTGTTGATCCGCCTCGAAGCGGTATGGATGAGTACTCTTGCAGATTTAGTGCAAGATATGATACTATAGTCTATATCTCCTGTAACCCTGAAACACTTTATAGAGATTTGGAGATACTCTCACAAACGCATGAGGTAGTAGATATGGCACTTTTTGATCAATTTCCATATACGCACCATGTAGAGATGGGTGTAAAACTTCTTAAAAAAGGCAGAGAATGATACGACTCTTTTTTCTTACATTTTTTCTTTACGCTTCTACGCTTTTTGCGACACAAGAGATCCAAAGGATCGATGCTATTGTCAGTGATATCGAAAAACTGCGTCATAATTATGAAAGCCAACTTCGTGAGTTACAAAATAAAAATATTATTTTAGAAAATAAAAACAGTAGGTATAAAAAGAAAATAGCCGATCTGAAAAAGCAGATAAAAAGTCTTCAAAAACAGCAAGCTAAAGAAGCTAAAAGAGAAAAACCAAAAGTGATTATTAAAGAGAAGATTAAAAAGGTAGTTATTATAAGCAAGCCTCTTTTATGTGAAGATGAGAACAAGTTTCCAAAACTAAAACTCAAAAACAACTATGTTACTCCAAAAATAAAGAACAAAGAGGTGAAAAGAGTTCACTTTCAAGCAGCTGCATTTCGCCTGCGTGAAGATGCAGATATCTATGCCGGAGTCAATAGTCTTGAAGTAGTTGAGAGATGGGAAAAAGGAACTTCATTTACATCTAATGTCAAAACAGCAACGCGCATTAAAATTACCGGCTATTTTGTTGAAAAAGTTTGGAGAAAAGCTGACAAAGAGCTGTGGGTAAAATGTAGTAATGCGAAAAAAAGATAAAAGATGAAAAAAATATTGATAATCAGTGATGGTGCCATTGGCGAGCATTTTATTCAAAGGGTAAG
The DNA here is from genome assembly GCA_964528435.1 of uncultured Sulfurimonas sp. GTDB lineage: Bacteria > Campylobacterota > Campylobacteria > Campylobacterales > Sulfurimonadaceae > Sulfurimonas. Next base: position 10,747 of record CAZGSK010000017.1, on the reverse strand, counting down.
CGAGACATATACGAGTGAAAATATCTATTATGTCGTACAGCTAAAAGAAAAAAAGTTCCCAGATGCCAATCCTGCACGTTTTAAGTTTTATGAATTTGATCCGACAAGCTTTTACAAACTCTCAAATCTCTTAAAGATGGAGTTTATCCAGGTTATTATTGCCATGGATTCTCAAGTAGATGTTGAAAACACAATTAAAAATATTCGAGTTATCAAAAAACAGCTCCGTGTCATTGTCCTTAATCAATGGAATATGATGAATGAGGATGCCAATGTTGTCTTAGTCAATGCAAATGAGATCTTGGCTTCAAGAATGCTTGATTATCTTCCAAATGTTCCTGTGATTGCTCAAAATGTGGGGCTTGGTGAGGGTGAGATTATGGAAGTTCTTGTTCCTTTTGGAAGTTCTTTTGTCTATCGCCATATTGGAGTTATTGAACAGAAAAACTGGCGCATTGTAGCAATTTATAGAAATCGTCAACTTTTGATGCCCTCACGCAGGAGAATGATTCAACCAAATGATCTGCTTCTTTTAGTGGGAGAACCGGCAGTATTAAAATCAGTTTACCGTGCCATTAAGCAAGAACTTGGGCAATTTCCAGAGCCTTTTGGAACAAATATTTTACTCTATATCGATATGAATATTGTCTCTCATAATACAATAAAAGAATTGGTACGTCGTGCTATATATGTGCATACGAAATTTAAACATGATCTTGTTATTAAGATTGTCAATCCATCAAATATAGAAATACTGCAACATATAAAAGAGTATAGAGACTTGGATATCGTAGTAGATATTAATTATGAGAGTTTAAATCTCAAAGAGGCATTCTTCAATGATGTAAAATCGTATCATGTCGGTTTGGTAATTGTTCCTACGGAGATGTTTAAAGATTATTATGTTCGACGTGCACTGTATGAGGTGCATGTGCCTGTTTTAAAACTTGCAGACAGAAGCTTCTCCAGTGTAAAAGATGCAGCGCTTATACTTTCTGAGAACAGAGATTTAGAGAAGATATCTGCTACTATCTTTGATATCTCAGAGCAGATGAACTTTAATCTTGAACTTTATAATTATTTACATGAACATCAGGAAGAGAAAGAGCAGGTAATTGAACACTACTATAATCTTTCTACCATCTTCTCAAAATCGATTAAAGTGATAAAAGAGAATGAAAATCCAATTCGTGTACTCAAGCACAAAGATAATTTCATTCAAATTCTTCCATTTACTTCCAAATTGACAATGCGACACACTTTTGCGCTCTTCTCTACCGATTCGGAGAAACTTTACTTCAAACTTGATAATTATCATCAAATTTTTATACCTGTACAGCTTTGATTTAGCCACTTTTTAGCATAATTTAAGTATTATCTATAATAGACTTCTTTCAAAACTCCTATAAGCCTCAAAGAGCTAAGAAGTGGTAAGATTGTGCAAAATAAATTTTTCAGCCTAGCCGTAGCTAAGGTGAAAATATTTTTTTGTTGCAAGATTGCCACTTATTAGCTCTCCCTATGGGCATATTATAGAGAGCTTTACTCTGCGTTAGATAACCCCAACCGTAGCTTTGGCTACGCTTGAGAACATCTGCCTTGATTAAAACTCTCTATAACATGTTGAGATATATAGGAGTTTTGAAAGAAGTCTACAATATAATTTTGGACAGATGATGCAGGTAAATATTCCTTTAAAACAAGTTATTGACAACTCTTACGATATCACGATTGATACAATTCCAACAATACATTTTGATGCAAAAGTGGCTATTGTTACAAACCCAAAAGTAGCAGGTCTGCATTTGGGCCATCTCCTCTCAAAGATAAGTGCTAAAGAGCTTTATATTATTACAGTTCCAGATGGTGAAGGGTATAAAAACCAGGCATCAATTGATCTGATTTTAGAGTCACTTTTTAATCATCGTTTCAATAGAAAATCACTTCTTATTGCTTTTGGTGGTGGTGTGATAGGGGATATGACAGGTTATGCTTCAAGTATCTATCAGCGTGGTATTGATTTTGTTCAGATTCCAACAACACTGCTGTCTCAGGTAGATGCGAGTGTTGGTGGCAAGACCGGCATAAACAATAGCTATGGTAAAAATCTTATTGGTGCTTTTCATCAGCCACGTGCAGTTTATATAGATCCATATTTTTTAACAACATTGCCACAGCGTGAATTTGGTGCAGGTGTTGCAGAGGTTGTTAAGATGGCTGTAACATTTAATAAAGATTTTTTTGAATATCTTGAGAGTGCTGATCTGAGTGATAAAACTGAATTGCAAGAGGCGATTAAGCAGGCTGTTGAGACAAAAGCAGCTGTTGTTGCTAAAGATGAAAAAGAGCATGGCTTGCGTGCTGCACTTAACTATGGGCATACATTTGCTCATGTCATTGAAAATGAGACGGCTTATACAAAATATCTTCATGGAGAAGCTGTAGCCATTGGGATGATTATGGCAAATGCTCTTGCTGTAAAACTGGGACTTATGCGTGAGGATGAAGCACAAAGAGTCAAGACTCTTTTAGAAAAATACAATCTACCGACAAGTTATAAGATAGCAAATATAGAGAGTTTTTATGATGCGTTTTTCTTAGATAAAAAGAGTTCGGATGCAAGTATCACTTTTATTCTGCCTGTTGGTCTGGGTGGTGTAAAAATTACAGATGACATAGACAAATCGCTTGTAATATCCGTTTTAGAAATGTTTGGAAAGTAATGATGCCGTTTTTTCAAAGAGCACTCCTTGTAATTTTTATACTCTTTTTACCGATGCAGATTGTTGCGTTTGATACGGAAGTATCACAATCTCCTAAAACAGAAACAGAGTTAGAAGCAGACACTGATACAGCAACAGAAATAGAAATAGATGAAGCACAACAAAAGAAAATTATAGCAGAGCAGATAAACGAGTATCTTAGCAGATTAAATGAACTAGAAACGCAGATCTCTGATGAAAATGTCTGGATTAAAAGTTACGCATCTTATCTGACATCTTTAGAGGTTAAAAATAAACTTGATGCAATTAAAAAAAGAATAAGATGGCTTTCAAAACATGCAAAAACACAAAGTGATATGGATGAGCTTATGGGGCTTACTTCAAAAGAGAATATCTTAACATCACAAATAAATAAGCTAAAAGGTGACAGTAGTGCTCCATTTTCAAAGCTCATTACTCCACCAAAGATAGATAGTGTTCCAAAGATATCTAATCCATTTGAGATATTTACAGGACTTTCACTTGTAAAAACGATAGATGCAAATTATGAAGATTATAAAAAAAGAAAAGAGAATTTAACTGCTTTAATCGTTCTGCTTCGTAAGGAGTTGACACTCTATAAAAAACTCTCTAAATTAAATCCTGAGAAATATCAGAAGATTTTAAAGAAAAAGCAGACAGAATTAGAGCGCTTTGAAAGAGCGCTTGATACTATGTCCGTTACTCTTAATGTTTATCAAAAACGTTTGGAAATTGCTAAGATAAGTATAAATAAAGGGATTGAAAAGCAGGTTTACAGGTTGATTAAGATCGGTATTGCTGTTTTACTTGTATTTGTTATCTTTTTTCTTCTTAAACTCATTGTTAAAAAGTATATTACAGACAACGAACGCTTCTATATGGCAAATAAGATTATTACCTTTACAAACTTTACAGTAATTATTTTGATACTTTTCTTTAACTACATCGACAATGTAAGCTATTTAGTAACTATTTTAGGTTTTGCATCTGCGGGTATCGCTATTGCAATGAAAGACTGGTTTATGTCTATGCTTGGTTGGCTGGTAATTGTTTTTGGGGGGAGTATTCACGTTGGAGACAGAATTCGTGTAGATATGGACGGGAAAAAATATGTCGGAGATGTATTGGATATCTCACTGCTTCGCATGACAATTTTAGAAGATATTACACTGACATCAATTATGCACAATCGTCGTGCCGGTCGTATTGTTTTTATTCCAAACAATTATGTTTTTACACAAATGATAGCAAACTATACGCATCACTCCTTAAAAACAGTATGGGATGGTGTTAAAATCACGATTACTTTTGATTCAAACCATAAAAAAGCGATGCATCTTGTTAAAGAGATTACAAGAAAATATTCAAAAGGATATACGGATATTACGAGAAAACAGTTGAACAAACTGCGTCAGCATTATTCTCTGAAAAATACCAATGTTGAGCCGAGAATCTACTCTTTTATTGAAGCGTACGGTATTGATATTGAAGCATGGTACTTGACAAATGCTTATGGAACACTTACACTCAGAAGCGTGATATCAACTGAAATTATCGATGCTTTTAAAGCCGAAGATGATATTACAATTGCATACCCTACACAAAAACTCAATATTGATATGCACAGTGATACTCCAATATCCCATAATAACGAGTTGGTCTAATGGCAAAAAAAGTCTATTTTAAGACCTTTGGTTGTCGGACAAATCTGTATGACTCACAAGTGATGATGAGTGCACTCAAAGAGTATGATATTACAGAAAATGAAGATGAAGCAGATGTGGTTGTCATTAACTCATGCACTGTAACAAATGGGGCAGATACACATGTACGTTCTTACATTTCACATTTAGAGAAAAAAGGCGATAAAAAGAAGCTCTTTTTAACAGGATGTGGTGCCCATACAAAAGGAGAATCCCTTCTGCGTGAGGGCAGAGTTCATGGTGTTTTTGGACAGAGTGAAAAAGAGAAGATAGATACACTCTTAAAAAAAGAAGAGCCTTTTTATGAAAAGGGCGATTTAAACCATATAGATACAATGGTAGTAGATGAGTTTATTGGTAAAAGCAGAGCTTTTATAAAGATTCAAGAGGGGTGTAATTTTCGCTGTTCATATTGTATTATCCCTTTTGTGCGTGGTGATGCGCGGAGTATGTCTGAGAGCCGAATTTTAGAACAGGTTCAGCGCCTTGCTGCAAATGGTTTTGGTGAATTTATCTTAACAGGAACCAATGTCGGTTCCTATGGGCAAGATACAAAAACTTCTTTAGCACAGTTAATGAAAAAGATGTCATTGATTCGTGGCATGAGACGTATTCGTCTTGGGAGTGTTGAGCCTATTCAAATTGGTGATGAGTTTAAAGAGATTTTAGATGAGCCGTGGATGGAGAGACATATGCATATTGCCCTGCAACATACCTCTCCTAAGATGTTAAAGCTCATGAATAGACGAAATGTTTACAGGCAAGATAGAGAGCTTTTTGAGTTTTTGGCTGAAAAAGGGTATGCCATAGGAACAGATTTTATAACAGGTTTTCCGGGGGAGAGTGAGGAGCTATGGCGTGAGGCGATGGAGAATGCCAAAGCCTTGCCGCTGACACATTTGCATGCGTTTACTTACTCCAAGCGTGATGGTACACCTGCGGCACATATGAAACCAGAAGTCAATGGCAGGCTTGCAAAAGAGCGTCTTCATGAGATAGAAGCGTTAGTCAATGAGAAAAATTATAGTTTTCGAAAGGCTTTTGTAGGAGAGCTTGATGTTTTGATTGAATCTTATAAAAATGGACTTTATCATGGACTTGACCAGCATTTTAATAAAATAGTGGTAGAATCAGAGGAAGATCTTCTTGGAAATTGGGTGAAAATTTCAGATTATAACGTGATGAAGGAGCATAACTATGCCAACATCTAAAACAAATCGTATTGCATTATTTGCTTCTGCTTTTATTATTATTGTGTTGATTCTTTTTGCGATATTGCGTGATAATGCAGATGCTATCACATTAAGTCAGGCGCAGTCTCTTTTACAAAATAATCAGGTTACAAAAGTCGTAGTAACAAAAGAGTATGTCTATCTCAAGACAAAAAACGGTTATTATAAAATAGCCTCTTCTCAAGTGACTCCAAGAATGTTTGTAGATTATAAAGTAGAGGTTGGCAGTGAGTCAGATATTGTAATCTATCTTCTGTATTTAGTTCTGCTTCTGGGGCTTGGGTCTTTGTTTTTGAAATTTTTACAAAACCGAGGGCTTTTTTCTACACTACAGTTTACAACAAAGAAAAATGAGACTACAGGGGGGAGTAATACATTAGAGTTAAATACTCCTATTGAGGCGATAAAAAGTGATGTAAGTTTTGATGATATCGGTGGTATCAGTGATGTAAAGATTGAGCTTGAAGAGATTATTGATTTTATGAAAAACCCGAAACGTTACAAAAGTTTTGGTGCGCGCTTGCCTCGTGGTGTTTTGCTTGTCGGACCTCCAGGAGTCGGAAAAACAATGATAGCAAAAGCAGTGGCAAATGCTGCAGATGTACCATTTTACTATCAAAGTGGTGCTTCTTTTGTTCAGATCTATGTTGGTATGGGGGCAAAGCGTGTTCATGAGCTTTTTGCAGCTGCAAAGAAAAATGCACCTTCCATTATTTTTATTGATGAGATTGATGCCGTTGGAAAAAAACGCGATGGTGTAAGAAATGATGAGCGTGAGGCAACTCTCAATCAGCTTCTTACTGAGATGGACGGATTTGAAGGTTCAAGTGGGGTTATCGTTGTTGCAGCAACGAATAAAATAGATGTTTTAGATGCTGCACTGCTTCGTGCAGGACGATTTGACAGACGTGTATTTGTTGAATTGCCAACAAAAAGAGAGCGTGAATCAATTTTGATGAAATATCTAGCAAAAGTTCCCCATGACCTTGATGTTAAAGTTATAGCAAATATGACTGTTGGTTTTAATGGAGCGGCACTGGCAGCACTTGTAAATGAAGCAGCTCTTTTGGCACTGCGACAAAATGATTTTCAAGTTACCTTGGAGCATTTTTATCAGGTCAAAGATAAGGTAATGTTTGGCAAGAAAAAACTTCAGATGCTTAATGATAAACAAAAGGCTTATCGTATTACGTACCAGGCAGGAAAAGTTCTTATTGCTGCATATTATGATCTGCCATTTGAGAAGCTTATGCTCTCAAATGAAAAGCTTACGCCTGCAACCGATGAGCCTTTTATTAAGGCGGAGTTAGAAGCTCGTGTGAAGATGCTTATTGCCGGAAGTGTAGCGTGTGATATGAAGTTTAATGAACATGCAAGCAGTGCAAAAAATGACCTTGATGAAGCAAAAGAGATAACGCATAAAATGACGCAAGAGTATGGTATGGGTTCTTCTATCATTCCAGAGTCTAATGAAGATGAGTTTATCTTAAAACGCCTCTATGAAGAGACAACACTGCTTTTAGAATCACTTGGTGAAGTGATGCAAAATGTTGAGAAGGTCTTACAGGATAGAGAGAGCATTACAAAAGAAGAGGTCAAAAAGTATATCAATGAAATTTTTTAGTGGTTTTTCTCTTAAGAATGAAGAATGTTTTTTTGAACCTTTTATAAAAGAGAGTGATTATACAGTTTGTGGCTTTTCTTATGGTGCTATTCAAGCATTTGAATATATACAAAAAGTGTTGCGTGAGGGAAAAAGAGTAGATACCCTACAACTCTTTTCACCGGCATTTTTTCAAAGTAAAGATGAAAAGTTTAAAAGACTGCAGTTGATGGCATATAGAAAAAATGAAGCGGTTTATTTGAGTCAGTTTATTAATGCCTGTTTTTTGCCTTATGAGAGAAAAAAAGTAGAACATTCAGTTACGCTCATAGAAGATTTAGAAGAACTTTTGTATTATGAGTGGTCACTACAGGCATTAAAGCAGTTAAGTGATACAGGGGTGGTTATTGAAGTCTATTTGGGCGGAGAAGATCATATTGTAGATGCCAAAGCTGCAAAAACCTTTTTTCAAGAAGTAGCTACTGTAACCTATATAAAAGATGGAAATCATTTTTTATTAACAGAGTAAAGATGTTTTTTTCATAAAACCGTTTTTTCATACTTATCTTTACGAGGACAAATCCTCCCGTTGGTCTGAGCCTCTAGAAGATAAGTATGAAAAAACTATATGAAAGAAAATCAAATATAAAATAAATAAGGATAAGAATATGGTAGAAATAAAAATAGGCGTAATAACGGCAAGTGATAGAGCAAGTAAAGGTATCTATGAAGATATCAGTGGTGTAGCGATTCAAGATACGATGAAAGATTATTTAAAAAGCGAATTTGAGATAGTTTATAGATGTATTCCCGATGAACAAGATGAGTTAGAGGCTACAATGAAAGAACTTTGTGATGAAGCAGGGTGTTGTTTGGTAGTAACTACGGGCGGGACAGGACCGGCACTTCGTGATGTGACACCGGAGGCTACGGAAAATGTGTGTGATAAGATGATGCCCGGTTTTGGAGAGTTAATGCGTCAGGTGAGTCTGCAGTATGTGCCAACGGCAATTCTCTCACGTCAGACTGCCGGTATTAGAGGTAAGAGTCTTATTATCAACCTACCAGGTAAACCGAAGTCTATTCGTGAGTGTTTAGATGCTGTTTTTCCTGCTGTTCCTTACTGTATAGATCTCATTGAAGGTCCATACATTGAGACAAATGAAGAGGTTATCAAAGCGTTTCGTCCAAAAGTAAAATAAAGATATTACTGTTTTTATAATGCTATACGAATACCTACAGGACAGTGGTCTGAGCCTTCTATATAGTCTAAGATGAAGGCCTCTTCCAATGACTCTGCTAAATCTTCTGAAATAAAGAAATAATCAATTCTCCAGCCGACGTTTTTTATGCGTGCATTTGCTCGGTAGCTCCACCATGAATATCTGTCACTTTCATCTCCGTTGACATAGCGAAAGGTGTCGATATAGCCATGTTCTATGAGTTTATCAATCCATTCTCTTTCAATAGGTAAAAAACCACTTGTTTTTGAGTTTGCTTTTGGGTTTTTAAGATCAATCTCTTTATGCGCAGTATTGACATCTCCACAGATGATAATACTTTTACCATCCTCACGCAAGGCCTCACAGTGGGCTAAAAAATCATCATAAAACTTCATTTTATGTGCAAGACGTTCCTCATCTCTTTGACCATTTGGAAAATAGACATTAAAAAGTACAATATCTCCATAATGTGTCTCAATAATGCGTCCTTCGTGGGTTGTGTCGATTTCAGGGCAAGTTGAATGAAAATCACTCTTTATTGTACTAAAAGTAGCTGTACCACTGTAGCCTTTTTTCTCTGCAGAATTAATAATAGTCTCAATGAACTCTTTTTCAAAAAGATTATTGGGAATCTGCTCTTTTTGAGCTTTTATCTCTTGCAGACATAAGATGTCGGTATCTCGTTCATCTATCCATTTGAGTGCTTCTTTGTTGGCAACGGCACGAATTCCATTGACATTCCATGAAATTATTTCTATTGAGTTTGACATTTATAAAGTCCTGAAGTTTTTAGTAAAGGGGAATATTCCATCTCAAAAGATGGAATAAAAAAGAGTAATTAAACGAAATCTACATTCGTTAAGTGATGTTTGAGTCCGAGTTCAGCTGGTGTACAACCAAGTGCAAGTCCTACCATTTGTTGCATATGAAGTACAGGAAGTTCTACGTCACGTCCAATAGCTTCACTTGCGTGAGCTGTTTGTGTGTCAAGTTTTAGGTGACATAGCGGACATGGTGTTACCATCCAGTCAGCATTTCCATCCATAGCACCTGCAATTGCGTTACCAGTTAGTACTGCAGCAGTATGTGGAGCTTGAAGTTCAACGTGGAAACCACAACATTTGTTTTTCTCTTCATAATCAACATTTTTACCACCACATGCAATGATTAAATCATCAAGTGAAGTAGGGCGGTATGCAGACTCAGCAGTTTTATGTGTTTCGTTTTGAAGCTCTGATGGACGAATATTATGGCATCCATAAAAAGGTGCAATGTTAAATTGGCTTAATGGTGTCACTACCATCTCTTTAATTTTATCAAGACCTATATCATCAATAATAGCATAAAGAAAGTGAGTAATTGCAGAAGTGCCTTTGTACTCTAAGCCAACTTCAGCAAGCTTTTCATTCACTTTTGCTTTGAGTGCTTCATCGTTATCAAGTTTATGTTTTGTCATTGCAGTATTCAGCTGACAAGTATTACAAATAGTAACCATTGTAAGCCCGTGTTTTTCTGCGTAAGCAATGTTTCTTGCATTTAAAACAAGTGATAAAAACTCATCATAATCTTGCAGGTGAGAAGCTCCACAACAAGAAGCTTCTGTAAGTTCTACAAGTTCAATGCCAAGTTTTTCAGCAACTGCCATTGTTGACATCATCTGCTCTGGAGTACTCTGTTTTGCTGTACATCCTGTAAAAAGTGCGTATTTTAATTTTTCCATTCTTTAACTCCTAGAACTTTGCTGTAGATGAAGATTTAACTAATTTTTTAATCTCATCAAGATTATCAGATTTTGTAATGCCCCATGGTGGAACAATTTTACCTTTTCTAAACATTTTCAATGCAACAGGAATATGCTTAACAATAGCAGGACCCTCAGAGTAAAGGACTAAGCCACCTTCATCAAGGACACCATTTTTCATGATAGAGTGTTTAAAACCAACGGCATGACGTGTTGCTACATTACTTTTTGCAACACCCTCTGTAAAGAGCATTTGGTGAAGTTTTGTAATTTTTTCAATTGGATTTACATCTTTTGGACATACTTCTGCACATTCAAAACATTTTGCACAATCCCAAACACCTTGATTTGGCGCTTGAAGTTCATTGAGTCTTGCAACATGTGCTTCATCACGAACATCTGCTTCAAAACGGTATGCTTTTGCAAATGCTGCAGGACCAAAGAACTCTTCGTTGATCTCAACAACAGGACATGCATAGTGACATGCACCACATTGAATAC
>CAZGSK010000016.1:0-18629 GCA_964528435.1 uncultured Sulfurimonas sp. | reverse complement strand
GAAGTCTCTCTACCTTTTAAACAAGGTGTCTTTGTTTGTGGAGGGGAATTATAGGAGATTTTATCTTTAATGTCAATAGTTTTACGAAGAAATTTCACATTTCTTTTTAGAATGTTTACTTTAGAATTTGTTTTTCTTATCTCTTAAACCATTTTTCGCTTTATATTTATAATGTAAGCACTTTTTAGTTTACAAAACGTTGCTATTCATTAACTCTTTATGTATAGAATTCACTAAATAAAAAAATATCTTTTCATAAGATTATTTAAAAAAGGAAAAAATATGGGACTTTATGATCGTGACTATGCAAGAGGTAACTCTTATGCTTACGAAACAGCACATCGTTCAGAAGCACAGATTGTATCTTTTGTAAAAGAGACTTACAAACTGTTTGCTGCTTCTATGATGGCAGGTGCTGTCGGAGCATACGTGGGTGTACCACTTGCAGCCAGTATAGCAACTATGATGTGGCCACTCTTCTTTTTAGAGATTGGTCTTTTAATTGCTCTTCAGTTTGCAAAGAACAAGCCGGGCATTAATCTTTTAGTAATGTTCGCTTTTGTTTTTGTTACAGGACTTACTACAGCACCTCTTCTTGCATATACTTTAGGTATGGCAGGCGGTGCTACAATTGTTGCAAATGCCTTTGCAATGACAGCAGTTGTCTTTGGTGCAATGAGCTTTTTTGCAATTAAAAGCACAAAAGATTTTACAGGCTATGGAAAACCACTTATGATTGCACTTTTTGTAATCATCGGTTTTTCAATTCTTAATATCTTTCTTGGTAACCCGATGATACAAATTATCATTGCAGGTGCGGTGGTAATTCTTTTTAGTATCTTGGTTATTTATGATACACAAAACATTATGAACGGAGCATATCAAACTCCAATCGATGGTGCTATCGCACTTTATTTAGACTTTCTAAATATTTTTATAGCGCTTTTACAACTTTTTGGTATCTTTGGAAGTGATGACTAACACTTCACTCTCACCCGAAATCTATCGGGTGATTGATGCTAACCTTAACCGTCTTAAAGAAGGCATTCGTGTTGTTGAGGACATTATGCGTTATCGAGACAACAACAAAACACTCTCAAGAAAACTCAAATCACTTCGCCACCAAGCAAAAATCAACGAAACAGTAGAACTGTTAAAAAATCGTGACAGTATTAATGATGTACTTCGTAGTTCTACAAAAAGTGAACAAACCCGTACAGATATAATAAGTATCTTAACTGCCAACTTCAAACGTGCAGAAGAGTCAGCAAGGGTTTTAGAAGAGATATTTAAACTCCAAGATATACCACAAAGTGAAAACTTCAAAACAATCCGCTATGAGCTTTATAATCTAGAAAAAGAGATTATTCTCAATGAGCAATAAAAGCCACCTCAAACTCTAAATAGTTCGTAGGATACGTTTGCATCAATCTTTTTGTATCTTTATAAGAAAGCACTCTGCGTGAGCCGCTTACTCCACTCTTTTTTATATATTGCAACATATCTCTGCTGCTCTCAAACTCCAGTTTATAGCTAACAACTTCAAATTTTGCATCAGGGAAATAGCTTCTTTGCAACTCATTTACTTCCTCACGTGAGCGAAGAAGCGGTTCAAGTCCTGCTGTAATATTAAGCGTTTTAAATGTATCTGCTGTAAAAATAGCAAGAGCCACAGGTGCTTTTAAAGCTCTTATCTCTTTAAAAACATACTCCAAATCATCTGCCCATTGCAGTGCAGAAGATGAGATAATATAATCAAAACGATAGGTGTGAAGATGTTCAAAAAGCATTCTATCGTTAAAATTTCCATAAACACACTCTATATGTTTGCCTTTTGGATGCAACTCAAGCATTCCCGGAGCAAAATCAACACCCACAAAATGTTTAAACTTCCAGTCTATTTTTTTTAGAACTGCTCCACTGCCACAACCTAAATCTAAAATTTTCTTAGGTTTACTTTGTACAAAGGAGAGTAATTTTTCAACAACTCTGTTTTGAATGATATTATAAGAGCCATAGTGAGTGGCATATTTTGAAAACTCTGCACTTATTTTCATTTTTTGTTAATAAGTAGCGAAATAATAAAGATAGTAATCACAGCAAGCACAATTGTTGCGCCCGAAGGAAGTGAAAAATAATACGAGAGCATCATACCAAAAACAACGCTAAAGAGTGCGAAGAAAAGTGAGATAAGCATAGTAGAACGAAAACCTACTCGATACTGCAGTGCTGCAACAGTCGGAATAACCATAAGCGCTCCAATAAGCAGTGAGCCAACGACACGGATAGAAAGAGCAATGATAATGGCTACAACGGTTACAAGAAGAAAATTCAAGAACTGTACCTTGACACCGCTTGTCTTTGCCACCTCTTCATCATAGGCTATAAAATAGAGCTCTTTTGAAAAAAGCAATAAAAAAGCCAGAGAGATAGAACCAAAAATGACAATGGTCATCACATCGCTGTCACTGACAGATAAGATAGAACCAAAAAGATAAGAGAAGAGCGAGTTGTTAAAGGCTCCGCCAAGTGAAACTATAATGACAGCAACAGCAAGAGAACCTGAAAGCAAAATAGCCAAAATCGCATCAGAATAAAGCGCAAAAGAGCTTCTTAAATACTCAATAAGCCAAGCAGATGCAACAGCAACACTCACTGCCATCCAGAGGGGATTGTACCCTGCAACAAGACCTACTGCTACTCCAACGAGTGCAGAGTGCGCTAATGTCTCACTGATTAAGGAGTATCTACGCAGCACAACAAAAGTTCCACTGAGTGACGCAAGCGTTGCTATAAAAATACCGGCGATAAATGCTCGTTGCATAAACTCATATTGAAACATATCTAACATATTTTCATCCTAATGCTCATGTCTATGATTATGAATAAGGTGAGCCTCAATACCATAGAGTTTGCTCATATCTTCGCATGAGAGGGTTTTCTTTGGATCATTACATATTGTCGCTTTTTGATTAATCGTAAAGAGCCTACCAATATCATCTGCGATAACACCAATATCATGTGTGATAAATAAAATAGTAATGCCTTCTTCTTTGTTAAGTTTTGCAAGTAATTTGTAAAAACGCTGTTGTGATTGTACATCTACACCGGTATTTGGTTCATCCAAAATTAAAATCTCTGGGGATGATGCTAAAGCGCGAGCAATCATAACACGTTGACGCTGTCCACCTGAAAGCGTACCGACCATCTTATCTTTTAAATCGACTATATCCATCTTTTGCATTGCATCATGAACTAACTGTCTGTCCTCTTTACTCATCGTAACAAAGAGTTTTCGCTTTGCAATACGCCCCATTTTAACAATATCTTCTACTGTCGCAGGAAAGTTTGCATCAACATGGGAGGCTCGCTGAGGAACATAACCGATTTTATGCCACTCTTTAAAATCTTTCAGTTTTTTACCAAAGATTTTTATCTCTCCGCTTGTTGGTTTTTCAAGCCCCAACAGCATACGAATCAAGGTTGTTTTACCACCTCCGTTTGGTCCTATTATGGCAATATATTCACCGTTGAAGATCTTAAAAGAGATATTTTGTAAAATAGTCTGTCCACGCACAATAAAACTTAAATTATTGACATCAAAGATGGGAACTTTGAAATTTACTTGCACATAAGAGCCTTAGAGAGTTTTTTAAGGTTTTGCTTCATCATATCTTCATAATCAAGATGGGCATCAGCTTCATCCTTTGTAATATTTGCCAATGGTTGAAAAACATCGATTTTAATATGCGTATCTTTTGCAATTCTTTTAATCACTTTATCATTTACAAAATGCTCAAAGAAAATAGTAGTGACGCCCTCTCTCTTAATATCATTCATAATGCGTGTCACATCTTTTGCGCTGGGCTGGGCTTCTGGAGAGAGTCCTGTTAATGATTCAACATGAAATCCATAGTTGCGTGAGAGGTATCCAAGAGCATTGTGACTAACAACCACTGTATCAGCCTTACACGATGAGAGTTTTTCTTTATATCTTTTATCAAGGTTTTGCAACATAGCAATATATCTTTTTTCATTCTCTTTATAGTATGCGCTATTTTTTGGCAAAAGTTCGCTCAATGCCTCTGTTATAACTTTTGTTGCTCTTTGCATATTTGAAAAATCAAGCCAATAGTGCGGATCTGTTGCTGTATGAACAGCGTGAGCATCATGATGATTATGAAGTTCATGCTCATTAGCGCCTAATGTTCGAAGTTTTACATGCTGACTCATATCTATTACTTTTGATTTAAAGTGGAAGCCCTGTGTCCATGGTTCAAGACCTGCCCCGCTATAGATAACGAGAGCACTCTTTTCAATCTTCGCCATTAACTGCGGTGTCGGTTCAAAGCTGTGAGGATCAACACCAAAAGGTAAAATATGCACAATCTCTACCGTATCACCGGCAATATGTTTGACAATGTCATAGAGTGCAAAAGTTGTAACAGCAACTATCGGTTTTTGCTTTTTGGGTTTTTCTTGATTATGAGAGATAAAAAAGAATAAAACTGCCATTGCTATTGCTAAAATAATTACTATTATTTTTAAATTTTTCATTTTTTCTCCGTATTAAGCTATGAAAGAGGTCTATTTTTATAAGTGTAATTATACCCTAGAAATAGATTGGTTTGATAATATAAGTTTTTTTAGATATAATTCGCCACTTTATTATAGGAAATATATATGACTACAAGTCTTTTACTTATTGTTCAAATCGTACTCGTTATCATCTTGGTAATCGCTGTACTTTTACAAAAAAGCTCAAGCATCGGTCTTGGTGCGTACAGTGGCTCTAACGAATCTGTATTTGGTGCAAAAGGTCCAAACAGCTTTCTTGCAAAAGCTACTTTTACTATTGGATTTTTATTTGTTATCAATACAATTACTTTAGGGTATATGTACTCAAAAGCTGCACAATCATCAGTTGTTGATGAAGTTGTTGAAGATACAAATGTTGCTGCACCTACGCTACCAATCACAGCACCGACTGCCAAAGAAGAAAATAGTTCAAAATAGGGAGAATAAGAGTATGCTAGAAGAGATATTTAACGAATGTGAAACAAAAATGCAAGGCTCAATTGAGCATATGCTAAGAGAGTTCAAAACGCTTAGAACAGGAAAAGTTACTACTTCTGTTTTAGATAATGTGAAAATCGATTACTATGGTACTCCGACACCGCTTGATCAGGTTGGTTCTGTTATTGCGACAGATGCAACGACTATTGTTGTCAATCCATGGGAGAAAAATCTTCTTGGAGATATTGAAAGTGCTATCCAAAAAGCAAATATTGGTGTAAATCCAAACAATGACGGTGACCAAATCAAACTTTTCTTCCCTCCAATGACTGTTGAACAGCGTCAAGAAGCTGTAAAACAGATGAAGGGAATGGGTGAAAAAGCAAAAGTTTCTATTAGAAATGACAGACGTGATGCGAATGACAAGGTGAAAAAACTTGAAAAAGATAAAGAGATTACCCAAGATGACTCTAAATCTGCACAAGACAA
Source organism: uncultured Sulfurimonas sp. (assembly GCA_964528435.1). GTDB lineage: Bacteria > Campylobacterota > Campylobacteria > Campylobacterales > Sulfurimonadaceae > Sulfurimonas. The sequence continues at coordinate 13,124 of CAZGSK010000016.1, read as the reverse complement.
CATTCAAAAAATTACAGACAAATACATTGCAAAAGTTGACGGCATCTTAAAAGATAAAGAAGCTGAAATACTAAAAGTTTAATCCGATGGATATTAAAAAAATATACATGGATGCAGATGCTCTCTTAGAAGGGCATTTTAAGCTAAGTTCTGGAAATCATTCTCAATTCTACCTTCAATCTGCAAAAGTTTTAGAAGATCCAAAAACTGCAAAACTTTTAGCTGATGAACTGGCAAAACAGATAAAAGCAAGCGGTCTAGAAATTGACACTGTATGTGCACCTGCACTTGGTGGACTCATTGCCGGTTTTGCACTTGCAACTGCACTTGATGTTCGCTCTATCTTTGCTGAGAGAGTTGATGGAAAGATGACTATTCGTCGTGGTTTTGAGATAAAACCTGGTGAAAAAGTATTGATGTGTGAAGATATCATTACAACAGGTGGAAGTGCAATGGAAGCAGCCGCTGTTGTAAAAGAGCTTGGTGGTGAGATTGTTGGTGTTGCAGCATTGGCAAACCGTGGTTTTTGTCACCGTGAGGGTAGTAATGTTGAGACAAAACCAAACTGTAAACTTCCACAAGATATTCCGTTTTTTGCACTGGCTGACTTTACATTTGAGATGTATGCTCCAGAAGATTGCCCACTCTGCAAAGATGGCAGTGAAGCTATCAAACCGGGCTCACGCGGAAACTAAAAGCATCTTTATCTATAGTTGAGCTGACATGTTATCATGCGCTCAACTAAAACACGTGCCACTTCTACTTTTGCATCAACAATTATTGTAATATCTAAATCTGCTAACTTCTCTTTCTCTTCTAATGAAACTACTTTTACAATAAGATTTGCATTTTTTGCCACTTTTAAGATAGCTTCACAGATCAGTCTCTTTTTTGTAATATTATCAAGCGTTACAATAATTGCCGAAGCTTTTTCCACATGCAAAGCCTCAACAATTGAGGATTTTGAGGCATCACCAAGATAACACTCTATACCATCATTTAAGGCCTCACGCACATGTTTATTTGAGTTATCAATAACGACAAAAGGAGCATCAAGATCTTCAAGATACTTTGTCACGAACTTACCTACAACACTATATCCACAAACAACAACATGGTTCTCTCTGCCTGCAAGTCCGGAAAAGTCTGTTACTATATCTTTTTCTTTAATCCATTTGTCAACCATAGGACTAATGCGAGCAATGAAAAATGGCGTAACAATCATAGAAAATATAACTATCAAGACCAATAAAGAGGCAAGTCCTTTTTCAATAATACCTCCTGATTCTGCAAGAGCAAAGATAACAAAAGAGAACTCACCAACTTGAGAGAGAAACATAGCAGTTTTTAATGAGTCTGCACTTTTAGAGGTTAATCTTAGGAGCAAAAACATAATCAATATTTTTATAACTAAAACCAGAAAAAAGAATCCTACAACCTCAGCCATATGTTCTAGAAAAAGAGAGAGATCAATCTTCATGCCCACAACAACAAAGAAAGTACCAAGTAAAATATCTTTAAAAGGAGCAATGTCGGCTTCGACTTTATGATGGTATTTCGTCTCTGCAATAATCATTCCTGCTACAAAAGCGCCCAAAGAGTAGGTAAACCCCATGGAAGAAGCAAATAAAGAAGCTCCAATGACAATAAACAGTACTGAACCCATAAAAAGTTCATCTACATCTGAAGATGCCGAGAAATGCAACAGCCATGCAACTAGCCTTTTTCCAACTGTTAAAAGTACGCCTACAACAATAATCGCAGAACTAAAGGTATGCCATAAAATTGTACCGACACTCTCATTTGCCTCTGTCGTTAAAAAACCGATCAATATAAGAATAGGAATAACAGCAATATCTTGAAAAATGAGTATGCCTGTCGCGCTCTGTCCATATGTTGTATATATCTCTTTAGAGGCTTTGAGATAAGAGAGTACAACTGCCGTTGATGAGAGAGAGAAGGCAAGTGCAATAATCAAAGAGGATTGAATTGGTAATGCAAAGAGATAGTGTGCGATAGCGTAAATAACCAATGAGGTAAAACCGACCTGCATCAATCCATTACCAAAAATATCTTTTTTCATATTACCCATCTTGGCTAATGATATCTCAAGCCCTATCGTAAACATTAAAAAGACAATACCAAAATCAGCTATCATCTCCAACTCATGAGAGTGTCCAGCCTCACGCAGATCAAAGGCATAAACAATAATGGTCCCCGTTACAATATAACCAATAATCTGTGAGATACCTATCTTTTTAAGAAAGATATTAATAACAATAGAAATACCAAGAGCAACAATAATATAAAATAAAATGTTTTCCATATAAAGCTTTCATAATTTAATAAGTGATTATATACTATAATCGCGTTAATTAAAAGAAATGGAGATTTTTATATGACGAAATACATTTTTGTTACCGGAGGCGTTTTGAGCTCTCTTGGAAAAGGGATTACAGCTGCGAGTGTTGGTACACTTTTGAAACACTCTGGGAAAAATGTCGGAATGTTAAAAATTGATCCATATATTAATGTTGATCCTGGAACAATGTCGCCACTTGAACATGGTGAAGTTTTTGTTACCAAAGATGGTGCAGAAACTGATCTTGACATCGGAAACTATGAGCGATTCTTAGATACATCATTTTTAAAAAGCTCTAACTTCACAACCGGACAGGTTTACTCTTCAGTTATTGAGCGTGAACGTGCCGGAGGATACCTCGGACAGACTATTCAGGTTATTCCACACATTGTCGGAGAGATTGTCTCACGCATTAAAAAAGCGGGTGAGGGGCACGATATCTTAGTTGTTGAACTTGGCGGAACTGTCGGAGATATTGAAGGGCTTCCTTTTATGGAGGCGATTCGCCAGATGAAGCATGATGATGAAGTAGCAGGCACATTTTTCATCCATGTAACACTTATTCCTTACATCAAAGCAGCAGGTGAGCTTAAATCAAAACCGACACAGCACTCGGTTCAAGAGCTTCGTCGTATTGGAATTACTCCGCAAATGATTATTGCAAGAAGCGAAAATGCACTGCCTAAAACTTTCAAGAAAAAACTTGCAATGAGTTGTGATGTCAGTGCGAACAGTGTTGTTGAAGCATTAGATGCTGCAAGTATTTATGATGTGCCTATGAGCTTTTTACGTCAAAATATTCTCAAGCCTATCGCTAATAAATTAGAATTAGGCGATATAGATCCTGATATGCAAGAGTGGGATTCACTTGTTAAAAAAATTGTTCAGCCTAAAGGACGCGTTGTTATTGGCTTTGTAGGAAAATACTTAGCACTTAAAGAGTCTTACAAGTCACTTACAGAAGCACTTATTCACGCAGGTGCTCATCTTGACAGTAGAGTAGAGATCTGCTGGGTTGATTCTGAGGAAATTGAGGAGCGTGGCGCAGAAGAGTTGCTGAAAGATTGCGATGGAATCCTTGTTGCAGGTGGATTTGGCAGCCGTGGCGTAGAAGGTAAAATCAAAGCTATTGAGTATGCAAGAGTTAATAAAGTTCCGTACCTTGGTATATGCCTTGGTATGCAGCTTACACTTGTTGAATATGCTAGAAATGTACTTGGACTTGAAGATGCGAACTCTGTTGAATTCGACGAAAATACACCACATCCTATGATTTACCTTATTGATAACTTCTTAGACCAAAGTGGTGGTATGCAACTTCGCACGCACCAATCTCCAATGGGTGGAACACTTCGTCTTGGAGAGTACCCGTGTGATACAAAAGAGGGATCACTCCTGCGTGAGGCATATAATGGTGCAAAAACAATATATGAACGTCACCGTCACCGTTATGAAGCCAATCCGGCATACAGAGAACAACTCGAAGCGGCGGGTATGATTGTTACTGGAGAATCAAATGGGCTTATTGAAACAGTAGAGGTAAAAGATCATCCATGGTTTTTGGGTGTTCAATTTCACCCTGAGTTCACTTCACGTCTTCAAACACCAAACCCTTCCATTCTCGCGTTTGTAAACGCTAGTTTGAATGCTGAGTAATCTACCACACCTCAATAAATCAGATCTCTTTGAGCTTCTCTCTTCGAGATTTGAGAGCGACAAAAAACTTTCTCAAATCCCAGATCCTAGCTTACTGCATGATGGTATAAAAGCTGCAAAACGCATTGCTCACGCAATACAAAACAGGCAACGTATTGCACTTGTGGGAGACTATGATGTTGATGGGATTAGTTCCACTGCAATTATGGTTGATTTTTTCAGACAAATTCCCTATCCTCTTGTTGCTATTATTCCAAACAGATTTCATGATGGTTATGGTGTGAGTCCAACTCTTCTTGAGCGTATTGAAGCAGATCTTGTTATTACAGTTGATAATGGTATTACTGCTATTGAAGCAGCAGAGATTTGCAAACAAAAAGGTATGAATCTTATCATTACCGATCATCATACACCAGGAGAGATACTTCCTGATGCTTATGCGATTGTAGATCCAAAACTTTCTGCATGCAACTACCCTTTTCAAGAGATATGTGGAGCAGAAGTTGCCTGGCTACTTTTAGCGCTACTTAAAAAAGAGCTATCACTTACGATTGATATGCGCCAATTTTTAGATATCTTGGCGATTGCTATCATTGCAGATATTATGCCACTTATTGACATCAACAGAACACTTGTCAAAGAGGGTTTAAAACTCCTTCAAAACACATCTCGACCTGCTTCTGTAATTATTAGAGATTTTCTAAATAAATCAACTATCAACAGTGAAGATATAGCTTTTCAAATTGCACCCCGCATAAACTCTGCCGGACGTTTAGAAGATGCCTCCATTGCACTTGATTTTTTTACGGCAAAAGATACCCATACTGCCTATAAGCAGTTTGAGCTTTTAGGAGAACTCAATGAGCTCAGAAAAGAGACCGAAGCACAAACGACCAAAGAGGCAATAAGCTGCGTGAGAGAAGATGATGCTGTTATTGTCGTTGCAGGAGAAGATTGGCATGAGGGTGTTGTAGGTATTGCCGCCTCACGCTTAGTTGACAGATTTGAAAAACCAGCAATAGTTCTCAGTATCAATGGTGAGCATGCAAAAGGAAGTGCCAGAAGCATTGGAAATGTCAGTATTTACGAGCTTATCAAAGAAAATGAACACTTGTTAAGTAAATTTGGAGGGCATAAGATGGCCGCAGGTTTAGCTCTTGCTACAGACTCCATAGCATCTTTTCGAGATGCCATTAACAAGAGCGCACAAAAATTGGATCCTAAAGATTTTTTACCCTTAGAGAAACTGACTGGCATCTTGGCAACAGATGATATTGACTTAGAACTTTTAGAGCTTTTAGAACGCTTTGAACCCTATGGAGAGGCCAATACAAAACCCTCTTTTTTACTTCATGAAGCTGAAGTTATCAGCATAAAACTGATGGGTGCAGATAAGTCACACTCACGCATCGAAGTAAGGCAATATCCACACCAAAGAAAAACAGTTGAGCTTATCGCTTTTCGTACAGTTTTTGAGATGCCAAAAGATAGAAAAATTACCTGTTCTTATAGTGTTACAAAAAATGAGTTTAATGGCAGAATCAATCCGCAACTTTTAGTAAAGAAGATCTACGATGCGAATTACTAAATGTACAAAAGTACACTCAACTCTCATGGATATATCTCCTACAAATCAAGATCTCATTGCGCTTACATCCACAAATAAAAAAATTCAGATTATCTCAGCAAAAGAGTGTAAAAACAGACAAAATATCTATCTTGATCTTCTTGGAGAGAAGACAACAGCTATCGCATTCCATCCACAATTAAGTCTCTTGGCCATAGCTAATGGAAACTCTCTTTTTATTCTTAACATTGCTCATCGTAACATTATACAGACCTTTCAAAGTTACGATGGTATTATTGATTCTCTCTATTTTCTGCAAAATACACCCTATATTATCAGTGGAACACGCAATGGAAGAGTTGTCCAATACCGATATGAAGGAAAACTTCACATATCACGTCTCTGCTCATTCAAAAAAGAGCTTCATGGGTATGTCAGTGCCTTTACAGACAATCAAAGATATCTGGCATGCAGCGGCAGTGGTGGAGATGTTATTCTCATAGAGTATAACTCTCACGCAAGAAAAGTTATACTCAAAAACTCAAATAAAAAAGTCACTGCCATCACTTTTCTTTCTCAAAATCGTATTATCTATGCCAATGAAGATGGAACTCTTTTTCTTGCAAATATAGAATATAATGGTGTTTTTAAAGAGATAGAGACAAATCAGAGGGATATTTGTAATATTTTTCTGCTCAAAGAGAGCTCATTGGCACTTATTGTCTCAAAATCTGAAAATATTATTCTCTTTGATACTCAAAACTTTACCATTGTAAAATCAACATTCTTACATTGTAAAGAAAAAATACAAAAAGCCCTTTTACTTGAAGAGGATACGCTTCTGCTCTATCTTGATGATAACACACTTGTAAAAGTCAGTTTAGATATGAGAGAAGAGCTTCAAAAAGCCTTACAGGAAAGTGCACTATTAAGAGCATTTGAGCTTCTTGAAGAGAATCCGCTCTTACAAAGAACCCCACAAGCGCAAGAAGCAGAAATACTATATAATAAACTATATAAAAAAATCTTTTTAAAAATCTTAGCGACCAAAGAGCTTCACCATCTTAAAGAGATTGAGGCTTTTGAATCTTTTAAAAACAAAAAGGGGAATGTAAGAGCTTTAGAGCTTGCTCTGCAAAACTATGAAAAACTAAAAAACTTCACAAAAGAGTACAAATATACTCTGGCATATGCCCTGTGTGAGAAGTACCCTCCCCTAAAAATGACAACTCAATACCGTGTAATGGAGGAGTTTTATAAAAAAAGTTTCACGCAAGCTCAAAAACAACTTTTACGAAACAATACGCAAGAGGCAAAAGCACTTCTTGAACCGTTTGCGACAATTCAGTCAAAACATTCAATGGTACAACTTCTTAGACGACAAAATCAAGAGTTTGTTGCTTTTTTGAAAGCAATATCTAAAAAAGAGTATGCAAAAGTTAGTGCATTAGCACAAATAAGCCCCGTATTTAAGCAGGTACCCTCATATATTGCTCTTCAAAATGAAGCATATAGACATCTTCAAGATATAAAACAGCTGATTGATATAGGTGAAGTGACAAAAGCACAACAGAAGATAAAAAAGCTACAAAATATCAGTTTTATAAAAGAAGATCTCCAGCAGCTCTCCCATATGGCCAAAGATGCAGCAAAACTTCTGCAAAGTTATGAAAATGAAGCATTTGCAGAGTGCTATTGCATCTTAGATAAAAATATAGAACTTGCCTCCATGCAACTTGCACAACTACTTGAAAAGCACTGGAGAAAAATCATCCAAGAGTGTGAAATTTATGCACTTGAAGGTAATATCAAAGAGATTAAAGCAAAACTTGGCGAACTTATAACCATAGAGTCTCGAAAAAATAAGATAGGTGATCTTTTACGCTTGAGTTTTTTAGTAAAAATAGACACAGAACTTGAAGCAAAAAAATACAAAACAGCCGAACATTTCATCTACTTCTATATAGATATTTTTGGAATAGACAGTGAATTAAAACAGTTGATGAAAAATTTTGAAAAAGTATCTAAACAAAAACTAGCACTGACACCTCCTACACAAAAATACAAAGAACGTGATGCTTGGCTAAAAAGTGATATGTTTATTCACACACACCACTCATAAGCGCTATTAACTCCTCCACTGTTTCATTAAAATGAACAATAAAGGTCGCACCTTGAACAATAAATCGCATCATTGCATCTTTTTTTTCTATAGCTTCATCTAACTCTGCATCGCTTCCCTGCACATACGCACCAATACGAATAAGTGTCTCATTCTCTTTGAGCAGCGTGTAAAGACGACGGAACTTCATAACAGCTTGAAAGTGTTCTTTGGAGATAATATCATTCATCACACGTGAGGCTGAGTTTAGTATATGTACCGGTGGATAAACACCAAAATCTGTCATCTCACGTGAGAGGACAATATGGCCATCTAAAATAGAGCGTGACTGATCGGCAATAGGATCACTCATATCATCTCCCTCAATTAAAACCGTAAAAAAAGCGGTGATACTCCCCTTGCCCTCTTCTTTTCCTGCACGCTCCATCAGTTGCGGTAAAAGTGTTAAAGAAGATGGCGGATAACCTTTTGATGTCGGTGGCTCACCAAGAGCCAATCCAATCTCACGCTGTGCCATTGCAAAACGTGTTACGGAGTCCATAATAAAAAGGACATCCTGTTTTTTATCTTTAAAATACTCAGCCACGCTCATAGCAGCAAATGCCCCATACTTTCGCATCAAAGGAGAGTCATCTGAAGTTGCTACAATAATGACCGTATTTGTCAGATCGCCACCAAGATTTTTTTCTATAAACTCCGGAACCTCACGTCCACGCTCACCTATAAGAGCAACCACTTTAATGGGTGCATCAGCCCCTCGGACAATCATTCCCATTAATGTTGATTTACCAACACCACTTCCGGCAAAAATACCGAGTTTTTGCCCTTTTCCACAGGTTAAAAGCCCGTCAATACTCTTAACACCCACCGAAAAGACTTCATCTATCATACCACGTTTCATTGCCGCTATCGGAGCTTTTATGATGGGGGTGAGTTTAGAAGATTTGAGAGGGCCTTTACCATCAATGGGACGCATAAAAGGATCTACAACGCGTCCTAGCAGTGAATCACCCACGGGAATATTAAGGCCGGTAGAATCTAAAAAGACTCTGTCGCCTGAGCGAAATCCTTCTACAAAAGAAAAAGGAGTGATATAAAAGACCTCTCCATCTATCTCAGTTACCATACCGACTGTTTCCAATGCACTCTGATTTGAAACAATCTTTACCATATCGCTGATACTTACATTGAGACCTTTGGCTGTAATAACCGTTGCATTTATCTTTACCACTTCACCAAAGGCTACAGAGTAGTTTTTTTGAGAAATTTTTGCTTTGAGTGAAGAGAGTGGCATCGTTAGTATCGTGTCCCTGTGGGTGAATTAATAAGAGAAAAGAACTCCGCACGTGTCTTTTCATCTTTTTTAAACAGCCCACGCAGAGCTGAGGAGGTCGTTGTAGAGTTAATCTTTTCAACACCACGCATCTCCATACACATATGACGCGCCTGAATAACAACTGCCACACCTTTTGGCGTAATTGTATCCATAATGGCATCTGCAATCTGTTCTGTAAGCTGTTCTTGTATCTGCATACGACGAGCAAAAACATTGACAACACGAGGGATTTTTGAAAGCCCTACCACCTTACCATCTGGAATATAAGCAACATGAACACGCCCAATAATAGGAAGGAGATGATGTTCACACGTAGAGTAAAACTCTATATCTTTTACCAAAACCATCTCATCATTACTTGTTGTAAAGAGTGCCTTTTTAAGGATAGCCTCTGGGTCTTCATTATACCCACCATAAATAAATTCAAACGATTTTCTTACACGCGCAGGAGTATCTAAAAGCCCCTCACGTGAGGGATCTTCGCCAACATGTTCCATCATAGTTTTTACTGCATTTTCAAATGCTTCATTTTTTTCTGACAAGATTTTTGCCTTTTATAATTTTATTGATGATAGGATATCAAGAATTTGCTGAGAAAATGATTTGTAAAGAAAAGTAGCTCACCAATAAAAGGTGAGAACTTTTTCTTCTCGTTCCCATCGTCCTCGATGGGAATGAATACACCAATAACAACTGCAGTAGGAGTTCCCAAGCTAGAGCGTGGGAACTAGAAAAATATGCCAATATGTCATAAAATCAATATTTATATAAAATATCTGCTAAGATATAAATAAAAAGGCAAATTATGGGTAGAAGCAGATATAAAGTTTATGAACCAACTCATCCACATTTTATAACTCTTACAGTATTGCATTGGATACCACTTTTTACAAATACCAAAAGCGTAGATATTCTATTAGAGAGTTTTAGATATTTACAACAAAATGATAATCTAAAAATATACTCATATGTAATACTTGAAAATCATCTACATTTAGTAGCAAGTAGTAACGACATAGTAAAAACAATCAAAAAATTTAAAAGCTTTACAGCCAAAAAACTTTTAGAATTATTACAAAAAGAAAATATAAAAACCATACTTGAACAGCTGGCATTTTATAAAAAAGCTCATAAAAAAACAACTACTTATCAGGTTTGGCAAGAGGGTATGCAGCCAAAACTTATACAAGATGAAAAAACTATGATACAGAAGATAGAGTACATTCACAACAATCCTGTAAAAAGAGGCTATGTGGATAGTGCTGAAGATTGGAGGTACAGTAGTGCTCGGGATTATGTTGATAAAAAAGGGTTGTTGGATATAGAGAAGATGTTTTAACTCGTTCCCATCGTCCTCGATGGGAATGCATACATCAGTAACAACTGCAGTAGGAGTTCCCAAGCTGGAGCTTGGGAACTAGAGAAGTAAGTCACCTCAAAGGTGAGAACTTTTTAGTGAATAAAGATATGTGGAACGATAAGAGGGTATTTTTTCATTTTGCGATAGATATGCTTACGCACAACTTGACGCAGATCTCCCTCTAGTGTTTTTGGATTACCAATAAGTCCCGGCTTCATATTGATAAGGAAATTTTCAATAATCTCTTCCATCTCTTTTGCAAAAGCTTTATCACGCTTATCTGCAACAATACCAAATGTTGTCACTTTTGGTTTATCTATCATTTTACTTGTCTGTTCACTTACCTGTGCAACTATCATAACGATACCATCATTTGCAAGTTTTTGACGATCAAGAACGATATCATCTTCGATTTCATAGTTATTTTGATTATCAATATATGTTTTACCTGTTTTAACAGTTTTAACTTTTCTCATATATTTTGGAGCAACTTCGATCTGCTCGCCATCTGTCATAAGTAAAATGTTTCTTTCAGGCACACCACATAACATTGCTGTCTCTTTATGTTTTACAACATGGTTATATTCACCGTGAACCGGTAGGAAGAACTTCGGATTTACAAGACGAAGCATCAATTTTTGCTCTTCAATAGAAGCATGTCCAGATACGTGAATATCTTTATCCATTGCTACTTTTGCACCACATTTTTGCAAGTGATTGAGCATTTGAGAGATACTTCCTTCATTTCCTGGAATTGCACGTGATGAAAGAACAATCAGATCATTTGGTTTAATCTTTACATGTCTATGTTCGCCAATACTCATTCTAAAGAGCGCCGAGTTTGCCTCTCCTTGAGAACCAGTTGTTACAATAAGGACATCTTTATCGCTCATGCGTGAGACTTCGTCTGCATCAATAAAGATATTTTTTGGAAAACGAATATAGTCATACTGCATTGCAACTTCAATATTTCTCTCCATTGAACGCCCAATAACACACACTTTACGTCCATACTTAATACCATACTGAATAGCTTGATAGACACGGTGAATGTTTGAACTAAATGTTGAAAGAATCACACGCCCTTCAGCTTTACTAAATACACGGTCAAGTGCAGGTGCAACGCTGAGCTCTGATGGAGTAGGGTTAGGGTTGTGTGAGTTTGTTGAATCTGAAAGCAGACAAAGCACTCCTTTATCTCCGTAGTATGCTAAACGATGCAGGTCAGCAGTATAACCATCAACTGGTGTATGGTCGATTTTAAAGTCACCAGTATGGATGATAGTTCCCGCTTCTGTTGTAATGGCAATAGAAGAAGAGTCTAAAATAGAGTGCGTCATATGCATCCACTCAATCTCAAAATCATTCCCTATTTTATAAACTTCACGTTTGACAACTGGATTAAAGTATCTTCTAAACTCTTTTAAATGGTGTTCATCAAATTTATTACCAATCATTGCCAAAGGAAGCGGTGTTCCGTAAATTGGAAATTGCATCTCTCTAAATAAATATGGAACAGCGCCAATGTGATCTTCGTGTGCGTGCGTGATAACAATACCGACAATTTTGTGTTTGATCTCACGTATGTAAGAGAAATCAGGAATTAAAATATCGACACCATGCATCTCTTCATCAGGAAAACTCATTCCTACATCAATTAAAATCGCCTCTTTTTCTGTCTCAAAAACAGCAATATTTCCACCAATCTCACCAAGTCCGCCAAGCGGTGTAATACGTATTTTTGCTTTTGAATTAAGATCTAGTTTGTAATGAGGATTAAGTCTTTGCTTGTGTGCCTCTTGATTCTTTACAACAAAAGATTTAAGGCTTTCATCTGTTGGGGCAGGACCTCTTTTATGACGATTGCGGTTTTTATTACGATTATTGTTTGGTTTATTGTTATTTTGATTACTATTGCTTTTATCGCCAGAATTTCTATTTTGATTATTATTAGGTCTGCGATTATTGTTTCTTCTATTATTTGGTTTGCGATCTGTTTGAGGCTTGCTCTGTTGTGCTGCCTCTTTTTTCTCTTCTGCCATCCAAACTCCTTATTGTTTATATTAATTTATAGAGTTGGTGATAGTCCTTCGTGCTAACTTGATGAGGGCGAATTGTTAATGTAAGGTCAAGCTCCTCAAAAGCCTCTTGCAGCTTTGCTTTCTCATACTTAGAAGAGAGATTTTTCATTAAAGTTTTTCGAGGCTGCGTAAATGCAACTCTAAGCATATCCTCGAACCCTTTTTCACTTCTATCTCTACTCTTTTGTATAAGAAAAACAGCGGAATCAATTTTGGGCTGTGGATCAAATGCGGTTGGGGGAACTTTTGTGACAATTTTTGCCTCACCCACACTCTGAGTAATAATACCCAAAGAACCAAACACCTTCTCTCCACTTGTTGCACAAAACTTCTCTGCTACTTCAAGCTGTACCATTACAAGTATATTTTTACACATTGGATCTGCGAGTGCTTTGAGTATGATGTTCGTAGCTATATAGTATGGCAAATTTGCCACCAAGTCATACGGCTCATCAATCAAAGAATTCTTCCAAGCTTGTAAAACATCTCCACAATGTAAGTGGAGTCGCTTGGTAGCGATCTCTTCTTTAAATGTACTTTGTAACAGTTTACATAAATCGGTATCTACCTCAAAAGCTTCTACACTTTTGACATCAACTAAAAATTTAGTTAAATCACCTAAGCCAGGCCCAATCTCAAC
>CAZGSK010000015.1:0-19326 GCA_964528435.1 uncultured Sulfurimonas sp. | reverse complement strand
GCAAACCTTGATGAAGATAAACTTGTTGACAGATTTGTCGCTGAAGTAGAGAAGATGGCAGGAGCATCTAAGTAATGCAAGACAACCTCTATAACCTCGCTTTTGAGCGAAGCATACTCAGTTCTATCATCTTTGAACCAAGTCAGTTTGATGAACTGAGTGTTGTTCTCAAAAAAGATGACTTCTATCTTCCTGCCCATCAAGATATATTTGCTGCAATGCTCACACTCCTGCAAAAAGATCAACCCATTGATGAAGAGTTTATTAAAAAAGAGCTTATAAAAGCAAAGAAATTTGATGAGCAGGTTCTACTTGAAATTCTCTCGGCAAATCCGATCTCTAACACAAAAGCCTATGTTGATGAGATCAAAGACAAATCACTCAAACGCCATCTTTTAACCCTTACAACCGAGATCAAACGTGTAACAGTTGAGGAAGAACTCCCATCTGCCGAAGTTGTCGATATTGTAGAGAAAAAGCTTTATGAGATTACACAGGACAACCAGACAAGCGACTTCAAAGACTCACCAAAAATGACCTTTGATACGATGGAGTACATCAAAGAGATGAAAGCTCGTGGAAACTCTGTACTTGTGGGTGTAGATACCGGCTTTAAAGAACTCAACAAAATGACAACCGGTTTTGGCAAAGGGGATCTTGTCATTATTGCTGCACGGCCGGCAATGGGAAAATGTCTCGGACGTGGCACAAAAGTAGTTATGTTTGATGGCACACTTAAAAATGTAGAAGATGTAGAGGTCGGAGACCAGCTTATGGGAGATGATTCCACACCTAGAAATGTGCTCTCTTTAGCTCGTGGACGAGAAAAAATGTATTGGGTACGACAAAACAAAGGCATAGATTATCGTGTCAATGAGTCACATATTCTCTCGCTGAAACGCTCACGTAATGAAGGTAAACACAAACATGGTGATGTTTTAAATATCTCCGTAAAAGATTATAATAAAAAAAGTAAAAAATTTCACTCAAACTACAAAGGCTACAAAGTAGCAGTTAATTTTAACGAGCAACCCCTCCCGATTGATCCATATTTTCTAGGTATATGGCTAGGAGATGGCACCAGTTCTAATGTCTCCATAGCTACAGAGGACAAAGAGGTCGTTCATTTTTTAAATGAGTATGCAAAAAGCCTGCATCTTCAAGTAACAAAAGCACATAAAAATAAAGAAAAATGCCCAATGTACTCTATTACATCAGGGCAACGTGGAGGATACTATAAAGATGATAATTCTCTACAGACTCGTTTACGTAAGCTTGACCTATTAGAGAACAAACATATCCCTCATATTTACCTGCAAAACTTACGCAAAAATCGTCTTCAACTTTTAGCTGGTCTAATTGACAGTGATGGTTATTATGATAGAAAATATAATGTTTTTGAAATAGTCCAAAAAGATAAAAAACTTACACAACAGATAAAATTTTTAGCAGACTCTCTTGGGTTTAGAGTTTCCATGAAAACAAAGATTGCACGTATCAAAAAAATTAACTATGAGTGTGAAGTCTATCGTCTAAGAATTGTTGGCGAGCTTGAAAAAATTCCGACAAAAATAAAAAGAAAACAGGCACGTCCACTCAAAGCAAAACGTGATGTAAGGCATACTGGCATTCAAGTCGAATATGACAGGGTAGATGATTATTATGGCTTTACCATAGATGGCAATCATCTTTTCTTACTCGAAGATATGACAGTTACACACAATACTTCTTTTATTTTAAATACCGTCAATAACCTCATCACACAAGGCAAAGGTGTTGCCTTTTTCTCACTGGAAATGCCGGCTGAGCAGTTGATGCTGCGTCTCTTGTCAATTCAGACCTCCATTCCACTTCAAAAACTGCGTGTCGGAGATATGAACGATGACCAATGGAGCTCACTTAATGGTGCTATTGACAGAATGAACTCGGCAAAGCTTTTTGTTGATGATCAGGGAAGTGTCAATATTAACCAACTTAGAAGTAAACTGAGAAAACTCAAAAATCAACACCCAGAGATTGAGATAGCTGTTATTGACTACTTACAAATTATGTCGGGAATCGGCAATCAAGACAGACACTTGCAAGTAAGTGAGATCTCACGTGGGCTCAAGATGCTTGCGCGTGAGCTTGAGATGCCAATCGTTGCCCTCTCACAGCTTAACCGTGGACTTGAAAGCCGCAATGATAAACGTCCGATGCTCAGTGATATTCGCGAATCTGGTTCGATTGAACAAGATGCCGACATTATTCTCTTTGTCTATCGTGATGATGTTTACCTCTACAAAGAGGAAAAAGAGCGTGAAAAAGCCGCTAAAGCCGAAGGAAAAGAGTTCACCTCGACCTACGTAGAAAAAGAGGAGGAAGAGGCTGAGATCATCATTGGAAAGCAACGTAACGGTCCAACAGGTCACGTAAAACTCATCTTTCAGAAAAAACTCACCCGCTTTGTTGATGCACCAAGCTTTGCTCACGCAGTTGAAACAGTTTATGAAAATGTCGATACTAAATCAGCACAGGTTGATCTACCGCAAGTTGAGATGCCTCCGATTTAGCCATGACAAAGCTAGAAAGAGTTGAGTTATTAGGCTCAAAAAGAGATTATTTTTATCTCTTTACTCTCTTTATTTTTCTTTTTACAATCTCTCTTTCTTATGAATATTACAACTACAGACAACTTACAAAATTTGACTCACAACTCGTTCATGCCACGGTTTTAAAACAATACACAAAAACAAAACTAACGAAAAAAGGCAAAAGTAAAACCTATCAGGTACTCAAATTCAAAAGCACTGATGGCTTTACTTTTTACTCAACAGCCTCAAAAAATCTTCCAAACTATAAAAACAAAAATGTTCTTTTAGAAGTTTGGGCAGGTAAAATAACATTTTTAGAATATCTCAAAGGTTTCTTCGCCTTTAGCAAAATAGTAGAAGTTGATAAAAGTAATTCACTCAAAGAACAAATTGCAAATAGCATTGCAACAACACATCAACAGTGCAGTATTAGTTCTATCTATCAAGCACTTTTTTTAGCCAAACCTCTTCCCTATCATCTACAGCAAACTTTTTCAAACCTTGGTATTTCACATCTAATTGCTATTAGTGGCTTTCACCTAGGCGTACTCTCTGCACTGCTCTATTTTTTCATAAAATACCCATACAGACTTCTGCAAAACAGCTATTTTCCCTATCGCAGTGCAAAACGAGATAGCTTTTTTATCATCACTTCTATGCTGCTTGCCTATATGCTCTTTTTAGATACACCGCCCTCACTGCTAAGAGCTTTTGGTATGTTAGTTATCGGTTTTATACTCTATGATAGAAGAATTAAGATCATCTCTTTACAAACTCTACTGCTAACAGCGCTCCTGCTTATTGCACTTTTTCCAAGATTACTCTTTAGTATCGGATTTTTCTTAAGCCTCAGTGGTGTTTTTTATATCTTTTTATTTCTTATCTATTTTCAAAAAAGAGGCAAAATTTGGCAATTTTTTCTGCTTCCGTTTTGGATCTATCTGATGATGCTACCCTACTCTTTGGTTATATTTGGAAATTTCAGCCTCTACCATCCACTCTCCATTCTCTGGACCACACTCTTTACGCTTTTTTATCCACTCTCTATTTTTTTGCATTTGATTGGATTTGGAGATCTACTTGACTCATTGCTTATCTCTTTACTGCAACTCAATCCTCACGCAGTGAAAATAGCAGTTCCAAATATAGTCTTATATGGAGAGCTTTTACTCTCGTTTTTAGCTGTTTTTAGAAAAGAGGCACTCTATCTACTGCTTGTCTATTGCATCTCTGTTTTTATATACTCTATCTATCATATAACATAGCTTCAGTCCATAGATAAAGATGATCCAAGAGACATATATCCACAAAAACAAGAACATAACAATAGCAAAAGAGCCATACATTGTTGTGTAGGATTTGTTTAAAAAGACATAGTAGATAAAGGCATTTTTACTTATACTAAAAATGAGAGAGATCATAAAAGAGCTGATTAACGAAGCTTTAGGATTAACCTTTGCATTTGGACCTATTTGAAATATCAAGAAGAAAAGCCCCCAGATAATAAGGTAGGGAACAAGAGGCAAGATATTGAGCCCTGATGTCAAAGAGTTTGAAGCCATCAATGTTGCAATATAGCCCGTAATATAAAAAGAGAGACCAAGTGCTATGGGTGTAAGCGTGAGCATCGTCCAGTAGGTTGTAATACTCTCCCAAAGTGTTCTTGCTTTTGCATGAAAAATTTTATTTGCGATATACTCAAAGTTCTTAAAAAACATCAAAGAAGCCGCAAGTATCATTAAAAGACCAAATGCTCCCATTTTTGCAGAATTTGCCACAAAACCATCTACATTTTTCATAATAAGTTCAGACTGTACCGGCATTAGATTTGAAAATATAAAACTTTTGATTGTTTCGTAATGCTCAGAAAAGCTCGGCATCGAAGTAAGCAGTGTCAAAATGATTAAAAGCAGAGGAATAATAGTAAAAATAGTATAAAAACTCAGACTTGCAGCAAAAAGCGTCAACTCTTTATCTACAAAGGCCAAAACAAACTGTCGGACCTCTTTGTAGATTTTTCGAGCAAAAGCTTGCATAATTCTAATCAAGTCCCATTTTTGCAGGGTTTAAAATGTTGTTTGGATCAAATGCTTTTTTAATAGATTTAAAAAGTTCCATCTCTGCATCAGAAAAGGCCATCTTCATATAAGGTGCTTTTGCAAGCCCTATACCATGCTCTCCTGAGAGTGTTCCACCAAGATCAACCGTAGCTTGAAAAACCTCTTCAATCGCTTTATAGGCAATTTTTACCTGCTCGGGATCACTCCCGTCCACCATAACATTGGTATGCACATTTCCATCACCTGTATGCCCAAAACATGGAATATTTACTTTATACTTATCTGCAATGGCATAAAATTTCTCTAATAGTTCAGGTAAAACTGCACGAGGAACGGTTACATCTTCGTTGAGCTTTTTACTTCCGTACACTGAGAGTGCAGGAGAGGCATTACGACGAGCAAACCAAATATCTGCGGCTTCTGCTTCATCTTTTGCACGACGAAACTCACTACATCCATTTTCCTTAAATACCTTCTCTATCTGCGTGAGCTGAAACTCCAGGTCATCTTCCATATTTCCATCAACATCTGTAACAAGCAAAGCACCAGCATCAACAGGCAGGCCTTTGTTAAATGTCTTCTCAACCGCACGAATTGTTAAATTATCTAAAAATTCCATCGCAACAGGTGTTATTCCGCTTGCCATTGTTTTATAAACTGCTTCCATCGCATCATTTACCGTAGGAAAAATCCCCATTGCTGTCTTTGTAAGTTTTGGCTTTGGAATGAGTTTGAGCGTTATCTCGGTAAGCACTGCCAAAGTTCCCTCAGAAGCGATGAGTATTCCTGAGATGTTATAACCTGCAACATCTTTAATAGTTCGCTTCCCTGCTTTAATAATATCACCGTTTGGAAGCACTGCACGTGTTGCCATCACATAATCTTTTGTAATTCCATACTTTGCAGCACGCATACCACCGGCATTTTCACTCACATTCCCGCCAAGCGTTGAGTAATCTTGGCTTGCCGGATCTGGCGGATAGAAGAGCCCTACCTTCTCTACTGCACGTTGCAGATCCATATTGACAACACCAGGCTGCACAATGGCAACCATATTTTTCATATCAATCTCTAAGATTTTATTCATATGCTTCTCAAAACCAAGAACAATTCCACCGGAACTTGGCAGTGCACCACCTGTAAAACCACTTCCTGCACCACGCGGTACAATCACAATCTTATGCTCGTTACAATACTTTAAAATTGCACTTACATCCTCTTCATTGCGAGGAAAAACAACAGCATCAGGCTCAAAATGCTCACGTGTAGCATCATAAGAGTATGCAATCAAGTGTGCTTTGTCGCTGTAAATATTTTCATCACCTACAATCGATTTAAAATGTTCTAAATGTTTTTCTTCAATCATCTTCTACTTTCCTATCTCAAACTCAGAAGCAAGCTCACGCACCGACTCCTCTTTATGATTTTTTACTATTTCATAAAAAGCTTTGTTCTTTTTATTGTTTTGAACCAACAACTCATAATAGTGTGGTGCATACTGCTCCATCTCACTACTCCCTGCACCCCACCAGTTCGCATCGATTTTGCTTACACGTGTGTAAAAAGGTTTTTGTTTTGTTTTGACCTCAAGAGGAGCATCGGTAATGTTAAGAATTTTAAAACTTTTAATATCTACCGTATAGACTTTTTTATCTAAGTAGATAAAAAGCAGCCCGACACTTGCAGCATTTGAAAAACCAATAAAATCTTCTTGCAACGGCGTTGGATGTCCAGCAAAAGAGAGAACTGTTGCAAAAAGATCAGGATGTATCCACTGAATACGGACACTTTTTGTAATCTGATGATATACCTCTTCATTTGGAGCGATTAAAAGAGCACGAGAGTATCCAAAAGCGAGCTCAACCGTGTCGCCCACTTGCGGTTTCCATTTTCCATATGGCAAAGCGTTGTTTCTCAGAGCATTAAATGCACTCATCTTTATTGTCGCTATCTTTGTAGCTTTGTCATACTCTGTTACTGTTGCATTTTTTAAAATTGAGCTATGCTCTGGTGTTATATGATGCACAACAAAGCCACTTACACCAATGTCAATATGATCAATTTCTATTGTTGCTATCTCTTTATCGTTATCAACACTCAATATGGGAGCTTTTATTAGAGCTGCCATGATTTGTGAAACCATTAAAATGAGTAAAATCGTATATTTCATAGTACTTCTTTCTTTTTATATAGTGCGATTATATCAAACAAACCTCAGATTAATCAAAAATTTGATAATCTTTGCAAATTATTTATTTCAGGCTTAGTGTAATGATACGATTTTTCATACTTTTTTTACTGACAACAACACTCTTTTCTTCTATGGTTGAGAGACATAGATGGACGAACGGAGTAACCTATCTTCTCTTTTTACAAAACCATAACCTTCCGGTGCGTGATCTCTACTATAATCTAGACAAAGATGACCAACGACTCACAGAAGAGATGCGAGCAGGAGTGCATTATCAAATTTTAAAAGACAACAATGGCACAATTGAGCAGATTTTACTGCCACTTAATGATGAACTGCAAATTCATATCTATAAAGATAAAGATAGTTACAAATTTGAACCCATTCCAATTATTAGCACAACAAAAACAGAAGCTTTTAGCACAACTATAACAAGCTCTCCAATGTACAATATTTTAAAAGAGACAGGAGATAAAAAACTTGCTCAAATCTTTGTTGCCAGTTTCAAACACTCACTAAACTTTAAAAATGATATCCGCAAAGGTGACAGACTTGTAATGATCTACGATCAGAAATATCGACTCGGACGTCCTTTTTCCATGCCGACACTTAAAGTTGCCATGATTGAGATGAACCATAAACGCCACTATATCTACCTTAATGATGATGGACGCTACTATGATGAAAAAGCGCATGAAGTTGAGGGATTTCTCCTTGCTCGTCCAGTTCGTGGAGCACGTATATCATCCTATTTTACAAAAAGAAGATGGCATCCTATTTTACATAAATGGAAAGCACATCTAGGTGTTGATTATGCCGCGCGCCGTGGTACTCCGGTCGTTGCGGCAGGAAGTGGACGCATTATATATGCTGCACGTATGGGAACCTATGGCAACCTTATAAAGATACGTCATAATGATGGCTATGAAACACGCTATGCCCATCTAAAATCTTTTAGAAGAGGTATTCATCGCGGTAAATATGTCAAAAAAGGTCAGGTTATTGCCTATGTTGGGACGACAGGACGTTCAACAGGTCCACACCTGCACTTTGAGCTTAGAAAACGCGGACGCGCCATCAATCCACTGCGTGTTGTCCAAGTTACAACAAAAAAACTCAAAGGCAAAAAGAAAAAAGCATTTTTACGTTTGAAGAAAAACTATGATGAGAGCGTGGAGTTACATCTCAATAACCATACATCTTTCAAAAAGCTTCCACCATTTGAAAATATCTCTTACATTCACTTGATGGATGCAGACCATGGATAAAATAGAGTCAATAAAACAACTGAGTGAAACAAGATTTATCAAGCCAATTGAGATTCACTATGTTCAAAAAGGGATAAAAAAACGTTGGGAAGCTGTACTTTCTCATGACAGTGTTGCCATACTGCTTTACCACAAAGAAAAAGATGCCTTTATCTTGGTAAAACAACTGCGTGTAACCGTGCTCAATAAAAATCCCGATGATGGCTATATGTATGAGCTTTGTGCCGGCATCGTCGATAAACAATGTTCAAACATTCAAATAGCCCAAGAGGAGATCCTAGAAGAGTGCGGCTACGATGTGCCACTTGAGAGCATTGAAAAAATCAGCTCATTTTACACATCTGTTGGCATATCCGGCACACATCAAACACTCTATTTTGCAGAGATTGATGAGCATATGAAAGTCAGTGAAGGCGGTGGTATTCACGATGAGGAGATAGAGGTAATTCGTATCTCACGTGAGGATGCAAAAGCATTTCTCTTTGATGAATCCTACCAAAAAACAACCGGTGTCTCTTTGGCTTTTTACTGGTTCTTCAACACAAAACTTAAGCAAATTCTATAGGATCCATATCTACCTCTGCCAGAGGTACAAGTGAGGCACGTACAGCTTTTATGATATCTGTACTTTTTGACGCACGCAGAAGTATCTCATAGCGGTATTTATTCGCTACTCTCTCAAGAGCACACTTTTTAGCACCTACAATCTCCACAGATGAAAAAGCTCGTAACTTCTGCTCCATCTCACGCATAGCCTCTTGTGCCTTCTGCGCATTTTTATGTGCAAACAAAACACGACAGAGCTTTTTAAACGGAGGGTAGAGCTCCTCTCGAAAAAGCTTCTCATCTTCTAAAAAATCTTCATATCTATTCATATAACTACGAAAGAAATCCTCATTAAAACTCTGCACAATGACCTTTGCATCTTTAGCCCGTCCGCTGCGACCTGCTACTTGAATAAGCGAAGAGAGTGCCTTCTCACGTGCTCTGTAATCGGGCATACTTAAGAGATTATCCATCCCAAGAACAACGGCTAAAGTCACATCATGATAATCATGCCCTTTACTTAGCATCTGTGTTCCGATTAAAATATCACTCTCTTTATCGTTAAAACGCTTGAGTGCTTTTTTAAGTTTTGCCGCTGTGGTTATGGTATCTCTGTCAAACTGTTCAAGTCTTGCATTTGGTAAGAGTTCCGCGATGATATTCATCGCTTCTGCTGTTCCGAGTCGTGAACTTACAAGATGTGAAGAGTGACACTCAGGACAGACTTGCGGAATTGCCTGCGTGAAGTTACAGTAGTGACACTTAAGTGCTCGTGAGTGCTGATGCAGACTCATACCCACAGAACAAAAAGCACACTCAAAGGTATGCCCGCAATCTCCACAGATAAGATACTTAAAATTTGCCCGTGTCGGTAAAAAGACAATGGATTGTTCACTCTTTTGATATACCTCACGCAGATTATTTTCAATTAATGGCGTTATGGCTTCAGGCTGGGCTTCATAAATAAACTCTTTTTTTGAACTAAAGTGCCCGCCTTTGAGCCTCACGTGAGGAAACTTCACATACGAAGAGAGCGATGGTGTTGCACTTCCAAGCACTACAGGAACATCATAAAGTTTTCCCATATAGATGGCGATATCACGTGCATTGTAGCGTGGGCGAGAAGATGATTTATAACTGTCATCATGCTCTTCATCTACAACGATAAGTCCCAAATCATCTATAGGGAGAAAAAGTGATGAACGAGCCCCTGCTATTATCTTTGCCTCACCACTTCTTATCTTCTCTAGTGCTTTTTTTCTTTGCAGAGGTGTGAGTTTTGAGTGCCAAATAACAAAATGCTCACCAAAATGCTCTTGCAGTCTGTTTGACATCTGTGGCGTAAGTGAGATCTCCGGCATTAAAAAGAGTGCCCGTTTTCCCTCACGCAACACTTCTTCAAAATACTTCATATAGATCTCAGTCTTTCCACTGCCGGTGTCTCCAAACAGGAGTGATACTTTGTGCTGCTTTAAAAAGTTCAATGCACGGTTTTGTTTCTTTGAAAGTATTATTTGAGATTCACCTAGAGATATGAAAGTATCCTCTATGGCTCGCTCTTGAAACGGAGTCATCAAAGAAAAAGCATCGCCGAGAGAACAGATATAATATGAAGCGATAAATTGTGCAAGTTTTATCTGCTGTGAGGAATAAAAAGAGTCAAGAACCTCTAAGATTTCATTCGTTTCAAAGTCTGGTTTTTGTGTTTGTTCAATTAAAACACCCTCTTTTTTACGATTGTTAAATTCTACTAATACTAAAGTTCCTGAGCTTATAGCTTGAGAGCTTTGATAGGTAAATGGCTCCAGAGGGGAGCCAATAATAGATACAGTGTAATAATTCACGTACTGAAAGTTATTTACTTTGTCATTTGATAACAATATTTTTGTGCTTGTGTTCCATCTTTATTGGCATCACACTCAAAAATCCCTGTTGAATTGTCGTAAGTAAAAGCAACATCAACCCCGTTAACTTTAAAGTTATAATTTTTATATGTAGTATCACTTGCAGACCATTTGCCATCTGTAGTACCGGAAGTTACACCATACAATAGAAGTTTCCTCGTACCATTACCCTTAAACAGTATCGTATTGTTATCACTAAGTTTTGGTATATAGCTTTTTATACCTTTTATAAGCTGACTCTGTCTCTCTGTTAAAATAGAAGAACGAATTGCCATAACATCAGAACGTCCTTTTCCAATATCCGCCAGATTTTTCGTCGCTGTAAATTTAGGCAAAGCAATAGCAGATAAAATACCCAAAATGACAATAACAAATATCAATTCTATAACCGTAAAAGCGCTGTGAAACGAGTGCCCTTGGGGTTTTTTTGCCATTTTCATAATTTCGCCTTGAATAATAATTTATAAAATATCTTTTGATAGTTTAGAAACTACTATGTTTTTTTCATTTTTATATATCTGCATTCCCAAGCAGGAGCTTGGGAATGAGAAGAAAAATTAATTTACTGTCCAACGTGGTGAAGAAGTTGCATTTCCATCAGTAAAAGATATAGTTTTTGTACCACCTGCACTTGCATTGGCATCAAAAGTACATGGCGTCGTTGTGCTAAATGTCAATTCATCAGGTATTTTATCAACGTACGTTAATAAGTGAGCTTTCGTATCACATAAGCCAGCTGCAGCCGTTGCAACCACTCCATTATTGCCATCCGCTATTGATTTAGCCCACATAGATGGACCTACTGTTCGATTAAGTGTTCCAACAAATGCTTCAACTTTCTGATCATGCGCTTGTTGTGAAACCCCAATAAATTTTGGCAGTGCAACTGCCGACAAAATACCTAAAATAACGATAACGAAAATCAATTCGATCATTGTAAAACCAGCTCTTTTCATAAGAACTCCTTGTAATTAAAAAATTTGGACTACTCTTGTAATCTTAAAGACTATTATGAAACTATTTTTATTAAGGCTTCCTTAAAAAGAGTAAACTTACTTTAAGTTCACCAAAACTTCACTATAATGTGATAAATTTAATTTAACAAAAAAACACACTTAATTAATGAAGTTCACTTTTCTAAAATATTGGAACTTTTTTTGCTTATTTATTTTCAGATTCTTTACAAGGAGTATTTATGAGCATTGAGATTTCTAAAACACATGCACTTTTAGCACAGGCTATGGACTATCGTGCAGCTCGTCAAGATATGATTTCATCCAACATTGCCAATGCAGACACTCCTTACTACAGACCACGTGATGTTCGTTTTGAAGAGGCACTGGTCGCTAAAAAAAATGAGCTTTACAAAGAAAATGCACATGAACTTAAAATGGCATGCACTGATGCCAAACACTTAACACCAAAAGATGAAGCCAGCAGTTTAAAACCGACACTCTACTTTCGAGACGGACATATGGCTCGCAATGACGGCAACTCTGTCGATTTGGATGTAGAAACAACTGAAATGAGCAAAAACTCCGTCATGTTCAATGCTTTGGTGATGGCAAACAAAAAAGATACAGCAATTTTTAGAAGTGTTATTGACGCTTCTGCAAAGGTTAATTAATGAGTAATTTTCTTAATAGTTTTGATATCAGCGGTTATGGGCTCTCTGCTCAACGTGTTCGAGTCAATACAATATCAAGCAACATCGCCAACGCACAGACAACCCGAACAGATGAGGGTGGTCCTTATCGCCGTAAAGAGGTTGTTTTTAAAGCGATTAACTTCAATGATGTTTATAATGACATGTTAGCTGACAAAACAAAAGGCTCTGGATATGCAGATCCTTTAGATGAAAATCAATTTGGCAAAAAGGTAAATCCTGCTATAATGAGCGTAATTGTTGATAAAGTGGTGCGTGATGACGCAAAACCACTGATGAAGTACGAACCAAACCATCCCGATGCGGATGCAAATGGTTATGTCGCCTACCCTAACATTAATCCTGTTGTGGAAATGGCCGATTTAGTTGAAGCAACACGCTCTTATCAGGCAAATGTTGCGGCATTTCAGAGTGCAAAAGATATGGCAAATTCTGCAATATCTTTACTGCAATAATCTAGGGAGTAAAGTATGAGCAATATCAATGAGATTGCATCCACATCAACTGCTAATTTACTAAAACAAAAAGAGTCTTTACCAAAAGCAGGTGGCGAGGCGTTTGCACAGCACCTCAAATCTGCTATCAATGAAGTTAATGATTTGCAAAAAGAGAGTGAACAAGCCATTGCAGATCTTGCAACCGGACAGGTTAAAGACCTTCATCAAGCAGCACTCTCTATTTCAAAAGCAGAAACAAGTATGAAACTAATGCTCGAGATAAGAAACAAAGCACTTAACGCATACAAAGAGATAGGAAGAACACAACTCTAACTTAATGGTCAATCGAAACAAATCAAAAAAAATTCTCCTACTCTATCTTCTTATATCTTTAGCTTTTGTAGCATTTTTAAGTGTTATACTTTTCACAGTTATCAAAAGCCGTCATATGCCATCACTCTATACCAAAGAGTCCTCACGGGCACAAAGAGGCAACATTATCTCTGCAGACGGTTTTCATATTGCTACGACAAAAAAACTCTATAAAGCAGTTGTTGACACGCGCTATATCGATCCGCAAAAAAGAGAGCTCTTTATACAGCTCTTTTCTATCTACTCCGGTATGACGCCAAAAGCAATCAAAAAACGTCTTAAAAAACGTAAAGGTGTGGTAGTTCTTAGCTACAACATTCCTCAAATTCAAGCGCAGTATCTCAAAAAACTCTCTTATGAGCTACGCCGTTTTAAAGTCTTTCTTGAGCTTAAAAATCCTCGAACAGGACTACGCTCTATTCATGGTCTGAGCGTTATTGAGAGTGGAGAGAGTCGCCTTTACCCATATGGTAATCTACTTACACCCATTATCGGCTATCCTCACAAGATTGAAGATAACGGCTATACATCTGTAAAAGGGGTAAAAGGATTAGAAAAAAGATTTGATGCCGATCTAGCTCCTAGACAAGATGGTTTCTCACGCGGTAAACGTGATGTAAACGGTTATATTATTCTCAACAAAGAGAGTTTTACAAAACCTAAGATTAATGGTTTGGATATTAAACTAGGCATTCCTGTCTCTCTGCAGATTCGCATAGAAAAAGTACTTGATGCGATGAAAATAGAGCTCAAAGCAAAAGAGATTATGATAGCCGTTATGGATTCACATACCGGAAGACTTTATGCAATGGCAAGCTCCAACAGGTATCTTCCAAAAGCAATCAGAAAAAAAGATTATCCATCATTAAACTCGGGAATGATTGAGTACAGTTTTGAACCTGGAAGTGTTTTAAAGCCTATTACCTTTTCACTGCTGCTTGAGCATAAACTCATCAATCCTTATGATTTGGTAAACGGGCACAATGGGCGTTTTAAAATGGGCAGAAAAGTCATTACAGATGAGCATAAATTTGACTGGCTCTCTGCTGAGAATGTCATTGTTTACTCATCAAACATTGGAATTGCGCAGTTAGCACAAAAACTCTCCGGGTATGAATTTAACAGCGGCCTTAAAAAATTTGGCTTTGCACAAAAATCTACACCAGACCTCATCTATGAAAAAGTCGGTTTCATTCCTTCAGCCAAACGCTTGGAAAATGAGATATACAAAGCTACCTGTGCATATGGTTACGGTATTCGTGCAAATCTTATGCAATTAATGCGTGCATACAGTGTCTTTAACAACAATGGAAAGATGGTTACACCACAGATTGTTACAAGTTTTATTGATGAGTATCATCAGGAGAAAAAGATAGAACCTTTCCAAGAACAAGAGGTATTAAAAGGTGCAACAGCACAAAGAGTAAAAAAGATTCTCATCAAAACCGTTAATAAAGGAACAGGGAAAAAGGCGATAACTCCCGGCTTAGAGATAGGTGGAAAAACCGGTACGGCACACATCGTTGAAAAGGGGCAATATGTCAGAAAATACAATACTGCCTTTATGGGATTTGCAAACGACAAAAAGCATCACTATACCATGGGTGTAATTGTTATTCAGCCTAAAAAGAGCCAGTTTGCGTCACAAA
This sequence comes from uncultured Sulfurimonas sp., assembly GCA_964528435.1. Lineage (GTDB taxonomy): Bacteria > Campylobacterota > Campylobacteria > Campylobacterales > Sulfurimonadaceae > Sulfurimonas. The sequence goes on along the minus strand of CAZGSK010000015.1, from coordinate 4,660 downwards.
CCGCCGTTCCTGTCTTTAAAAAAGCTGTTGATATTATGATTGAAGAGGGCTATTTAGAGCCAGATATTATCAAGTAGTCTGGTATCGCCAACTAAGGCTTCAACAAGAATAATACTCTCACCTATGACAACCTCATCGATTGGCTCAAACTCACGTGAGAGTATAGCAACATAGCCAATCTCCAGAGGCTCTAAAATTGTAAGCATCTGTTTTTTAATCTCTATTACATCTATAACTCCACGACTTACCATTTTAGAAGCTTCATAGAGTGATTTTGGAATTTTAAGCGCCTCTTGTCTCTGTTCTTTTGAGAGATAAACATTGCGTGAGCTCAGTGCCAAACCATCAGCATCTCTTACAGTATCAACCGCAATAATATTTACATCCATAAAGTATTGTTTTACCATCAGCTCAATTAAGTTAAGTTGCTGTGCATCTTTTTTTCCAAAATAAGCATTCGTAGGATTGACAATATTTAAAAGTTTCATCACAACTCGCAAAACTCCGCTAAAGTGCCCCGGACGTGTTGCACCCTCTAGGACATATCCTCTGACATTTGGTGCAACAATCTTTACCTCATCTTCAAAGTAAAGCTCCTCTGCGTGAGGCATAAACAAAACATCTACTCCTGCCAATTCGCATATCTTTTTATCTGCTTCATCACGGCGTGGATACTTCTGTAGATCTTCACTTGCTAAAAACTGTGTAGGATTGACAAAAATCGAAACCACAACGACTTCATTATTGTTCCGTGCCTCTTTTATGAGCGCAATATGTCCCTCATGCAAAGCACCCATCGTCGGCACATAGCCTATAGTGTGATTCTCGTTTTTTAGATATCTTTTTAATTCCAATGCAGAGGAAATAATCTTCATTTTAAGTCCCAATATAATATAATGATGCAATTATATCAGAGATTTTTTCATATAGGCTAAGCATGGACAATTACGAATATACAGAACTTTTAAAAAACATTACTACAAAAATGCAAAATATTACAGATGTTGTAGAGCCCGATAAAATAGAATCTCGCTTGCGTGAGATAGAAGAGCTTGAAAATAACCCTGAATTTTGGAATGATGCAAAAGAGGCTGCAAAGATTCAAAAGCAAAAAACACAGCTTGAACGTAAACTTGAAAAATATCGCATAGCAAAATCAGCAGTAGAAGATGCAAAAGAGCTCTATGAGATGGCAAAAGAGGAGAACGACGAAGAGTCTCTACAAGCGCTTTATGAAGATGCGCCACAACTCCAAGAACAGATACGTACTATGGAGATAGAAGTTCTCCTTAGCGGTGAAAGTGATGCCAACAACGCCATCCTCTCAATTCATCCTGGTGCCGGTGGAACAGAGTCTCAAGACTGGGCGGCGATGCTTTTAAGAATGTACAAACGCTGGGCAGAACGCCACGATTTCAAAGTAGAAGTGCTTGATTATCAGACAGGAGAAGAGGCAGGAATTAAAGATGCTACTCTTCTTATTAAAGGGGAAAATGCCTATGGATACTTAAAAGTAGAAAACGGTATCCACAGACTTGTCCGTATATCTCCATTTGATTCCAATGCAAAACGCCATACCTCCTTTTCATCTGTTATGGTATCACCAGAGATTGATGATGACATTGACATTGTCATAGAAGATAAAGATATACGAATCGATACCTATCGAGCAAGCGGTGCCGGTGGACAACATGTCAATAAAACAGAATCCGCCATTCGTATAACACACATAAAAACCGGTGTGGTCGTTCAATGCCAAAATGACAGAAGCCAACATAAAAACAAAGCAACTGCTATGAAAATGTTAAAATCACGCCTTTACGAACTAGAACTCGAAGAACAAAAAGCAAAAGAGGCAGGTGTTGCCAAAAGTGAAATAGGCTGGGGGCATCAGATACGCTCTTATGTAATGCAACCATACCAGCAGGTTAAAGATACCCGCTCCAATGAAGCCTATTCAAATGTTTCAGCAATTCTCGATGGTGATATTGACAAAATGATAGAGGGCGTTTTAATAGCTACAAACCGCTCTTAAGACTCCTCTTTTTTTAAAAAACTGTAGGCTAAGAAAAGTGCTCCTAATATCATAGAAAAAATTGTCAAATACTTCATCTGCTTTTGACGTGTCACCTTGAGTGCTTTAGAGATGTGAGAAGTATCTGGCTTCTTTTTTACTTTTTGTGTACCACTTCCGCCTTGAACACTTGCTTCTATACGTGCGAGATTTGCAGCAGCTATATCATTTGCACTGACAGCTTTTTGCGGTGTTACCCAAAAGTTAATCACAAAACCCACTATTAACAAAAGGGCACCAATAGCCCTTACTATCTCTTTTTGATGTTTTTTAAAAAATTCCAAACTAACTCCATACTTTTGCTCTTTATTATTAAAATTATGTCAAAATCGAAGTATGAATCTACTTAAAGAATTTTTACTCAATGACAAATGCTCCTATCTTGAGAAAAAAGAGCAGACTATGCATTACAAAATTATAGACAACTGCTCAGCAGATACTTGTCAAGAGTTGATAGAGAGAGGTTTTCGGCGCTTTGGAAAAATGTACTTCCGCCCCATATGTGATGGTTGTGATGAGTGTAAAAGTATTAAGATAGATGTAGAGAACTATAGCTTCTCAAAATCAGCAAGACGTGTGATGAAAAAAGCAAAAGATCTTCGCATTTATGTTCAAAAGCCGACACTTAGTCATGAACATTTAGAGATTTTTGAGAAGTATCATCTTCATATGCATGAAAAAAAAGGCTGGGAGTATAACAAAACTTCAGCAGATCACTACTATGCCTCTTTTGTCCATGGGTATGAAGATTTTGGCTATGAAGTGCTATACTTTTTTGAAAATAGACTCATAGCAGTTGATCTGATCGATATTTTAGAAGATGGCATCTCATCAATCTATTTCTATTATGATCCGCAATTTGCACACTACTCTCTAGGCAGACTATCACTCTACAATCAGATAAAGTATGCAAAAAACAGAGCAAAAAAATGGATATACCTAGGCTACTATGTAAAAGATTGCCCTTCCCTTGCCTATAAAGCAGAGTATAAACCTTTTCTCACACTAGAGGGCAGACCAAGTGAGCAAGAAGAGTTTAAATGGTTTTAGAAAGTTCTTCTTTTTGATACTCTCGAATTTCCTCTTTTTTCTTTTTTAGCTCTTGTTGAAGTTTCTTCTCTAAACGCTCTTTTTCACGTCTGTCATTTTCTCTAATACGACGAATACGCTCAGCCTCTCTCTCTTTTTTTGATAAGATTCTTTTTTGCTGTGCCTCTTTTTTTGCTCTGAGCTTTGCATCTTCATCTAAGTATGTTTGAATAAGCCCTGTTGTATTCATATCATTTTGATGCGCAAAATAGTAGTTAATAATCTCTTTTTTACGTCTGTTTGTATCTAAGAGCCCACTATTAATCATTTGTGAAAAGAGTCTGCTATTTTCATCTTTCTTTGCAGTTTCATAAGAACTCTTAACCAAACGGACAAAAAAATCATTCGTCTTAACAAGCTCACGCAATTTATTTAGGTAGGCTTTTCTAGAGACAGCATCAGATCCATTCTCTAAAGCAAAGCCCTCTTTTTTGGTTTTCTGCACAGCTGCAACATAGGTATCAATCTTTTTATCATAGATCTCATACTCATCAATATTTTTAAGTTTTTCAATCTTTTCGACATTATCATAAATAACATCACCTAAAGCTGCAAAAGCAATTGGATTTTGTGCCAACAACAGAGTTGTAAGTAGTAAAAGTATGAAAAAGTTACGCATAATAGTAAGCCTATATTTTTTTGAGGCAATTATAACAGATTTTTTATTTTTAATTAAATAAGAGAGAAAGTTTTGCAACACTTTATTTAAAAAGTGTTGCAAATAAAAGAAGGGTAGATATTATCCGTTACGTTTTTTGATAATCTCTTCAGCAACGTTTCTTGGAACTTCTTCATAATGATCGAATTCCATTGAGTATGTTGCACGTCCTTGTGTATTTGAACGAAGGTCAGTTGAGTAACCAAACATTTCAGATAATGGAACGAATGCATCAACAATTTTGTTACCAGCACGATCGCTCATGTTGTTAACTTGTCCACGACGACGGTTAAGGTCACCGATTACATCTCCCATATACTCTTCAGGAACTTCAACTTCAACTTTCATAATCGGTTCAAGAATTGTAGGGTTAGCTTTTCTAGCAGCCTCTTTGAATCCCATAGAAGCAGCAAGTTTAAACGCCATCTCATTTGAATCGACATCATGGTAAGTACCGTCATAAAGACTGATCTCAACATCTTCGATTGGATAACCAGCAAGAATACCGCCTTGCATTGCTTCTTCAAAACCTTTTTCAACTGCAGGAATATATTCTCTTGGAATTGCCCCACCTTTGATATCATTATGAAAAACAAGTCCAGCACCAGCTTCAGCAGGTTTCATTTTAAATACAACGTGACCATATTGTCCACGACCACCAGATTGTTTTGCGTATTTGTAGTTTTCATCAACTTCATCACGAATTGCTTCACGGTAAGAAACCTGTGGAGCACCAACTTCTGCTTCAACTTTAAACTCACGCTTCATTCTGTCAACAAGAATTTCAAGGTGTAACTCACCCATACCAGAGATAATAGTCTGACCAGTCTCTTCATCAG
>CAZGSK010000014.1:0-19376 GCA_964528435.1 uncultured Sulfurimonas sp. | reverse complement strand
CAAGTACTAAAACACCATCTACCATTTTAAGTACACGCTCAACCTCACCACCAAAGTCGGCGTGGCCCGGAGTGTCAATAATGTTAATTTTGTAATCTTTATAACGAATAGCTGTATTTTTAGACAGAATCGTAATTCCACGCTCTTTTTCTAAATCGTTGCTATCCATAGCTCTCTCATCATGTTGTTCGTGTGAACCAAATGTACCAGACTGTTCTAGTAGTCCATCAACCAGTGTAGTTTTACCGTGGTCAACGTGTGCAATAACTGCAATGTTTCTAATCTTTTGCATTGTGGGTGTATCCTTAAAGTATGCTTTTTTTCCATAAATTCGGAAAAATTTTTCGCAATTATACCCAAATAAATGTTACATACTTGTAAAATAAGTGATATACTTCCAGAGTAAGTCCCTAATTGCTTCTTAAGAGCAGCAATTTAAAAATTCTCTTACACTATAAAAAGTAATTAAATGTTTGAATATCCAAATAAATTAAATAAAATCTTTGATAAACTGAACTTATATCATATAAAATCCATTATTGTCGGTGGATATGTCAGAGACTCCTTTTTAGGAATTAAATCCAAAGATATTGATATAGAACTTTACAATATAAACGCTTTGGAAAAAGTAGAAAAGATATTATGTGAATTTGGTAAAGTAAACAGTGTCGGTAAAAGTTTTGGTGTTGTCAAACTGCTTTATGGAGATTTGGATCTGGATTTTTCTCTTCCTCGTAGTGAAAGTAAAACAGCAGTGGGACATAGAGGCTTTGAAGTTGCCATTCATACAGAGTTTGATTTTACATCCGCTGCTAAAAGAAGAGACTTTACCATGAATGCCATCGGCTATGATGTCATCAACAAAAAGATTCTTGACCCTTATAACGGTATTGCTGATTTAAAAAATAAAGTCTTAAGAGCTGTTGATTTAGAGAAGTTTACAGAAGATCCTTTGCGTGTTTTACGAGCTATTGGCTTTGCTACGCGATTTGATTTAGAGATAGAAAAAAATCTTTTTTTACTCTGCAAAAATATGATAGAGTCAAATGTTTTAGAAGAACTTCCAAAAGAGCGAATATTTGAAGAGTTTAAAAAGCTGTTTTTAAAATCACAGCAACCATCAAGAGGCATCAAACTTTTAAAAGCGTTTAGTGGTTTTCGTTTTTTTGATGAATTTCAAAACCTGCGTGAAGATCAACTCAATACAATCTATTCATCCCTGGATATTGCAGCATCATTCAAACTTCAAGAAAAAGAGAAGTTAGTACTTATGTTAGCACTACTAACATCACAATTCTCAAAAGAAAAACAGTTCTCTTTTTTACAAAAACTGACCAATGAAAAAAAGATTTTACAACAAGTAGAAAAACTAACAGATATCTCTTTTAATCTAAAAGAGCTAACTAACTATGCTGTCTATAAGTTAGCAACACGAACAGAAATTGCATTTTTTTCACACTATCTTTTAGCACGCTATCCAAACAAACAAACAGAAATAACACGCCTCACGCAAAGAGCAAAAGAACTAGGTGTCTTTCATAAAGCTCTTCAGCCACTCATAAAGGGAAAAGATCTTATAAGCTTAGGATTAAAACCTTCAAAAGAGTTTTCTAAAATAGTAAGTGAGGTATATGAAAAACAGATGCGTGAGGAGTTTACAACTAAAGAAGAAGTTATAAAATATTTAAATAGAAGTCTCATTCTCTCCTAAAATATCCATCTTCTTTTTTAGTGCTGCTTTTTCATTGATGTTTACTAAAGCAAGATTAACAGCATCAACCAAACGTGAAGCATATATCTCTTTATGTTCTTGGTCATATGCAGCAATAATATCTTTATAGACCTCTAAAAACTTCTGCATAAAATCAACTACTGTAAAATTTATTTTCTTACTCTCTGCTACTGCTAAAATCAGATCAAAAGCTTTTTTCTTTTTAGAATCCATATCATCACTTTTTATGTAGTAAAGCTTTGTCTTTTCATCTTGCGTTGTTAGTCGCTTCATAACCTCTATAAGTCCATCTTCAGAGAGTTCAAAATCTTTCATATTGTTTTTTATGTAAGAGCGCATTTCAGTCAGATTCATTTTTGATATTTTCTCAACCAAAGCTGCGTGAGCCTCATCTTCTTGATTTGTATTATCTTTCTTTCTTCCTAAAATATTACTAAACACAGCAAAATCCTTATTTTTTTACTATTTTAGAGCTATCTATCTCTATAACCGTATGTACATTACCACGTGGGTTAAAATCAGCTGTAATTTTCATATATTTTGGCTTGAGTTTCTCTTCTAAAACACCATATATCTCATTTGCCGTATTTTCGTGAGAGATATGTCTATCTCTAAAAGAGTTGATGTAGAGTTTAATGGCTTTGAGCTCTACTACCCATTTATCTGGAGTATATTCAAGATAAATCGTTGCATAGTCAGGATATCCGCTACGCGGACAGAGGCAAGAAAACTCCGGAAGCGTCATTTTTATAAGATACTCTCTCTCATGTTCATTTGGCCATATCTCCAAATCTTTTTCTACATCAAATTCATTAACAATTTTCTCACCATATTTCATCTATTTTTCTCCTAATTTTATCTCTTGTAATTCACTAAGATATTTTCCCTGCAAATAATCAATATTTAAATCATTTGCTAATTGTAAACTCTTTTCATCTTCAATATTCTTTATCCAGGTTTTAAGCCCTTTTTCATGGGCTATAAAATTAAATCCTTCTATTATACTATGATTTTTCTCTAATTTCTCTGGACGTGAGTAGTAGGTATCATATCGCACTATATCAATATCAAGCTCACGCAGATATAAAAAACTTGTATGTATTGAAGCTACTCTATCTACTGCAAAAAGTACTCCGTACTCTTTTAAAGCAGTTATTATGGAATTATATCGACTGATATGTGAATAGTATTCCATCTCAAATAAAACAAATATAACTTTATTTTTACTCTCTTTTAGAAGCTCTTTTGCACGCGATAAAAATTTCTCATTTCTAAGTGATGTCGGCAGTATATTTATAGCAAAATGTTTCTCTTTACACTCTAATAAAACCATCTCTAAAACAGCCATATCAAATTCTATACCAAGACCAAGCTTGTTAATAACTTTCAAATATGCCTTTGGATAGATGATTTTACCGTTTTGCGCTTTTAATTTAACAAAGCACTCATTAAAAACAAGTTTTTCATGCTCATAAACATCCTGCGACATAATAATAAGTTCTCTGTTATGTATAGCATGAATCACTGCTGATTCCAACTCATTTGGGTTTAACTCTTCTTCAGCCTCTTTTTGTTTTGAACTTTTATTTTTTTCAACTGTTTCAAAAAGATTTTCTATCAGATAATCAAGTTCATGTGAATAACTTGTATCTGTTAGAGCAGCTGATATTTTTACCTCTATATCGTCAACTTTAAATTCACTTGATTTGAGATACATTAACTCTAAAAGTGTTGTATATTTTGTTTTAAGACCTTCTAACCCCAAAATAAAATCACCCCCTTTGATATGTCCCATTGGAAAGTTCTCAATTCCTTCACTTTTGAGATATTTTCCTATCCATAAAGCAACCTCACGCAGAACCTTATCTCCGTTTTTTATTCCATAGAGATTGTTAATATCATTTAAATTGTCTATACTGATAAGAATAAGGGTATATTCCTTTTTCTCTCTTATCTCATTTCTTAAATACTTATAAAGATATTCACGGCTAAATGTTTTTGTTACATCATCAGTAATTTTTACACTAAAACCATTATAAATAAGATAAAAGATAAAGTAAATACTTACCAAAATAATTAAAACTGCTTCAATATAAAAAGAGCTGTGAAGATTTTGATAGTTTGTTATAAACGTGTGTGAAATAAAAGCAAGAATAAGCGCAAAGATAGGAAGACCAATGCGCAGTGCAAGTCTAAAACGGTACTCCCTCTCTTTGGTTTGTGGTAATAGCATCTAAACGTCTAAGTGTTTTACATCTTTTGCATGCGTTTCAATATAGTTACGACGTGGTTCAACCTCATCACCCATAAAGAGTGTAAATGCATCAGATGCCGCTTCAGCATCTTCAATAGTAATCTGTAAAAGTACACGGTTTTCAGGATTCATTGTAGTCTCCCAAAGCTGTTCAGGGTTCATCTCACCAAGACCTTTATAACGTTGAATATATGCACCTTTTTTCGCATACTCTTTCACATCATTAAGCACCTCAATAAAATCTTTATCAAAGTTAATATCCCACTCCTTGATTTTATTATAAACAAAACTTGCCTCTGCAAAATGTGGAGCACCAAAGAGATCATCATTAATCAGAAGTTCTTCCATACCACCTTCTGTTTGTACAAAAAGATGTATTTCATTTGACTCTTCATTGATTGTATATGTAAGTATGTTATTATTAATTGAGTCTAAAAATTTCTTGATCTCTTCAAACATCTCACGCGCCGGCAGTGAAATAAGATTAGGGTTTTCAACAAAGTGACGAATCAGTTTTACTAACGAATAACGACGCTCCAATGCTTCAAGTGAACCTGCATAGTGATCCACCATTCTAAAGTAGGCCATCAAATCTTCATGCCCTATTCCATCAACCTCTAAAGACTCTATACCATTATCAATTAAAAAATCATTCATAGCTCTGTCATCTTTAAAGTATATCTCTTTTCTTTTACCTTTACTATAACGGTAGAGTGGTGGCTGTGCAAGATAGAGATACCCTTTTTCTACAATATCACGGAAATAACGGAAAAAGAATGTTAGTAAAAGCGTTTGAATGTGGCTTCCATCAACATCGGCATCGGTCATAATGATGATTTTGTGATAACGAAGCTTCTCTTCATTATACTCTTCGCCAATTCCACAGCCCATAGCCGTAATCATATTTGTAATCTCATCCGATTTTAAAATCTTCTCAAGACGTGCTTTTTCAACATTTAAAATTTTACCTTTAAGCGGTAAAATCGCTTGAAAAACACGATCACGTCCCATTTTAGCTGAACCGCCTGCAGAATCCCCTTCCACTAGATAAAGTTCACAAATAGAAGCATCTTTACTTTGACAATCGGCTAACTTACCAGGAAGTGTTCCTACTGTCATATTATCTTTTCTACGTGTTAATTCACGTGCTTTTTTTGCAGCTTCACGACCACGTGCAGCCATAAGAGCTTTACTGACAATCGCTTTTGCTTCAATAGGATTTTCTTCAAAATATTTAGAGAGAATCTCATAGGTCTGTTTTTGTACTAAAGGACGTACATAAGTATTTCCAAGTTTTCCTTTTGTCTGCCCTTCAAATTGTGGCTCTGGAACACGAGCTGAAACAATTGCAATAAGACCTTCACGTACATCATCACCGGAAATTTTTACATCTTTCTCTTTTGCAGCACCATTTTTGGCATTGTAGTTAGAGATAACACGTGTAAGACCTGCTCTAAAACCAGCTTCATGTGTACCACCGTTTGGAGTACGGATATTATTTACAAATGATGCCAATTTTTCTTCGTATGCGTCATTATACATTAGAGCAATGTCAAACTCAATATCTTCAACTTTTGCAGAGAAACTGTAAACATTTGCAACAACTTCTCTTTTGTTCATATCAGTCACATACTGAGCGATTCCACCCTCAAAATGATAAACCTCTTTTGTTCCTGTTCTCTCATCATTGAACTTAATAGTAATAAATGGATTTAAGTATGCAAGTTCTTTAAAACGTTTTGCCAAATAATCATATTCAAAAGTTACTGTTTCAGTAAAAATAGAAGGGTCAGGAAAAAATTCAATTGTTGTTCCTGTTTTACGTGTTGTCCCAGTAACTTCCAGCGGACCTTGTGGAATACCCATTTTAAAAGATTGTTGATGAATTTTACCTTCACGATAAATTGTCATATTCAGATCAGCTGAAAGTGCATTTACAACAGAAACACCAACTCCGTGAAGACCACCAGAGACTTTATAAGTATCTTTATCAAATTTACCACCTGCGTGAAGTACTGTTAAAACAACAGTAGCAGCACTCATATTCTCTGTTGGGTGCATATCTGTTGGAATACCACGACCATTATCACTTACTAGACAAGAACCATTTTTTGTAAGTGTTACTGTAATAGTATCACAATACCCTGCCATTGCTTCATCAATTGAGTTGTCAATAACTTCATAAACAAGGTGGTGAAGACCACGATGTCCGGTATCTCCAATATACATACCAGGACGTTTACGAACTGCCTCTAAACCTTTGAGGACTTTAATATTACTTGCACCGTAATTTTGTTCCATAAATAGACTCCATTTATTGCCATATTGGCATAATTAGAGATATTTTATCTAAATTAATCTAAAAAGAAGTTTTGGTGTATAAAATTACTTTAAAAAAGAGTTGCCAACAGTTTAAATAACTATTGGCATAACAACTGTGATGAAGTTTTCATCACGAAGAATAAATGGAAGATTTCCTTCATTGAGTCCTATTGTAAATTCTGAAGAATTAATAGAATTTAAAAAGTCCAGAAGATATCTTGAATTTATTGCAATAGAAAATATTTCAGTGAAATTTGTAGGATAATGTAACTCTGTTTTTGCTTCAATGTTATCATCACTCAAACTCTCAAAAGTAATTGTATCATTTAAAAATGAGATTTTTACATCTGTTGAGATTGTAGTAATCTGTTTAAGAGCATCAATCATTGTAGCTTTTGGAAGCAATAGATTATGTGCTATCTCTTTAGGAATAATACGTGAATATTCAGGAAATTTACCATTGATGAGTTTTGTAAAAAATGTATACTGTTGAGAGTGAATAATAAGATTTGTCTCATCATAATAGAGTTCAATATTATCAAAGAAGAGTTTTTGAATTTCAATAATAGCTTTTTTAGGAATAATTATTGAGAGTTCTTTGTCACTTTGATTATTTACTGTAACAACTGCTAAACGTCTTGTGTCGGTAGAAGCAAAGTTAATAATATCTGTTTTAATATCAATAAGTGCACCATTGAGTTCAAATTTAGGGTTATTTGTATCAATTGCAGGTGTAATTTTTTTAAGTGATTCAATAAGAGTATGTGACTCAATAGAGATACGAGCTTTACCTTCATAACTAGGAAACTCAGGAAATTCATTATATGCAAATGTAGGTAATTTAAAGTTTGAACTTCCTTGAGAAATATGAAGTGTATCTTTAATAACTTCAAGATTAATCTCTCCATCTTTTAAAATTCTGACAATATCAAGAAATTTTTTACCATTTGCTGTTACTGTACCATCTTCACTTATTGAGAGATTATCAGTAGATACACAAAAACCTATTTCGTAATCAGTTGCTTTTACAGTAAGTTTAGAGTCGTTAGCATTAAGATAGACATGAGAAGTAATTTGTGAAGTATCTTTTTTTTCTAAGAAAGGTCCTGCATGTAATAAGATGTTTTCTATGACTGATTTAGCTATAGTAATCTTCATTTTTAAATCCCTATTATTTTAATAATTTTTAGTATGTAGTAGTAGGGGGAAGTGAATAGGTGAAAACTCTACTCAAACCCTTGATACAACATACTTTTTGATGTGATGAAGCATCGAAGCAGCATTCACATCTATTCACTTTTACAATTATATCTTTTTTTTTAAACTTTTTGCGATAAAACTTAAGAAGAAGCTGTTATTTTATTTGTTAGCTCTTCTATTTTTACTCTAAAGTCCTCATCATCTTTAATAAGATCGTTGATTTTTTTAATGGTATGACTAATAGCAGTGTGATCTTTCATACCAAAATACTGTGCGAGTTGTGGCATTGTATTTTGTGTCAGTTCACGACAGATATAGATACTTATGCGACGTGCATAGACAATATTTTTACTGCGTCCTTTAGAACGAATTTCACTTGGTTTTATATTTAGATCTTTTGCAACAATCTGTGTTATCTTATCCATTGTTAGATTTTCACGATTTTCATTCATCTGATCTTTTAGTACATTTTTTGTAAATTCTAGATCGATATCAACGTGCATAAGTTGTGAATAGGCATGGAGTTTTGATAAAATTCCCTCTATTTCACGTACATTGCTCTCAATAACCGTTGCAATATAGTTGACAATATCTTCGGAGAGTTTTACTTTGTTTATTTCACATTTTTTCTTAATGATAGCAATTTTTGTCTCAAGTTCTGGTGGTTGAATATCAGCAACAAGACCCCACTCAAAACGGCTCTGCAAACGAGCTTCTAAGCCACCTATCTTTTTTGGGTGTTTATCGGCTGTGAGAATTATCTGTTTTCCAGCACCTTTAAGAGCTTCAAAAGTGTGAAAGAACTCCTCTTGAATTCCCTCTTTGTTTGAGAGAAATTGAATATCATCAATAAGCAGTACATCACATTTGCGGTACTTTTCCTGAAAACGCTCCATTGTTTTATTACGTACATGACGAATAAAATCATTTAAAAATTGTTCTACTGTTGTGTAAATAACAACTTTTCCTGCATTTTGTAAAACATTTCCTGCTGCTTGCATCAGGTGGGTTTTTCCAAGACCGACACCACCATATATAAAGACAGGATTATAAACTTTTCCAGGGTTTTCACTGGCACTTTTCACTGCTGCATAGGCAAATTGGTTAGATCCACCTACCATAAAGTTATCGAATGAGTGAGAAGGATTTAAGAGTGATGAATTCTGTTTTACTTCTGTTACTTTTTTATTTTTTCTCTTTTCAACAAAATTCTTGAGTGTGATTGAAACAGTGACTTTTGAACCATTTTTTATCTCAAAAAGATGTGCTATTTTATCTTTGTACTTATTTTTTATCCAGTTTACTACAAGAGCATTGGGTGCATAAAAAATTGCCATATCACTGGTGGACTTTTTACTATCGTATGTGAGATGCTTGATATAGCGTTTATATTCTATCTCTGTAATCTCACCTTTGAGTGCTTCTAAAACTTCTTGACCTATATTCACATAAAAACCTTAGTTATTCTTTTATATGTGAATAATACAAAGATTATCCATAAAATATGGTTAAAGAGATGTGAATAACTACTTTGCTATAATGTGATTATGACAATACTTGGAATAGATCCTGGGACAAGAAATCTTGGATATGCACTTATTTCACTACAAAATGGTAAAATTGCTCTTGTTGAGGCGGGGCTTATTAAAATGAAAGCTGAAAATTTGCAGTTTCAAATACCACGGATGGTAGAGGGTATTGAGATGCTCTTTTCTAAACATAAAATAGATGAAGTAGCAATGGAAGATATCTTTTATGCACATAATCCTGCAACAACAATAAAACTGGCACAGTTTCGGGGAGCAATAATGCTTAAACTACTGCAAGAGTTTGGACAGTTTCATGAATACACTGCCTTACAGGTAAAAAAAGCACTTACGGGCAAGGCAAAAGCCCAAAAAGAACAGGTTGCTTTTATGGTTAAGCGGCTTTTGGGCATTAAGAAAGAGATAAAACCGCTTGATATTACCGATGCTATGGCTGTGGCAATTACACATTCACAGCGGGTAAAATTAAAAAAATAGAGTAAATTTTTTATGAGATGATTTTATCTAACTCTTTTAGAGGACAAATCCTCCCTTTGGTCTGAGCTTCTAAAACAGTTAGAGAAAATCATAAAAAATGTAAAGGAAAAAATATGACAAAATTTGAAAATGTAACAGTAGTTAAAGAGGCAAATATTTACTATGATGGAAAAGTAACAAGTAGAACTGTAGAATTTAATAATGGCGAGATAAAGTCACTTGGAATAATGCTTCCTGGTGAATATACTTTTAACACTGCAGATAAAGAGATAATGGAGATAATGAGTGGTGAACTTGAGATTAGACTCCCAGGAGAAGATTTTAAAACTCTCTGTACTCCTGAGACTTTTGAAGTGCCTGCAAACAGCTCATTTGATCTTAAGATTAAAACTGTTACAGACTACTGCTGCTCTTATATAAAATAGTTTCTTAGTTAGCGTATCTTGCAGCAAGTGATGCTAACGCATTAACATCGAGTGCTCCGCTCACGCGATCGACTTCACGTCCATCTTTAAAGACAATGATAGTTGGAATTGAGCGGATACCAAAACGAGCTCCTAAATTCTGTTCATTTTCAGTATTTACTTTTGCAAATCTTGCTTTAAGTGGGAACTGTTCTGCTGCACGTTCAAAATTTGGTGCCATCATTTGACAAGGTCCACACCATGGAGCCCAAAAATCTACAATAACAGGAATGTCACTGTTAGCTACAACTTCATCAAAATTTCGCTCATTTAACTCCATTGGTTTTGTATCTAAAAGTGAATTTTTACATTTTCCACAGTTGGCTTTTTTATAAGAATCTTTTTTTATTACATTATTTACTGCCAAACAGTGAGGACATACAACTCTCATAATTTCTCCTTTTTTAAGCGTATTTTATACTTTTTTAGACAAATTAATTGCTACTTTAGTTCCACTTTTTTATAAAGGAATAATAATCTCTTACTATTTTTCTTTAAATGATTCTATGGTCTCTGCCATTCCATAATCAGGATGTTTTTTAGGTTCAAGTATAACTTGCGTTAAAACTTTTTTATCTAGATTGATGACAATAGGAGCTAAGAAGTTGATAACAGATTTTTCTAAAGGTTTTTGAATGATTAAAATATTATAGACACCCACCTGAGAATTTTCATCAATCTCAAGCAGCTCTTTTACATCTAGCGGTATGTCAATACTATAGTCTCTTAATAAAAAAGGATCTACCAAAGTAAAAGAGATATTTTCATTGTTTGTGTCTATCATTGTTGAAAAGAGGGGATCAATTTCATTAATATCTACCTCTTTTGTGTCTTGAAATCCTAAAATTTCACCTTTTACTTTATAGCTCATTGTTTTTTCCTTTTTAAAATGCACCTTCTTTGTGCTTTATGGTTTGAGAGATAATGTAGAGTTGTGCATCTTTTAATGCAGAGATATTATTATACTGTCCAACTCCAAAAGCAAAATTACTTCCCTCTTTTAAAATTGTTATCCCATTGTCCATATCTACAAATCCCACTTTGCTTGTATCAATTAGTTTTGCATCACTAACGCCACTCAAGAGCATTGTAACTGTTATCCAGTCAAATGCACGTGCTTTATCTTGTGCTGTTAGTGTTATCTCTATCTCTGTTGGCGATATAATCTCTAAAGAGCGAATTTCACTCTCTTTAAAATCGTCAAATCGTTCTAAAAATTTAGTAATTTGTGATGCATCTAAAGGTTTCATCTTATTGACAACCTACACACTCCATTGATCTGTCTTCTACATCATTTGCCATCTCAGGTGATTGGCTTCTTAGATAGTAGGTAGATTTGAGTCCGAGTTTCCATGCAAGCATATATATCTCATTTAGGTAACGTCCACTTGCTTTGTCAAGTGTGATAAAAATATTAAGTGATTGTCCTTGGTCTATCCATTTTTGACGAATTGCTGCAGCTTTAATGAGTAGAGTCTGGTTCAAATCATATGCAGGTGTATAGTAACTCCATGTCTCAGGAGAGAGCTTTGGAACAACAACAGGAATAAGACCAGATAAATTCTCTTCAAACCATTTACGCTTAAATACAGGTTCTATTGCCTGCGTAGTACCTGTTAAAATAGAGATGGATGAAGTTGGTGCAACGGCCATTAAATAACCGTTTCTCATTCCTTGTTGTTTTACACGTGAGCGAAGTTCATCCCACTCATATGTTGAAGCAAAAAGTCCGCCACGATCAACAAGATTGATAACTTCTGCATTTGCATGGTCTTGAGGGAAAATTCCACGACTCCATTTGCTGCCTTCAAACTCAGGATAGCTTCCTTTTTCCACTGCTAAATTAGAAGAGGCAGAGATGGCATTGTAACAAACAGCTTCCATAACTTCATCTATTTTATCAAAGTGTTCTTGGCTTCCCCACTCAATGCCGGCTTCTGCTAACATTTGCGCTTCACCCATAACACCAAGACCAATAGAACGGCTTCGCATATTTGTACGTTTTACTTTTTCAACCGGGTAGAAGTTTAAGTCAATAACATTGTCTAAACATCTAATTGCAGTAGGAACAATACGGTCAATATCCTCTTTTGTATTGATACGTGAGAGGTTTACAGAAGCCAAGTTACATACTGCAGTCGCTCCGTCAATCTTCTCTTTTTCAACGACAAAGATTGGCATACCACCGAGTGAATCTAGTGCAGTAACTTTTTTTGCCGGTTTGCTTATGCCGCTGTCAACAGTGACAATTTCATCCTCTTCATAGCTGATGCTATCACCATTTTCAAAGATAAATTTGATACGGTAGTGGTTAGGCTCTGTATTTTGGAATATTTCTGTACAGAGATTTGAACTTCGAATAATACCAAAGTGATCATTTGGGTTGACACGATTTGCATTATCTTTAAAGCAAAGAAAAGGTGAACCTGTCTCAAAATAAGATGTAAGAATCTTTTTCCAGAGATCTTTTGCTTTGACACGCTCTTTAATAAGTGTTTCATCTTGTTCTAACTCAACATAACGTTTGTTAAAAGCATCACCATAAAGTTCACTAAGCTCACGTACATCATATGGATCAAAAAGTGTCCAGATACCATCTTCTTGAACTCTCTGCATAAAGAGGTCATTAAGCCACATTGCAGGAAAGAGATCATGTGCACGACGACGCTCTTCTCCAGAGTTTTTCTTAAGATCTAAAAAGTCATTTATATCGATATGCCATGGTTCAAGGTAAACCGCAATAGCACCTTTACGAGTTCCTAACTGATCTACTGCAATGGCGATGTCGTTTGTTATTTTTAAGAATGGAATTGTACCGCCTGCTGCATTTTTGTGTCCATCGATATAGCTTCCCATTGAGCGAACCTGTGTCCAGTCCCAACCGATTCCTCCTCCAAATTTAGAAAGCATTGCCATCTCTTTGTAGGCATCAAAAATACCTTCGATATTATCAGGAGTTGAACCGATATAACAAGATGAGAGTTGGTGTCTTGGTGTTCTTGCATTACTTAGTGTTGGTGTCGCTAACATCACTTCAAATTTAGAGATCATATCGTAGAATTTTATAGCCCACTCTTCACGTTTCTCTTCACGCTGAGCCAAGAACATTGCAATTGCCATAAACATATGTTGTGGTAACTCTATTGGGTCACCATTTCTGTCTTTGAGAAGATAACGATCATAAAGTGTTTTAATACCAAGGTAGTTAAACTGTAGATCACGTTCGGGTTTTATGTGCTTTTCAAGAACTTCCAAATCATACATCTCACGCAGACCTAAAAGTATGCGTCCCTCTTTTTCACCTCTGTCAAAGTATTTTTCTAGTGAACAATATCCTGTAAAACCATTAACTTGGTGATAAAGATTAAATAGAAAAAGACGTGAAGCTACGAAAGTCCAGTTCGGTGCATCTATGTCTATCTTGTCAACAGCTGTTTTAATGAGTGTCTCTTGAATCTCTTTAGATGTTATGCCATCTCTAAAGTGAATCTGAGCATCTACTTCAAGCTCACTTTGACTTACATTTTCCAAATCTTTGACTGCAGCAGAAGTGTATTTTTGAATTTTTGTAATATCTAATGGTTCTGTACGCCCATTTCTTTTAATAACTGTTATCATATCTTTTCCTGACGTTATATTGCAAATTTTTCACATAATTATTAGAAAAATAATTACATAAAAAATCATTTTAAATAGAACTTGATTTTATCTAAAAAATTCTTAAAATCAGAAATAAGTGGAGAAGAAAAAATAGAAATAATGAACTTTTGTTACAAATTAAATTAAATAAGAAAAAGTAATAAAATTATTTTGTGAAGAAGTGAAAAAAGAGTGAGTTTTTTTCTTTAAAAAACTCACCAATTCTTCACTATTTAAAAACTCTTGCAAAGATTTTATCTACATTTTTAGTGTAGTAGTCATAGTTAAAACATTCACGAATTTGCTCTTCGCTAAGTTTACTTCTAAGCTCTTCATCTGCAAGTAAATGGTTAAGATAGAGCGACTCACCTTTTTCATTAACTGTTGGACGTCCTTGTTGAATCTCTTCCCAAACTTTCATAGCATTTCTTTGAACAATTCTATAAGCATCCTCACGTGAGACACCTTGCAGTGGAAGTTCAAGCAGAACACGTTGAGAAAATACTAATCCACCAGTGAGATTGAGATTTTTCATCATATTTTCAGGGTAAACTGTTAAGTTAGCGATAACGTTATTCATACGGTGCAGCATAAAGTCACTTGTTACAAAAGCATCAGGAAGCCAAAAGCGCTCAGTTGAAGAGTGGCTAATATCACGTTCATGCCAAAGTGCTACATTTTCCATTGCAGGATTAGCGTAGGCTCTAATCATACGAGCAAGGCCTGTGATGTTCTCTGTAAGAATAGGATTACGCTTGTGTGGCATTGCAGAGGAACCTTTTTGTCCTTTTGCAAAATACTCTTCACACTCATAAACTTCTGTTCTTTGCCAATGGCGAACCTGAACAGCAAATTTTTCAATAGAACTTGCCATTAAAGCTAATGCAGTTGCCAGACGAGCATATCTGTCACGCTGGATTACTTGGTTAGATGCTGGGGCAGGCTTTAGTCCTAACTCTTCACATGTATATTCTTCAAGCTCTAATGGTGCGTGAGCAAAGTTACCCATTGCACCACTTACTTGACCAACTGCTATGACATCCATAGTCTGTTCTAAGTTTTCCAAGTGGCGAGCCATCTCATCATACCAAACAGCAAGCACAAGACCAAAAGTGATAGGTTCACCGTGAATACCGTGAGAACGTCCAACCATTAAAGTCATTTTATGTTCCATCGCACGTTTTTTGATTGACTCCATTAGCATCTTCACATCTTCGATGATAAGTGCAAGTGAATCTTTCATTTGAAGAGCTACTGCGGTGTCGATTGTATCTGATGATGTCATACCATAATGAAACCATCTGCTTTCTTCTCCAAGACTCTCAGCAACTGAAGTTGTAAATGCAATAAGATCATGACGCGTTACTGCTTCAATCTCATCTATACGTTTTATGTCAAATTTTGCATTCTTTACAATTTTATCCGCATCATCTTGAGGAATCTTTCCAAGTTTTGCCCAAGCTTTCACAACTGCTTTCTCTACATCAAGCCAAGCCTGATACTTTGCTTGATATGTCCATTTTGATGCCATCTCTTGGCGTGCATATCTATCTACCATTATTACCCTTTTCATATTAGCACTTTATTGTGCTAAAATTCGCATTAATATTATGTCTGACATTCTACAGCAATCTATATAATAAAGTAATTAAAGGATCTCCCTTGCCATTTGTAAAGAAAAATTTTTACGCTAAAACAAAACAGAGAGCCTTTCTCTATTTAATGAGAGAATTTGGTTATACACAAAAAGAAGCACAACGTTTAATAGCAAAAGGAAGGCTTCTTGTAAATGGAGAACCGCTTACAAAAGCTGGAGCAGATATTGAGGGTGCATTTGAATTTATCTATTTTGAGCCAATTACAAAAGGGCTCAAAGCTACTTTTGAAGAAGAACAGTTTGTAGTTTTTGATAAGCCAAGTGGAGTGCTCATTCATCCACAAAATAGAAATACACCCTACTCTCTTATAGATGAATTAAAATATCAATTTGGAAGAGATGCTAATATTGCTCACAGAATAGATCAAGAGACAAGCGGTTTGGTTTTATGTGCGAAAAATAAAGAGAGCGAGCGAGATATAAAGATGATGTTTCAAGAGCGTGATATGCAAAAAACATATTTAGCTTTAGTACACGGAAAGCTTGAAAAAGAGCTATGTGTAGAAGCACCCCTTTTAAGAGCTGAAGATGAGAGCGCTATTGTTCGTATGGTTGTAAGAGTTCACGAAAGTGGCAAAACATCAAAAACTGATTTTAAGCCTTTAGAATATTTTCCACAATTTGATGTAACATTAGTTGCGTGTAAACCACATACGGGAAGACAACATCAAATACGCGTTCATCTGTTTCACGTGAAACATTCAATTGTTGGTGATCCGATTTATGGACAGAATGAAGAGAATATAGTACGCTTTTTAGATAGGGAGCTTCCTCTTGAAGAACGAATAATCAATACAGGTTCAAAAAGACTCTTATTGCATGCAAGTGAACTTGAGTTTGAACTTTATGGTAAAAAATATCATATAAAAAGTAATGTGAATTTTAAAGATATAGCTTTAAGTAATATTTATAAAACTAACTAATTACTCACTTTTTATCTCTCTATGTGAATAACTTTTTATCTAAATAATAAAAATTATTCTTTTAATAGCAAATTTTTTTCCATAAAATAAAAAAGCCCTGTTTTTAGGGCTTTAAGCGAGTTTAAGTAAATTTACGGTGTTAATTTCAGTTATTATTTATATAAAATATTTCTTAAAAAAGAGGAAAATTTTGTAATTTATTTGAAAAAAGATAGTGTGATATTCACAAGTTAGAACAATGTGTGAATAATACACATTTTTAAAAATTTTTATAATTTTTTTACTATTATAATTTTATTTAAGAGAATAAAATAAATTTTTGATGGTTTTTTGTGAAGGTGGATTTTTTTTAAGATTAGTAGGGTATTATTACACTCATAGACGACCTCCCTGGTGTGTTGGTCGTCACCTCTTTTAAACTACTTTCTATTTATCATCATCTTTAGTTGCTGCCCAGATAAAACCGCCAACACCAACAATAAAAACAACAACCAATAAAATAACCTCTGCAATATCTACACCACTTAAATCACCCATTACAAGCCTTTAATTGAAAATATTCGCAATTATACTCCTACGGCTGTTAGTAAACTATTTATTTTCAGACTCTTTTTTCTCTTTGAGTTGTCCACATGCAGCAGAGATATCTATTCCTTTGGAGTCTCGAATGGTTGCAAGTAGTCCATGCTTTACAAGGTACTCTTGAAAGGCAAACATATCTTCATAGCTTGGACGCTCATAAGGTGTACCCGGATATGGGTTGAAATATATGAGATTTACTTTTGCTTTTATGTCTGTTAGTAGTTTGACAAGTTTTTTTGCAGAGCCAAGATCATCATTTTTGTTTTTAATAACAAGATACTCAAACATAACACGTTTACGTGTATCAATAGGGAAGCGTTTTACAGCTTCTATGATAGAGTTTATGTTATGTGCTTTGTTCATTGGTATAAGCTCACTTCTGAGTTTATCATCGACTGCGTGAAGTGAGATAGCTATATGCACACCCAGATCCATTTTTCCGAGTTGATCTATCTTATTGCTGAGTCCACTTGTGCTAACAGTTTGTCTTTTACCTGAGATAGCAAGCCCCTCTTCTTCTTTGAAAATTTCAATTGCTTTTGCCAAATTGTCGAGGTTATCAAGTGGTTCACCCATACCCATATAGACAATATTGATCTTACGGTTGTGTTTGTGCTCGTTATCTCGTTTGAGTGCTACAACCTGCCCTACAATCTCTCCAGCAGTTAAATCTCTTGTAAAACCACCTTTGGCTGTTAGACAAAAGGCACATCCTACTTTACATCCTACTTGCGTGGAAACACAGATGGTATATTTTGCTTCTTGTATGAGTTTATCGTTTTCATCATATTGAGCATCTTTCATTTTGAGCCAAACTGTTTCTACGGTTTTACCGTCTTGTAGTTCAAAAAGATACTTGATTGTTCCGTCGCTTGACTCTTCTTTGCGAATAATTTTCATAGGATTGACAAGATATTTCTCGCTAAGTTCCTCTTTTGTAGCCTTTGGAATATTTTTCATCTCTTCAAAATTTTGTGCATACTGGTGGTATAACCATCCATATATTTGTTTGGCACGAAAAGAGGGGTTTACTAGCTCTTTGAGCTCTTTTAAAGTGAAATCGTAGAGTGATGGTTTGTTTTGAGTATTCATATGCTTGTTAGCTCCTTAATACGTTTTTCTATATGCTTTTCTAAAAGTTCTTTTGCTTGCTTGTGGTTCTTTAAAAACTCTGCGTGAGCATTGTTGTTTGTGTAGTTTGTTATGCAAAAGACTCCTCCTGCGGGTATGTCAAACTCTTTTGCTACGGCTAAAACTGAGAAAAACTCCATATTTTCAATTCCTACACCAAAGTTCAGAAACTTTTTTGTTAGTGCTTCATTTGTTGAGATATAGTTTGAAGAGTTTACTACAATGTCAGTTTTATCTGTTGTGTTTGTGCTTATAACATTTTCAAGTGGTGTATAAGCATCTTTTGTTAAAAATGCAAGTTCAATATTTGCTGCCGTTTTACTCTCAATGATGTCAAAAATTTTTGCATCTCCATAGCTTCCTGCTGTTCCTACAAAGAGTAAAAACTCCGGTTTATCAAAAAGACAAAGCCGCGTGAGGTTCATTGCTGTCTCGATGAGTCCGACTCCCATGGGAGTCGCGAATGAAAAATTTTCGCTGTTTCCTGCACAAATTATCATTTTAAAGTCTTACGGGAATGTTGTTATCATGCAGATAATGTTTCAAATCCATTATATCTATCTCTTTATAGTGAAAGATCGAAGCAGCAAGTGCTGCATCTGCACCATGTTCAAATGCCTCTTTTATATGTTCCATTGTTCCAGCTCCTCCGCTAGCAATAACGGGTACATGAACAGCTTTAGATATTTGCTCGGTAATGTTAAGCTCAAATCCGGCTTTTGTACCATCTGCATCCATGGAAGTAAGGAGTATCTCCCCACTTCCCCGCTCTACTACCTCTTTTGCCCACTCAAGTGCATCTATGCCGGTATCAACGCGTCCACCATTAAGATAAACATTGTAAGAGCCCTTTTCATTACGTTTTACATCTATGGCAGTTACGATACACTGTGAACCAAAACGTTTTGCACCTTCATCAATGAGCTCTGGACGTTTGATAGCTGCAGAGTTTACACTTACTTTGTCGCAACCGACATTTAAAAGTTTGTAGATGTCTTCAAGTTTACGAATGCCACCACCAACAGTAAGTGGTATAAATATCTCACGTGCAACTTGAGCTACTATATCTACAATAGTATCGCGATTGTCAGATGAAGCTGTAATGTCTAAAAAGGTAAGTTCATCAGCGCCCTCTTCATTGTAGCGGCGTGCAACCTCTACAGGATCTCCTGCATCTTTAAGCCCAACAAAGTTTACACCTTTAACAACACGCCCATCTTTAACATCTAAACAGGGAATAATTCTTTTTGCGAAGTAGTTTTTCATAGCTTTCTCTATCTTTATAATATGATGCAATTATACTTAAAATTGCTGTAGCTGGGATTAATAGTTTATATTCTTTCAAGTTGTGAGTCCTCGTCGGTCCTTCGGACATCGCCTGCGGTTCCAACCCTTTTTCAAGTTGTGAGTCCTCGTCGGTCCTTCGGACATCGCCTGCGGTTCCAACC
>CAZGSK010000013.1:0-19974 GCA_964528435.1 uncultured Sulfurimonas sp. | reverse complement strand
TAGAACATGACTTTGTCAAAGAGAAGATAAAAGAGGCAAAAAGTCTTGTAGATGCGCTTGATATGCGAAAAGCAACACTCTATAAAGTAGGACTTATGATTGTTGAGTATCAATATGAATTTTTTACCGGTGGTGCGATTATGCCGTTGACACTAAAAACTCTTGCCGATGAGTTTGGACATAATCCTTCTACTATCAGTCGTGCTATAGCAAATAAGTATATTGCTTGTGATAGAGGTGTTTTAGCAATGAAAGAGTTTTTTACAACGGCAATTGATGAAGATGTCAGTAATGCCGCTATCAAAGAGTATCTTATCTCACTTGTTAAAGAAGAAAGCAGAGCAAAACCGCTTAGTGATATGAAACTCTTAGAGAAGATAGAAGAGAAGTTTAAAGTAAAAATGGTACGCCGTACCATTGCCAAGTACAGAAAACAACTCAATATTGCCGGTTCGTCTGAACGTAAAAAGCTCTATCAGCTTGGTGGGTAATATTGAGAGTTGAAAAAGAGACTAAAAGAGTAAAAGGTCTTTTTTTAATTTATAGTTTGATATAATTAACACAATTGAATAAAGGATTGTTTATGGAGTGTGAATTTCCGACAGTAAACTCAAATATGGATGAGATTAAAGAGATTTTTGATAGTGTAAAAACTATTGCAGTGCTAGGTCTTTCACCAGATGAGAGTAAAGCAAGTCATAGAGTTGCAAAATACCTGCAAGAGCATGGCTATAAAATAGTACCGATCTATCCAAAAGGGGAGAGTATTTTGGGTGAAAAAGTTTATAACTCTTTAGCAGAGATTCCTTTTGAAGTTGATATGGTAGATATTTTTAGAAAACCTGCTGCTCTTGATGCTGTTGCTGATGCCTGCATCGCACGTGGTGATGTGAAAGTATTTTGGGCACAGCAGGGTATTGTCAATAATGAAGCAGCAGCAAAAGCACGAGCAGCAGGGTTGAAAGTAGTACAAAATCAGTGTGCTATGGTTGATCATAGAAATATATATGCGTCGTAGGTTGTTCTGTTGGTAAATTTAAAAAAAATACAAGAAGCCAAAAAACGAATTGAAGGGGTTGTGGTAGAGACACCGCTTGCTTATGCTCCGTATCTTTCAGAGATTACAGGTATCAATATCTATCTGAAAAAAGAGAATTTACAAATTACAGGTGCATTTAAAATTCGTGGAGCTTACAATAAAGTGGCATCGCTCACGCAAGAAGAACGTGAACATGGTGTTGTGGCTGCGAGTGCCGGTAATCATGCGCAAGGTGTAGCACTCTCAGCGAGCCTTTTTGATATTAAAGCAGTAATTGTTATGCCAGAATCAACACCGCTTACAAAGATAAATGGTGTAAAACATTATGGTGCAGAGGTAATTCTTGCAGGTAGCAATTATGATGAAGCATATGCCTATGCGCTTACGTACGGTAAAGAGAATAATCTAACATTCGTGCATCCATTTGAAGATGAAGATGTTATTGCAGGGCAGGGAACAGTTGGTCTTGAAATACTGGACAAATGTCATGAACTTGATGCTGTTATTGTTCCTATTGGCGGTGGTGGGCTTATTGCCGGTGTTGCAACTGCCATAAAAGAGATAAATCCGAATATAAAAGTGATAGGTGTAAGTGCTAGTGGAGCTCCGGCTTTTAGAGAATCATACGAGCTTAAAAAACCAATAGACTCAACAAGTGTACGAACTATTGCCGATGGTATTGCGGTACGTGATACCTCACCTGTAACACTAAAGTATGCACTCAAAAACGTAGATGAAGTAATGAGTGTTGATGATGAAGAGATAGCGAGTGCTATTTTATATCTTTTGGAAAAACAAAAGCTTGTCGTTGAAGGTGCCGGTGCTGTCGGTGTTGCTGCATTGTTACATCATAAACTTGATGAGCTCAAAGGTAAAAATATTGCAGTAGTGCTCAGTGGTGGAAATATGGATGTGACACTGCTCTCTGTTATCATTGAAAAAGGTCTGCTCAAATCTCATCGCAAGATGAAAGTAACAGTAACACTCATAGATAAACCGGGTTCTTTGATGCGTTTTACAGAGATACTTCAAGAATTAAATGCTAATATCGTTCATATTGCTTATGATAGAACTTCTATCTCTCTTGATTATGGAGATGCAAATGTAACGGTACATATGGAAACAAAAGGTAAAGAGCATCAAGATGAGATTAGAAAAGTTCTTAAAAAAGAGGGCTATTTAAGGGATTAGACTGAATATGGAAATAGTACAGAGTAAGAGTGTCGCAAAACCGGTTATACTGATGAAAATTCTTGATGACAACACTCTTTTGGTTGTTGATGCTGAGACAATTGTGCGCTATTTTAATAAGGAAAACCTTGAGTTAAAAAGTGGATTTAAAGTAGGTGTAAAGCATAAAAATCATAAGACTCCTGTAGTTGCTTTTTCAGATGATGGTGACTATTTTGCAGTTTTATCATCAGATGCAAAACAATCACGATTTTTTAATGCGAGGACAAAAAAACTCATAACAAAATTTGATCGTCATCATGGAGAAGTTACTTGTGTAGCTATTGATCCACTTTCAAGATATATGTTTTCATGTGGAGATGACGGTAAAAGTTTTGCACTTGATGTTGAGAGTGGAAAACTCGTCTTTACATTACCTCTTCACACAGATACTGTTAATGATATAGCTTTTTCAGAGAGTGCAAACTGGGTAGCAACTGCAAGTTATGATAGAAAAATTTCTCTCTTTTCTCTTGTAACCATGACCCCGAAAAATAAGCTAAAAGCACATGCTGCACCTGTAATGCATTTACAATTTTTCCATAAAAACAAACTTATAAGTATAGATAAACAATCTTCTGCAATTATCTGGAATATTTATAGCGGAAAGGTACTCAAACGCCTACAGGGTATTCATGATGAAGTAACCGCAAAGGTTATTGATGATGAAGAGAGATTTTTGTTTTTAGGTACACAGCTTGGTTATGTTATAGTATTTGATCTAGATACATATGAGCTTATTTCTGAAAAATATATTAAAATTACTTCACCGATAACGAGTTTGACTTTTGATGGAGATAATGACTTTTTAGTTATTGGTACTGAAGATGGTTTTGTCATCTGTTATGATATTTTTGAGGGTAGTGATGCGCTTGAAGATCTACTCAAAGAAAAAGAGTTTCAGTCTGTACAAAAAATCATTGATATTAATCCACTTTTGGTCTATACTCCAATATATTCACTACTCTCAAATTTCTGGGAAAACTCACTACAGAAGGCAAAGATTGCTCTGCAAAAGGGTGATAAAGCAAAAGCGATGCTTATTTTTGGACAGTTTAAGTATATGCCAAGTAAAAATAAGATTATTCAAAAACTTATTCGTGACTATACGGATTTTCCAAAGTTTCTTCAATTTGCAAAAGAGGGTAAACTTGCTCTTGCATATGGACTTGCAAGCAAATTTCCTGTTTATAAAGAATCAGCTATGTATAAAGCGCTTGAGAGTCGTTGGAAAAAGAGTTTTGCTCAAGCACAAAAGTATGTGCTTGATCCAAAAACAGCACCGCTTGCAAAAGAGATACTGACTCCTTATAGAGGGATGAGTGAAAAAACAAAGTTTATTCAAGAAGTGCTTAGCAAGGCTGAAATCTATAAACGTTTTCGTAGTGCAATCTCAAAAAAAGAGTTTAAAATCTGTTCGGAACTTATTAAACAAAATCCTTTTTTACATGAGCTTCCCGAGTATGATAGTTTAATGAAGTATGCTGATGGACTTTACATCAAGTCACAAAAGTTTATGCAGGAGGGTGAGATCCATTCCGCTATTAAGATACTACGTGTACTGCAGGATTTTGAAGAGTTTAAAGATGAAGCACATAATTTTATGATTGATCTTGAGGCAAAAGCGAAGTTCTTTAATGCGATACGTGAAGATGATATTCAAACAGCGTATGATATGATGAGTATCTCAGAAGATTTGATGCAGACAAAAGATGGGATTGCATTGCAAGAAATATGGAATAAAGATCTTCATACAGCAAATGCAGCAGCTGCTTTTGGCAATATTAATGGTGTGAAGGCAGCCATGCAAAAGTATATGAAAATAAGTTCAAAATATACTGCCTTGGCAACTGTTTTTGCTTTTGCATATATGGTTCAACTTGAAGATGCCTTGCAACGTGGAGTTGAACGTCACAAGATAGAAAATGGCATTAAAAACTATATTTTAAATTTTGGTGTCTCAGAACAGATAGAAGCATTTTATAATCTTTTTAGAGATATGTATCCTGAAACAAAGCTCAACCTTGAGCTTCTTCAAAAAGGTTCATTTACAATGTGGCGTCCATCAATGATAGTTGATTCAATCTTAGATTAGTTTTTTATCTTTAAGCTACATCCCCTTTTAACCTCTAATATAGTTATTTTTTAATATAATGAGCAAATTTTTAATATATAAATAGTTAGAGGAGACTTTTCATGCAAATTAGTGGCGCACAGATGGTCATTGAAGCACTTATTGCTGAGGGTGTAGATACAGTTTTTGGCTACCCTGGCGGAGCAATAATGAATGTCTATGATGAGATATACAAACAGGATAAATTTCAACATATTTTAAATCGTCATGAACAAGCAGCAGTTCACGCAGCAGAAGGATATGCAAAAGCAAGCGGCAGAGTGGGGGTTGCGATGATTACATCTGGTCCTGGCTTTACAAATGCCGTTACAGGCTTAGCTGATGCCTATATGGACTCTGTGCCTCTTGTTGTAATTTCAGGTCAAGTCCCTATGAGTTTAATTGGTACAGATGCCTTTCAGGAGATTGATGCGGTAGGTATCTCACGCAGCTGTACAAAGCATAACTATCTTGTTACAGATGCAGCAGATTTGCCACGAATACTTAAAGAAGCATTTTATATTGCAGCTTCTGGGCGTCCTGGTCCTGTGCATGTAGATATTCCAAAAGATGTAACAGCCCAAATTGCTGAGTTTAATTACGATATTAAACTTAATTTAGAGACATACAAGCCGCATGTCAAAGGAAATCCTCGTCAGATCAAAAAAGCTATGGAAGCAATTGCCAAATCTAAGCGTCCGCTTTTCTATCTTGGTGGTGGTATCATTAATGCAAATGCTGCTTATGAAGTAAGAGATTTAGTTCATAAAACAGGTATTCCTGCTGTTGAGACCTTTATGGCACGTGGTACGCTTGCTCATGATGATGAGCTTCTTGTTGGAATGCTCGGAATGCACGGAAGTTATGCTGCAAATATGGCAACAAGTGAAACAGATATGATTATAGCGCTTGGTGCACGTTTTGATGATCGTGTCACTGGAAAACTCTCAGAGTTTGCTAAAAATGCAAGTGTAATTCATGTTGATATTGATCCTGCATCTATATCAAAACTTGTAAATGCTGACTTTCCTATTGTTGGTGATGTGAAAAATGTTGTTTTAGAGATGTTGGCTCAAGTTGATAAAATTGATGCCGGTAAATATGAATTATGGAGAGAGACTATCAATAATTTTGATGAGTTGCATCCATTGACATACCATGAAGATAGTGAAAGATTGAAACCGCAATGGGTCATTGAACGTGTTGGAGAGCTTCTTGGAGATGATGCAAATATCTCTACAGATGTTGGACAGCATCAGATGTGGACAGCACAGTTTTATCCTTTTAGCAGACCACGTCAGTTTATAAGTTCTGGTGGACTTGGAACTATGGGATTTGGTTTTCCTGCAGCACTTGGCGTAAGAGCGGCTTCACCGGATAAGGTAAGTATTAACTTTACGGGGGATGGCTCTATTTTGATGAACTGTCAGGAGTTAATGACGGCAGTTGAGAAAAAACTGCCAGTTATCAATATTATTTTAAACAATAACTTTCTTGGAATGGTACGCCAATGGCAGACACTCTTTTATGATAATCGCCATGCTGAGACAGATTTAAGCGTTCAACCAGACTTTGTAAAACTCTCAGAAGCCTTCGGTGGAATAGGGTATAGGGTACGTACAAAAGCAGAGTTTGACGCAGCGCTTAAAGATGCAATAGAAAAAGGTGTTGTTGCATTTATTGAAGTTATAGTAGAGCGTTTTGAAAATGTTATGCCGATGGTCCCATCTGGTGGAAGTCTCTTTAACATGATGCTATTAGAGAAAAAGGAGAGTAAATAATGAGCGAAAATGCAAGAAGAGTAATCTCAGTTATCGTAGTAAATGAAGCAAGTGTTTTGTCTCGTGTTACAGACCTTTTTTCTGGGCGTGGCTATAACATTACATCACTCACTGTGGCACCCATTCCAGACTCTCAATATTCTCGTTTAACGATTGTAACTTCTGGAAGTGTTCGTGTTATGGAGCAGATTACAAAACAGCTTCATAAACTTATTCCGGTACTTCGTGTCTATGAACATGAAGATATGGTTGAAAAAGAGATGGCAATGGTTAAATTTCCAATCACTGAAAACCTTAGTGATATTAATGCAATATCAGAAGCTTATAATGGCAAGATTGTTAATGTTGGTGATAATATTGTTATTGCAATGGTAGCTGATGAGCCAAAAAGAGTTGATAACTATCTTAATGCAGTAAAACGCTACAATCCAAAAGAGATTGTACGAAGCGGTGCAGTCGCACTAGAGAGATAGTATTATGAAACTAAGTGAAATTGCAAAGATAATTGGTGCTTCGTTTCATGGTGAAGATAGAGAAATCCTCTCTTTAAATACCCTTAAAGATGCAAATGAGAATGAGCTCTCATTTGTGGCAAATTCCAAATATGTTAAAGATATTCCAAACTCTTACGCAGCTGCTATTTTAGTGACTAATGCAACAAAAGAGTATGTTCCTGAGGGTTCGGTTGCACTTGTTGTTGAAGATACATATTGGCAGATGGCAACGCTCTCAAAATATTTTGCTCCGCCTTTGGAAGACAGAGATGCGCCAAAAGCAGTTATTGGCGAGGGCAGTAGTGTTGCTCCGACAGCCACGCTGGCAAATGGTGCAAAAATCGGAAAAAATACAACGATTATGGCGGGTGTTTATGTTGGTTCTGGCTGTGAAATAGGGGATAATACTATTATCTATCCTAACGTTGTCATCTATCGTGATTGTAAAGTCGGTAATGAGTGTATTATTCATGCCGGAACTGTTGTTGGAAGTGATGGTTTTGGGTTTGCTTCAAATAGATTGGGTGAACATAAAAAGATTTATCATATTGGCAATGTTGTTATTGAAGATGATGTTGAAATTGGTTCAAACACTTCAATAGACAGAGCAGTCTTTGGTTCTACTCTTATAGAAAAAGGTTCTCGTTTAGATAATCTCATTCAAGTAGCGCATAACTGTGTTTTTGGAAAAGGAAGTGTTGCAGCCGCACAATCAGGTTTTGCAGGTTCTACTATTATTGGACAAAATAATGTCTTTGGAGCTCAGTCAGGTGCAGCAGGACATTTAGAAATCGCCCCTTTTAACACTTTCGCTGCGCGCAGTGGTGTGACAAAAAGTGTAAAAGAGAGCGGTAAAACATTCGCAGGCTTTCCATTTATGGATCATAAGGCATGGCTTAAAATTCAGGGAAAACTTGCTAGACTTATCAAATAACATAGAAGGAGTTTTTATGAGCAAAACAATTGCATTAAGCCAAACGAAAAATGGTGTTATCTCTGTAACAAAATTAGAAAATCCGTATGGAGAGGGAAGTGGTACCGTAGCTAGTATTGGTATTTCTTTAAATGGAGAGGCAGATAAACCAGAGTGGAAAGTACATATTCCACTTGAAAATTTAGATGAAGTGATAAAAGCACTTCAAGAGTTAAAGTAGGTTACAAAACCTACTTTGCTTTGAATTCTTGTACGAATTCGTCAATTCTTTTAATCCCTTCACGGATCGTTGCAATACCTGTTGCAAATGAAAATCTAAAATAACCTTCGCTCCCAAAACCAACACCTGGAACCACTGCTATACCTTTGCTTTTAAGAAGTTCTTGACAAAAAGTCAGAGAATCATTACTGACCTCTTTGATATTTACAAAAAGATAAAAGGCACCATCTGGTTTAAGTACACTGAGACCTTCAACTTCATTAAAGAGTTGTACAGCCTCATCACGACGCTTGATAAACTCTTTTTTCATCATAGCTATATCATCATCTGCTGAACCGTTAAGTCCGGCAATTGCTGCATATTGAGTGATTGAGTTAATGTTTGATGTACTTTGAGATTGTAGTTTCTTCGTTGCTTTAATAAGTTCTGTATCATAAGCAGCCATATAACCAAATCTCCATCCTGTCATTGCTACAGATTTTGAAAGACCATTTATGGTAATAGTACGTTTGAACATATCTTCGCTGATTGAAGCGGTAGCTGTAAACTCACCTTCATAAGTAAGTTTTTCATACATCTCATCACTTGCAACTAAAATATCAGTACCTTTTAGAACATCAGCCAATGCAGTCAGTTCTGCTTTTGAATATACTGCTCCTGTCGGATTGGAAGGTGTTGTCAGTATAAGCATTTTTGTTTTTGGTGTAATGGCATTTTGAAGTTGCTGGGGTGTTATTTTAAATCCACTGCTATCATCTGTTTGAATTGTAACAGGTTTTCCTCCACAATATTTTACAAGTTCAGGATAGGTTACCCAGTATGGTGCAGGAATAATAACTTCGGCACCATCTTCAATGGTTGCTGAAAAAAGATTAAAAAGCGAGTGCTTAGCACCGTTATTTGTAATGATCTGATTTGGTGCATACTCTAAGTTGTTATCACGTTTGAGTTTTGTTGCAATAGCTTCTTTAAGTGATGGTATACCATCAACTGCAGTGTATTTTGTAAATCCACTGTTAATTGCTGCAATAGCAGCATCTTTAATAACCTGAGGTGTGTCAAAATCAGGTTCTCCCGCAGAGAAACTCAGAATGTCTTTTCCTTCTGCTTTTAACTCTTGAGCGAGTGTTGATACTGCAATAGTGATCGATTCAGATAGTGCGTTAATGCGATTTGTTAGCATAAAAACCCTTTAGGTGAAATATTGAAAAGATTATACTGAAAATATGATGTAGTTTTGTTGAGAGAATGAAAAACTTTTTAGTTTTTCATTGATTTAATAAAAGATTCATAAATTTGTTCAAGTTCAAGATCCTGTTCAAGGACTTCTTTGTTATCTCTTACGAGTATATGTTCTAAAACGGCAACCCTTTTTAAAAGATACTCAAACATCTCTTTGTTGATATCTGGAAGCATATTGTGCATAAAAGGATCTTTACATCTTCCTTTTTCAATAACATGTGCCGGAATACCAATAGCAGTAGAACACTCAGGAACCGGTTTTACGACAACAGAATTGGCACCGATTTTTGCATTTGCCCCAATTTCAATATTGCCAAGAACTTTTGCTCCTGCACCGATAACAACACCTTGTTTGATTGTAGGGTGACGTTTGCCATGTGTCAGTGAAACACCGCCAAGTGTGACACCCTGATAAATAAGAACATCATCTTCAATAATAGTGGTTTCACCAATGACAACGCCTATTCCATGGTCAATAAAAACATGTTTACCAATTTTTGCAGCTGGATGAATGTCAATATTTGTAATAATCTGGGTAATTCCCATAATGACTCTTGCAAGACGTTTAAAGTTTGCATTATAAAGTCTATGTGCTACTCTATACCATGCAACAGCCCAAACACCCGGATAATTAAATAAGAAGTCTAGACGTGAGTTTAAAGCAGGATCGTTGTTGTAAGCATTAGAAAAATCTTCTTTAATCTCAGTGAAAATTCCCATAAAATTCCTTAGTTTGTAGTTCTTAGATAGCTGTTTTGATAAACAAAGGTTTCTAATTTTGCAAGTGTATCACTTTTTTCTTTTTCTGTGATAAAGTCACTCTCTGCAAGGTCACTTTTAAGTTTGTTTAAAATTTCTTTTTCATCATAACCGATTGATGTTAAAATATCGAGGATACTTTTAGATTCTATAGAGTTTTGTATTGTATAGCCTGTATCATCAATACTGATTGTATATTCGCTTGGATGAGTAAAGAGATTGTGCTGCATTCCAAGTGTCTCTTGATAGGCACCTACATTGAAAAATGCTAAGAAATACTCCTCTTCATCAAGATTGATATCATGCAGATAAAGTGGCTTGTCGGGGTTAAAACCGATCTCACCGTCGCTGTCACAGGTGATATCCCAAAGCGATGCTGCTCGCAGGGGATTAGCATTAAGATGATGGATTGGCATAATTGGAAAGTGCTGTTTGAGTCCCCAGTAATCTGGCAGACTTTGAAAAATAGATGCGTTTATGAGGTAGCGCTCTTGCAGATTAACTTGTAGTTGTTTGAGCTCATCTGTTTTATATGATGCCGTTAGGTAGAGTGATTTTTTGATGATGTTGTGTACCAATATTTCAGCATTTGAACGGTCCTGTAGATCAATGTAACCTAAATCAAAAAGTGTCAAAAGAGACTCAATATGATCAAGAGCATCGTGAAGATACTCTATACAGTTCTTGTTATTGAGTAAACGATTCAGCTCACGCAACTCTTCAATGAGAGGAGGATTGACTTCTTTGAATTTTAACAGCTTTTCATGATAGTCTTGAGTAAAAAGTTCTAAAACGGGAGTAATTAACACTGCGTGAGAAGCAACAATAAATCTTCCTGATTCTGTAAAAATATTTGGATGTTCAACACCTTTTGCATCCATAATTTCACCAAGTAAGAAAACAACGGAACTTGAAAACTCTTCAATAGAGTAGTTATGGCTCTTTGCGTGAGAGTGCTGATCATATTCAACAGCAAGTCCACCGCCGATATTGATGTTCTTTAGTGCATTTGCTCCCATCTTTTTTAGTTCTGCATAAAAATTTCCAGCCTCACGCAGAGCACGTTTTATAGGTGCAATATCTACCATTTGTGAACCGATATGAAAATGAATCATACTTAAATTATTTAATAGATTGGTACTTTTTAAAAGCGCCATCGCTTCAAGAATTTCTGTTGAAGTAAGTCCAAATTTTGCATCCATACCACCACTCTTTGCCCAAGTGCCGCTTCCTGCAGAGTGTAATCGTACTCGAATACCTATGTTGGGTACTTTTAGATTTGATTCATTTGCGACTTCAATGATTGTCTCTAGTTCGCCAAGACCTTCAATAGTCAAAGTGATTTTATGTCCGCTTTGTGCTGCTATAAAGCCAAGTGTAATCATCTCTTTGTCTTTAAAGCCATTAACTGTGATGTTTGCACCCTTTGGTGTCTTTGCCATAGCTAAAATCAATTCAGCTTTACTTCCTGCTTCAAGACCATAGTTATACTCTTTACCTTCATTGACAACGGCATGAACTGCGTGAGGAAATTGGTTTACTTTGAGTGGAAAGACAGCATTAAAATTTCCTTGATAGTTGTTCTCTTTTATAGCACTGTCAAAATGGGCATAGAGACTGCGAATCTGTTTTTTTATAAGGTGTGGAAAACGCAGAAGAAGAGGACCACGTGTGCCTTCTGCTCTAATATTTTTTGTTATTTCAATAAGTGAGGGCATAGATCTGTAGTTCAGTCGAATTTCACCTTCTTCTATGATAAAGTTTTTATTTGCCCAGATATTTAAACCAAAGTTTTTCAAAATCATTGCCTATACATGAAGTTTTTGATGGAAATACTGGTCTATATCAAAATAGATCTCACCATTTCTATTTTTAAATGTCAGATGTTTTTTATTGAGATCTTTAAAGTGTTTTATACCCATAACAGCCAGTACTACTTTCATACTTTTGATGAGATTTTTATGATAATTTCCAATCTCACGCCCCTCTTTAACAACAAGGTAAGATGCTCGTTTTTTCTCATCTTGTGTTGCCATGCCGACAGGGCATACATGAGAACCAAAACCAGAACACATACGAGCACGAATACAGCCGCCACTCATCATAAATCCACGTGCAATACCAACAGCATCCGCACCCATGCAAAGTGTAATGATGGCATCATCAGGTGTAAGAATCTTGCCACTTGCAATGATTTTTATCTCCTCACGCAGCTTATACTGTTTTAGGATGGTATCTAAGATATAAAGAGCATTATTTGTTGTAAGCCCAACAGACTCCATAAGCTCTAACGGTGCTGTGGCACTTCCACCTTCACCACTGTCAACTGTAATAAAATCAGGAAGAGTTTTTCCTGCATTTTTATGTTTTTGCATTGCGTCTGCCAGCTCTTCAACAGAATTAGAATCAGAGATGACTATTTTAAAACCGACAGGTTTGCCTGAGAGCTTTTGTAATTTTGATACAAAATCTAAAAGATGCTCTGTTGTATCTGCATATGGAAATCTGTTTGGAGAGAAGATATCTTTACCTTCAGGAACACCACGATAGTAGGCAATATCAGCAGTAACTTTTTTCCCAGCAAGCTTTCCTCCGGTCTGTTTTGCTCCTTGTGCAATCTTTATTTCGGTCATACGACAAAACTTCATTGCTTTTTGGTATCTCTCTTCATCAAAATTGCCATCTTTGTCTCGAACACCATACAGTCCTGAACTCATTTGAAAGATCATATTTGGCAGTTCTTGTGGAACCTCTTGTGGAAAAGCTTCTAGTGGTGCATCCCAGTTTACACGAAAGAGTACATGTGAGCTTGTATCGTAAATATAGGTATTTTGTGTCTTTTTATTCAGTAAAGCATTTCTATACCATTTGAGTGCTATTTTTCTGTTGAAGAAAAAATCTCCTATTTTAAATAAAAAATCCGCATAGGCTGTGCTTTTGATAATTTCAAGATATTTGTCTGTTTGAGGATTTGGTTTGAGTGTGAAGAGATGATTTGAAGTAAGTGAACCCTCTCCTATATTTATAGTAAGATTTGAATCTCGTCCAGCAATACTGAAAGCACGAACTGCTTCAGGAGAGAGAGCACCATCACTCATCGCAGAACGAATAATTGGTGTATGTGAGACAAAGGGATGTTCTCTGTTTTGCCCAAAAATTAGACTTGTGTCATCACTCACTTCATCCTCATTTAAAACACTTGAGGCATGTTTAATAATAAAACGTGAACCGGAAAATGGCTGTGTTACTGAAAATGATTGGTAGTTTGGTCTGTCTTTTGCAGCTTTATATACCCAATCTACTTTATCTTTGGACTCATAAAATGTCTCTTCTGCAAAATATTGACGTAGTGGCTCACGCAGAGCTTCAAAGAGATACCGAAAACGACCGATTACAGGGTAGTTAATTAAGAGTGCATGCTTTCTTTGTACATATTTATCATAAAAGTAGAGATAAGCGATAACAAAGATAAAAGCTATTATAAAAAACTCAAAAAACTCTAAGAAAAATTCCCAGGTTGTGTCAATAAAGCCATCTTCTTTGATAATCATAATAATCCTATTTCTATAGTCTCTTCAGTTTTATTCTCTAAGTCTTTTACCCATATTGTGCCATTTTCAAGTTCATTTGAGCCAATGACACAGCAGTAACGAGCGTTTACCTTATCTGCAGATTTGAGATGGTTTTTAAGATTTCTAGCGCGGTAATCACAGCTTGCTTTATCTGTTTTTCTTTTCTTCTGCGTGAGAGAGATAATAAGATCAACTGCTTCATCATCCATTGCACCGAAGAAGTAACCCTCACGTGAGAGCTTTGGCATCTCTATAAGTTCTAAAAGACGCTCAATTCCCATAGCAAAACCAACTGCAGGAGTAGGGCGTCCATCCAAAAACTCTACAAGTCTGTCATAACGTCCACCACCGGCAATGGCACTTTGACTTCCGATATTATCGCTGACAAATTCAAAGGCAGTTTTTGAGTAGTAATCAAGTCCGCGCACAAGGTTTGTATCGATCTCATAAGTAATGCTGTTTGCATCTAGGATAGTTTTGAGTTTTGTAAAGTCACTCTCACAACTCTCACAAAGCGAGTTGATGAGCTTTGGAGCATTTTCATAAAGGCTTTGGCATTTCTCATTTTTACAGTCAAGTACACGGATAGGGTTAGTTGACTTTCTTCTTTGACAATCTTCACAAATTTCACTCTCTACACTCTCAATGAAATTTACAAGATTGTCGCGGTATGGAGGCATACACTCTTTACATCCAAGAGAATTAAGCTGCAGGCGGTAACCAATACCAAGTTCTGCTAGAATGTCAGCAACCATCATGATCATCATCGCATCTTCATAAACATTTTCAACACCAAAGCTCTCTACACCAAACTGATGAAACTCTCTTAGACGACCTTTTTGCGGTCTTTCATAACGAAACATAGGACCATGATAAAAGAAACGGTGTGTTCCGCCTGCACGGTCAAGTTTATTTTGAATAAAAGCTCTTACAACACCGGCAGTTCCCTCAGGACGCAAACAGACATCATTGCCGCCTTTGTCCTCAAACTGATACATCTCTTTGCCGACAATATCACTAGACTCTCCGACAGAACGCTTAAAAAGAGCAGTCTCTTCTAAAAGAGGTGTTTCAATGTAGTGAAATCCATATCTTTGCGCTACAGTTGTAGCTACGTTAATAAAGTGAGTAAAACGGCGAGATTCCTCTTTGCTGAGTATATCATTCATCCCTCTCAGTGATGCAATCATTTTTATCCTTTAAAATCTGTTAAAATATTATTGCAAGAATATCAAAAAATGGCTTAATTTCTTAATGTTGCTACAAGACGTTTAGTATGAAGGAGTGTTTGGAGTGCATCATCGATGTTTTCAAAGCAAATGTCAGCATTGAGAAGTGTTTGCGTTGCACATCCTTCATCTCCTAGAATTGTGATGCCAATGGCTGCAGTTTTAAGCATGTCTTTGTCGTTGTTTCCGTTGCCAATAGCGATGCAGTTTTGTGAGCCTAAGCTCTTTATATATTTTGCTTTTTCGGCTGTATGGTCCTGGCTTGAAAGTATTTTTACTGTTACTGTGTGGTTTGCAAGTTGTTTGCTGACGGTTCCAAAAGTATCTGCTGTGATAACATGGAGTTTATAGTGTTGTGCTAACTCGTGAAAAAGTTCTTTGACTTCGGGCAGAAGCATGCCATCTTTAGCAATAGTACCGTTGTAATCGCAAACTATATCTGCAATATTTAAAGTTTTAAAGTTTGGTATTTCTATCATTTAATCTCTTAGTGTTATAATGGCAAAAATTATAGCTAAAGGTAGAGAATGAAGCAAGTAAAATTAACGGAGTATAGCCATGGAGCAGGGTGTGGATGTAAAATTTCTCCTGTATTGCTTGATGAGATACTTAAAAGCTCTATAAAAACAAGTAGTTATTCACAACTTTTAGTAGGCAATAAAGACAAAGATGATGCAGCAGCATATGATCTTGGAAATGGGACTTCATCTCTCTCAACAACAGATTTTTTTATGCCAATAGTGGATGATCCATTTACTTTTGGACAGATTGCTGCTAGAAGCTATGGTTCAAAAATCAGTGAAATGTCCCAAGTGCAACAGGAGATACTTTGTGATGCACAGACATCGGGCGGTTTACTTGTTGTAGTTGAAAAAGATGGTGTAGATTCCTTTTTAGAGCTGAGTAAAAGTTATGGATTGAGTTTAGAAGCCATTGGTGAGACAACGGCACAACAAGATAAAGTTATAGAAGTCATTTAGATGCAAGAACTTCTCCAAAGTGATGATTTTCGTTCAATAGTTTTAAATGAAACACCGCTTATAGATGTGCGTGCCCCTGTTGAATTTGAAAAAGGGGCTTTCAAAAATTCTGTTAATCTGCCTTTGATGGATAATGAAGAGAGACGACTTGTTGGAATTGAGTATAAAAACAAAGGTAATGAAAAGGCTGTTAAGCTTGGACATACTCTTATTAGCGGAGAAATTAAAGAAAAACGCATTCAGCATTGGTTAGATTTCAAAAAAGCTCATCCAGATGCAATGCTTTACTGTTTTCGAGGAGGTCAGCGTTCTGAAATTTCCCAAAAGTGGTTGCGTGAGAATAATCAGGATATTGTTCGATTGAAAGGCGGTTATAAAGCATTTAGAAATTATTTGATGCAAGAAATAGATAACTCTGTAAAGTATTTTAAACCAATTATTCTTGGTGGGAGAACAGGCTCTGGAAAGACAATATTTTTAAAGAAGATTAAAAACTCCATAGATTTGGAAGGTTTGGCAAATCATAGAGGCTCTTCTTTTGGTAGGAAGGTTACACCACAACCAACACAGATTAACTTTGAAAATACATTGGCGTATGAGTTAATTCAAAAAATCAATGACGAACATAAACATCTTCTGTTTGAAGATGAAGGAAAATTTGTCGGTAGTCTTTACATTCCAAAACTCTTTGCTGCATATCTTAATAACGCACCACTTATAATCTTACAAACTCCACTGCGTACAAGAGTGCAGATAACTTTTGATGAATATATCACGGCAGCGCAGAAGCAATATAGAGTTGTTTACAAAGAGGGGGGAATGAAACTTTGGTATCAAGATATTCACAGTGCCATGAAACGAATTAGTAGAAGATTGGGCTTAGAACGATATGCTCATCTTTGTAAGATTTTTGATGAAGCGTTTAGAGTGCAGAGTAAAACAAATGATTGTGAGCTTTATAAAGAGTGGATCATCTACCTTTTAGAAGAGTATTATGATCCTATGTATGACTATCAGATTGAAAACAATACGAAGAGAATTGTTTTTAAAGGTAATGCAGATGCCTGCAAAGAGTATTTAGAGACTAATATTATTTAATATCTCTTTTGTTATATCCTCTATGCTTTGTGTAGCATCAATCTCAATAAGTTCGATCTCGAGGAGCTTTGCAGCTTGTATGATAGCATCTTGAATTCCTAAAAGGTAAGCGCTTCCACGCAGCTCAATGCCATCAAGCTCTTTTTGCGAAAGACGGTACTCAAGCTCTTCTTTTGTCAGTTTTAAGAGAAAAACTTTTTGAGGATAGATGCCGTTTGTTGCAAATCTGTTGAGATGCACAATGGCAGTTTGGCTGATTTCTCCTTGCGTGAGCGCATAAGCAACTCCACTGACTGCTGAGCGGTCTGAGATAATCATTTTGTCTAAATTAGGTTCAATCACCTCTTTTATATGTTCTGCACGATCTGCTAAAAAGAGAAGAAATTCTGCTTTTTTGCTTTGTGTTTTTGCGCTTAGAACTAAAGAACGAATCTCCTGTCCTATGCCTGTGCCACCAGGCTCTTTTGTAATGACTGCGTGAGGATAAATATTTTTAAGTGCTTGAATCTGTGTACTTTTGCCTGCAGTATCAATCCCTTCTATTGCAATGTACATGTGTCCGTACTCCCTATGATTTTTTGAACTTCACGCGGAAGAAGATGTTCTGTCTTACCATTGAATTTGAGTAGATTTCTTACAATGGAAGAGCTAATAAAAGCATGTTTGAGTTTTGGCATCAGATAAACAGTCTCTATACTCTCATCAAGAGAATTATTTAAGTAGCCTAGTTGCAGCTCATACTCAAAATCA
Organism: uncultured Sulfurimonas sp.; assembly: GCA_964528435.1. Taxonomy (GTDB): domain Bacteria; phylum Campylobacterota; class Campylobacteria; order Campylobacterales; family Sulfurimonadaceae; genus Sulfurimonas. Next base: position 2,533 of record CAZGSK010000013.1, on the reverse strand, counting down.
CTTACGGCGCGTAGTCCTCGAATAAGCACTCCTGCATTATGTTCATGGGCTAACTCTATAGTCAGATTATCAAAGCCGACAACACGTACCCCTTCAATCTCTTTTACGGCAATTTTTGCCATATCAATACGCTTCTGAAGTGTAAACATTGGTTTTTTATCTTTTGATTCGGCTACTGCTACAATAACCTCATCAAATAAATTGCGTGCGCGCTCTATAATGTCAAAATGCCCATTGGTAATAGGATCAAATGTACCAGGATAAAGAGCTATTTTACGGTCACTCATTTAGTTCCACCTTCTATATAAATCATTTTCAATATCAAGCAAATCAAACCATTTTCCTATGATGAAGTTCTCCATCTCATCAAGGGTCTGCTGCTTTGAATAGTAAGCCATAACAGGCGGTGCAATAATAACACCCAAAGAGGCTAATTTGTGCATATTTTCTAAAGCAATAGCAGAGAAAGGCATCTCACGCGGTGCCAAGATGAGCTTTTTTTGCTCTTTTAGCATAACTGCAGCTGCGCGCGTTACTAAATTATCTGCTATGCCACAGGCTATTTTTGCCAAAGTATTCATAGAGCAGGGTGCTATAAGCATTGCTTCTGCGCCAAAAGAACCTGAAGCTATAGAGGCAGAGATGTCTTCATTTTGATGGACAATAACATCATTTAACTCTTTTTTTAAAACCACTTTGGCATTGTCTGAAGTAATAAAGTGTTTCTCAATGGTCTTTGGTAAAAGGCTTAGCGTTTTTACACCAAGATTAACTCCACTTGCACCACTACTAGCAATAATAATTTTTCTTTTTTTCATTTGACTTCTGCTCTGTTTTTGCCTATGACTCTTACGTGAATTTTTTTCTTATTTTGATTTATTACAGAGATTGTGTCTCCATAGCGACCACTTTGCAGTGCTTTTGCACCAAAAGTGATATATACCCCTTCATCCTGAAGAAAAACATTGATATATGAGCCCCGTTTTACTAAAAAAAGTCCGACCACATCTCTTTGCGTGAGCAGCGAGAATTTTTTGAGTCTGTGTTTTGCTTCATAATGTGCCGGTGGTAAATCTATAAGCGGCATAGCTTTGAATTTTTCTAGTATTATACTCTTTTTTTTACAATTTAACTCTGATAGCTCATCACCTTTTTCTATCTTCTTTTTTGTTTCATAAACATTGAGTTTGGCATAGATGTTATAGTTGAAAAATATTTTTTTATTATCTGGTGTTTTTATATATAAGATTCCTTTGCGTGAGAGGTAGGCATTTCGTGCAAAGCCTGCTGTATAATTCTTTGGCAGATGCGATAGATATTTATTTGGAGAGATTTTAACTTCTTGTATCTGTATCTTTTTGTATCTCTCTTTATAGTAAAAAATAAGTCTATTTTTTATTGTATCTGTATTGATAGGGCTTTTTTGGCTAAATTGTACATAAGCATGTCTTGCTGTAAAATCTTTATAGCCGTGTTTTTTTAAGAGTTGCAGCAGCTCTTTGCTTTTCACTCGCTTGGAGTGTCTTGATGGAGAGATGCTAAAGAGGAGGATATCTTTTTTTGGATTTTTCACAATGTCTGAAAGCATTATGTTTTTATCTAAAATGCTATATGTATGTTGTAGCTCTTTATCTGCTTGCAGTGTAAAGAAAAGTAAGGAGATGATAAAAAGTATTTTTGTTAAAATATGCATAATTGTAAGCCTTATTTACGCGGATTTTAGCACGGAAAAACTTAAGGATAGCCCTGAAAGCCTTAATAGTGTGAAATTTAGAAGTTTATTGAAGTTGTTTGATATAAAGTGGTACCAGCGGGGGGACTTGAACCCCCACAGCCGAAGCCAACGGATTTTGAATCCAGATACCATTTTGGTTATTGTGGTCATAATTGTACATGACTAAAGTAAACAAGGGCATGTCATACAAGCATATTAGGTATAGTTAGATATAATAAACACACCAATATATAGTTAGTTGTGTACCAAGTTATGTACTTTTATGGAGTTGCGATATGTTCTTGAGGTTTGATCTTAAAAAAGTCAATACAAGCGGATTATACTATAAAAATGATGGACAAATACCATCAAGTAAAATAAAAAACAATAAAATAATCAATTCAAATATAACTTTTACTAAGCCTTATAAAATACAAGTAAGAGCTAGTAAAATGATTGATGGTAAGATTTTATCAAAAAAGAAAACATTAAATTTTTCACCCTCAGAAACATTACTCAATGCTATCAAAAAAGCCTCTAAAACATATGAACAGATGATGAATGATTTATCTTCTTACAAAGTAAATCAAGAAGAATTTTCAAAAACAATGTTATACAAAGATGTTTTTGAAAAATATATACAATATAAAATAGATCAATATAAACATAGAAACGATAAAGGAGACTTTGACTACAAAGAAAGAGAGAGTTTTCATAATAAATGGCTACAGTCTATTTCAAATAAGCCTATAGGAGAGATTGACGAGGAAGATATTCAAAATGCTGTTATAAATATTAAGAAGGCAGGAAGATCAGAAA
>CAZGSK010000012.1:0-20925 GCA_964528435.1 uncultured Sulfurimonas sp. | reverse complement strand
CGCTTTTACCCATAATTTCATTACGGCTTCCGACTTTGTAGAAGATATCGGTACTTACTACATTTGTTTCATTATGCAGGGGAATAACAACGACTTGAAGTCCATTTTTTAGTGTTTTTGTTTCATATTCTGGTAGTGGTGAAGGCATTTTTTTTATCTCAATCTTTTGTGTTTTATTTTGTTTGTGCTTTTTGTAATTGATAGATGATGAAGCAAATATCAAAGAAGAGCCAAGAAGTAGTGTTGCTATTATTTTCATTATTTTCTATCTGCTCCGATTGCTTGGGTAATGTTTGTGAATCCATCAGCACGTAAAAGTTCTATAAGTTCACGGTTAATGTTCATAATCATATCTGGTCCATGAAAGACAATTCCGCTTAAGATCTGTACCAAAGATGCTCCCGCTTTGATACGTTTGTACGCCTCTTGCGCAGAGTCAATGCCACCGACAGAGATAAGGGTAGTTTTGCCATAAAGCTCTTTTGCTATTGCTTCAAAGATTTTAAAACTTTTCTCTTTTAAAACTGCTCCGCTTATTCCGCCTATCTCTTTAGGATGTTTTACTAATGAGTAGTCAATTGTTGTGTTTGTGGCGATGATACCATCTGCTCCTTTTTCAACGGCTAAAGTTGTAAGCGCAACAGCATCTTCTGGGGACATATCTGGTGCAATTTTAAGTAAAATAGGCATATCAGTAAGTGCTTTTGCCTCTGCAAAAAGTTTTGTTATAAACTCTTCATTTTGCAGGTCACGAAGTCCTGGAGTGTTTGGTGAAGAGATATTGATTACAAAATAATCACCTAGACCGTTAAAGGCCTTAATAAGGTGTGTATAGTCATTGATAGCCTCTTTTTCAGGTGTTACTTTGTTTTTGCCGATGTTAATACCAATAGGTGTCGTAAAAGGGTAGCGTTTTTTAAGACGCTTGATAACTTTGTATGCACCGTCATTATTAAAACCCATTGCGTTTTGAATGCTCTCTTGCTCAATATGACGAAACATACGCGGTTTTGGATTTCCTGGTTGCGGTTTTGGTGTTACAGTGCCAATTTCAGTGTAACCAAACCCTAAAATCTGTATGCCACGTATCATAGTAGCATTTTTATCAAAGCCTGCCCCTAGTCCAACAGGGTTATAAAATTTCCGTCCAAAGAGCTCTTGCGTGAGCATATCATCTGTAATGAAGTGTGACTCTAAAAAAGGGTTAAATGGAATTTGACAGATATTTGGTAATCGTAGAACACACTCTGCTACATGGTGTGCATTTTCAGGCTGGAGTTTAAATAGTAAAGGTTTTATCAATTCGTAGTTTATCATGAGGTCCTACCACTTTAAAAAAATTTAAAGAGATTATACTCAAATTTAAGTAATAAGAAGATTATGGGCAGGGATGTTCTTTGAAAAGCTTTTCAAACTCCTCAATTGGGAGTGGTTTTGAACAGTAATATCCTTGATATTGTTCACACTTCATCTGTTTTAAATATTCAAGTTGCTCTCTGTTCTCGACACCTTCAGCGACAACTTCTAGGCCTAGTTCATCTGCAATAGTAACGATCATATTAACAAACGCTTGCTCTTTTTTACTTTCTAAATCATCAATGAAGCTTTTATCTATTTTGAGTGTATCAAAAGGAATTTGTTTGAGGTATGAAAGAGATGAGTATCCTGTGCCAAAATCATCAAGAGAGAGACTGATTCCCAGTGTTTTTAACTGATGAATTATTTTGAGTTTTTCATCAAAGTCACTCATGAGTACTGATTCAGTAAGTTCAATTTCAAGTTTACTTGGATCTATATTTTTTATGGAGTTCTCTATGGTCTTAAAAAGATTTTTGTTTTTAAACTGTACGCCAGAGATATTAATGGCGAGTTTGATATTTTGCATAGATGTGTTTTCCCAGAGTTTTAGCTGTTGTGTAGCTTCTTTAATGATCCAGTTTCCAAGAGGAATGATGAAGTTGTTCTCTTCTGCTATATAGATAAACTTGTCTGGTGGTATGAGTCCATGTAGAGGGTCAATAAGACGAATCAGTGCTTCGCATCCGACAATTTTATTGGATGCAATATCTACTTTGGGCTGGTAGAAGAGTTTGAAGTGACCTTCTTCTAGTGCATTTATCATAAGTCTTTGAATATTTATTTTTTCTTGAATCTCATTATTGAGACTTTCAGTAAAGAAATGGAAGTTGTTTTTTCCAAGCTCTTTTGATTTATACATCGCAATATCTGCATTTTTAAGAAGTTCAGTAACGTCTTTTCCATCTTTAGGATAAATAGCAACTCCAATACTACAGGTTATAAGGTACTTATAGTTGTCAAAAACAACTGGAGTAGAGAGTGAATTCTGAATTCTCTGAATAACTTCTAAAATAGCTTCATTATCTATAATATCGGGTAATATGATGACAAACTCATCTCCTCCTATTCTTGATACTATATCGTTATTTCTTACAGATCTTAAAAGGACCTTTGCGATATGCTGAAGAACTTTATCTCCGAACTCATGTCCCCGTGAGTCATTAATGTTTTTAAAGTTGTCTAGATCAAGAAACAAAAGAGCAAATTTTGCATGTGATCGCTCTCCTTTTGAGATGAGCCAGTTTATTTTTTCTATGAGACTTAAGCGATTATAAAGACCACTAAGCGGATCTTTTGTAGAGAGATTAAAGAGTTCTTCTTGCTCTTTTTTCAGACGTTTGAATGTTAGATCTAGAGAGTATCGGATACTCTCAATTTCTTGAATGAGAAACTGCATTGGTACTCTGTTTGAGTAGTATGCAAATTGACGCAGTTCTTCAAGTGGAGTTATTAGAAATTTTTTAACAATAAACCATAAAAGTATAAGAAAGACTACAAAGTAGCCAACAAAGAGCCCTGCATATTTAATGATTTTATCTTTAAGCAGTGAGTCAAGATATTTTTTATCTAAGTAAACTGTTGCTGTATAGTAATAAGGCTTGAGACCATTAAAAAGCTTGATAGAAAAAGTGTAGCACTCTTGTTCGAAAATATTAGAGGTGACAATCTCAGAAATTGGACGACAAGTAATATTTTTATGTTGTGGCATGGTATCTCTGTCTGTTGCGTAAAGTAGTTTATTGGTATTGTCAATAATATGGATATCACTTAGAACTGTATTTGAGTGAACAATATTGTCCAGATAGGCTTTGAGTTGATTGACATTGTCTTGTTTTAGATTTTTGTCAAGAAAATATTTAATGTTTAAAAGATTTGCCTGAATATTTTCTTTAAGTAAATTTTCTGTAATATTTTTGGAATCATTAAAAAATTTATAAAATATAAAGCCTCCCCCTCCAAATGTAGATAGCATAATTATGACGGTAAAAAGTTTTATTGATATGTTTTTCATTTGATTAAGAACTTTTCATCATATCCCATGGGTTTAATACGCTTTAAAAGAGTCTTTGAGGGATGGTTAATCCATTCTATGAGTTGGAGTGAATCTACAAACTCACCATAGCTGATATTTCCAAGATAATTTTTTGTTAATTCATAAGATTGCTGTTTATTGGAATTAATCTCACGGATAGAACGATCAATGATTTTTTTAAGCTCATGAAGTCTTTTTTTATATTTATTGACTTTTTTTTGGCTTGTACACAAAGAATCAATAACAATGATTGCATCTGTATTTTTTGTTGAAGATAGTTCATGAAAGCCTTTTTTTTCTAAAAAAATATTGTATGGTATATAGGTAGCAATTAAGATATTTTTATCTTTTTGCGGTTTTAAATCTTGTATCTGTGCTTGATCCTTATTTATATACTTTAGCTTCTGTGGATCAATATTGTAGTGCTTTAAAAAGTCTTCTAAAACCTCTGCATTAATAGAATCAATCTCCAAGTAAGCATGAATTTGCTTGGCATTTTGCAGCTCTTTGATACTTCTGTTAGATAAAACCACATCACCACCCTTAGAACGATCAAGCAGTATGATAGGAATGATATTTGGATTGGAATTTTTAAGCATATAGTACTCATGCTGTGTAGTTGTGACCATATCTGCCTTTCCGACACTATATATATCTGCCGCTTCTGCTAAAGAGACATTGGTAATAAGCTTTATATCTGCTGCCTCAAGATAACCTTTTTCTTTCGCATAAAAAAGAGGAGCGTAGCCTATCCATGAGTTTGTAGATATACGTAATTCTCTTCGCTTTTGCTGAGAACAGGAAGAAAAAAATAGAAAAAAAATAAATGTAAGTAATAAAATTTTTTTCATAAAACACTCCTCATCTTTTCAATGCTATCAGATACTCCTTTAAATGTATATTAAAAGATGTGTGATAAAATAGTTTTGATTATTTTAATATATAATAGATATAAGGAGAAGATATGAAGAGAGTATTAGTACCATTGGCAACAGGTTTTGAAGAGATTGAAGCTGTAAGTATTATTGATGTATTAAGACGGGCAGATATTGATGTAGTGGTGGTTGCATTAGATGACACTATGCTGGTTCAAGGCGCGAACGGCATAAAAATTCAAGCAGATAAGAGCATAAAGAATATCTCTGCAGATGAACTTGATATGATCGTTTTACCTGGTGGTTGGGATGGAACACATGCTCTGGCAGATGATGAAAATGTACAAAATCTTTTGCGTGAGATGGATGCAAAAGGCAAAAATATCGGAGCTATCTGTGCTGCACCGTTTGCACTCAATAAAGCAGGCGTTTTAAAAGAGAATTATACTTGTTATCCTTCTGTTGAAGAAGAGATAAGAAAAGAGGGCTATCAAGGAGAGAAGGCTATGGTTGTAGAAGATGCAAATATTATGACCTCACGTGGCCCTGCAACAGCACTCTGTTTTGCTCTTGCAATTGTGAAAAAACTTCAAGGTGATGAGAAGTATAATACATTGCGTGAGGGGCTTTTGGCGTCATATTGCCAAAGTTAAAAGAGTGAAGTTATTTTCGGATAAAAACAAGATTTTTTAGGCTTTTCTCTTCATCGGCGCTTGCAAACTCTGGAAGGTTTGGCAGTCGTTTTTGAAACTGAAAGCTTGGTGCCCACTGCTCAATAAGCTCTATCAAAAAACTACTCTCTAGCTCTGGTGAGTTTAAGCAGGCAAGAAGAGTACACTCATCACTTGCAATTTGTGGTAGTTTTTTAATGATTTTTTCATAATCTTTTGTTGCTTCAAAACTGCCTCGCTGGAAACTTGGCGGATCTATGATAATAAGATCATAGGGACCTTTTCTTTTAATATTTGAGAATGATTTTAAAATATTGTAGGGCAGAAAACTGACACCTTTTGGATCTAGCTGATTGAGAGAGTGGTTTGCCATACCGACTTTAAGAGCACCCTTACTCATATCTATATTAACAACGCTTTTTGCCCCACCAAATTTTGCAGCTACACTAAAAGCACAGGTGTAGGAAAAAAGATTGAGCACATGTTTGTTTTTTGCTGCCTCACGCACAAAAGCACGACCATTTTTCATATCAGCAAAGTAGTAGTTGTTTTTGTTTGAGAGTAGATTGAGTTTGAGTTTCATACCATTTTCAAGTATAGTTAAATCATCTTCAACTTCACCTAAAAGTATCTCACTCGGTGCACCTTTTATGTAGCGACGTTGAACAACTAAGGTAGTGTATTTTGAACTTTTTTGCACAAATGCACTTAAAGCTTCTATGAGCTTTTTTTCATTTGCTTCTTCAAAATAGAGGGCAACACTGAGCAGTGTGTCAATAGAGTCAATTGTAAGATGTTTCCAACCTTCATAAAGTCCACCACGCCCATGAAAAAGTCGTTTAAACTCATCTGTGGCACTAAGAGAGTTCTGCGTGAGGAGTTCTATGAGTTGTTCTATTTGCACTAAACTTTCTCCCAAAAAGTGCCTTGTGGTGTATCCATAAGATTGACACCATAGGAGAGTATCTCCTCACGCAAGGCATCAGATGCCGCAAAATCTTTTGCTTTTTTAGCAGTATCTCGTTGTTTGATAAGCTGCGTGAGCTTCTCTTTTGTCTGCTCATCCACACCAAATTGAAAATACTCATAAGGATTTTTTACACCAAATCCAAGAAGCTCTTCTATAAAGCCAAGATTTGCCATTAGTTCACGTTTGAGCTGTTTATGTTTGCCTGGAGTGTCGAGCGTTTCATTTGCGTGAGCCACCATAGTGTCAATAAGTGCCAAAGATTCAGAGATATTTAGATCATCACTGATTGTCGTTAATAATTGCTCTTTAAATGGAGTCGGCTCACTGTTTTGTGCTAAGCCAAAGAGACGTTTTTTGAGACGATAAAGTCTGTCAAGTCTCTTTTTTGAAGCCTCTAAATCGTGTGTGTTGAAGTTGAAGTTTGAACGGTAGTGTGAGCTTAAAAGATAGAAGCGTAAAACTTCTCCATCATACTCACGCAGGGCATCTTTTAAAAAGAAACTGTTGCCAAGAGATTTACTCATCTTTTCACCGTCAATATTGACAAAACCGTTATGCATCCAGTAGTTTGCGAGTTCGTGTTTTGTTGCACAGCGTGTTTGTGCGGCTTCATTTTCATGGTGAGGAAAAAGCAGATCGGCTCCGCCTCCGTGAATGTCGATAGCATAGGGTTTGTCTTTATAAGCAAGATGTTTCTCTATCATTGCAGAACACTCCAAATGCCATCCCGGACGACCGGCTCCAAAAGGGGAGTCAAATGTGATGGAGTCATCTTTGATAGATTTCCAAAGGGCAAAATCTGCGGGGTTTTTCTTCTCTTGGGAACTCTCAACACGCTCTTGACGCTCATCTGCATCTTGAACTCTATGCGAGAGTGTGAGGTACTCATTGTCACTTTTTGTATCGAAATAAACATCGCCATCAGCCGTTTTATAGGCGTGACCATTTTCAATAAGCTCTTCAATAAGCGTAAACATCGCTTCAAGTGATTCTGTTGCTTTTGGTTCTATGTCTGGGCGTTTTACACCAATAGCGGCCATTTCAGTATGAAAAGCTTCTGTATAGAAATCTGTAATAGTTTTAATATCTTTTTGCTGTTCTACTGCTTTTTTGATGATTTTATCGTCAATATCAGTAATATTTCTTGCATAGGTTACATCATAACCGTTGGCATGCAGAACTCGACTTAAAAGGTCAAATACAAGTGCAGATTTTGCATGTCCCAAATGGGCATCATCATACACAGTCGGACCACAGACATAGAGTGTTACTTTTCCCTCTACTAGAGGTTTAAATATACGTTTTTTCTTTTGTACAGAATCAAATATAGTCACTGATAAAATCCTTTAAAATTAATAATACAATGCTAAAGATAAATGAGCCTACTATGAGATAGAGTAGGTTGCGTGAGCGAAGTATAGCAAAAAAGTTTTGTAGTCCAAAAATTTTAATAGTAAAAAAGAGGCTGACAAAACCTCCAAGTGTGCTTGCTAGTGCTAGACCAGCGACGCCAAAGGGGCTAATAAAAGCAAGTGCAAAAACAATGTAAACTGCAAGTGAAATGGTGGCAATTTTAGCGGCTTTGATCTGCATCTCTTTTGCATACAGCCATAAAACGAAGAGCTTCTGCAGACCAAAAGGAAGCAGACCAATAAGATACATAATTAGTACCATAGACGTATGTTGTGTATCGGCTCCATGAAAAGCGCCACGTTGAAAAAGCAGGGTGATGATTTCATGGGAGAGAATAATGCCACCGAGGGTGCTTGCTGTGAGTAAAAAGCTTAAAAACCAAAAAGCACGTCCAAGATTTTCTAAGGCTTTTTGTTCATCATTATTTTTAAGGTAACGTGCAACACGAGGAAAGAGCGCGACTGAAGTTGCAATGGCAAAAAGTGCCAAAGGAAGCTGAAAAATACGGTTTGCATAGTAAAGATATGAGATAGATCCCGTTGCCAAAAAAGAGGCTAAAAAGGTGTCTAAAAAAGCAGATATTTGCGCAGTTGAGTTCCCCCAAATAGCAGGAAAGAAGTTGGTTTTAAATTTTTTTGTATCTGTTCGTATAATAGATGACTTCTCACGCAGGTATTTAAAACCGCCAAATAGAAGTTTAAAAAGCCCCAGTTTATAAATGGCGATAATGTGGGCTAGAAGTTGTAAAACACCACCAATAACAACACCAAAACTCAAATAGTAAACAATTTCGGCACTTGCTTTGTCTTTTGCTAAGAGAAGCGCACCGATAAGTGAAAGATTTAAAAGTGCCGTAGCAAATGCAGTTGTTGCAAAATGGTGTTTGTACTGTAAAATAGAGGCTAGAAATGTAACAGTAAAAATGAGAGGAAGATACCAAAAATTGATGGAAACATAAGGTGCGGCTATGGCTATTGTTTTGGCATCAAAACCTGTTGCAATTGCTTTTGTAAAAAACTCCGGTACAATATTTACAAGTAAAGTGATAAGTAAAATGATTGTAAGAAAAACAACAAAAATGTGTACAGCAAAAACAGCTTTATGTCTGCTGTTTGCATAAGCAGGTAAGAAAACCTGCGTGAAAGCACCCTCTGCAAAGATACGACGGAAAAGATTTGGTAGTTTAAAAGCGATGAAAAAAATATCACTGTAGATGGAAGCACCAAGAACGGACGCTGTGAGAAGGTCTCTGAAAAATCCTAGGATACGTGAAAATAAAATACCAAAACTGTTGGTGAATATTGCTCTAAACATGGGCTTCTTTGTATAAAAATATAACTTTTACGAGATTTTAACAAAAGTTTCGTTAAAATCTCTCCTAAACTAAAAATCTGGATAAATAATGGCACTCTTTGGTTCAAGTAAAAAGAAACCTGCAATGAAAAAAGTACGTCCTACTGTTGTGCGTACACAAAATGTGGCAAAAGAGCTTTTTAAAATAGCAAAATCTTATGAGATGGAGCAGGAGCTTTTAGACTTTAATCTTCTTGATGTACAAACCTATACACGTCTTGTTTCTGAAGAGAACAAAGATACAGAGTGGGAAGAGATGTCAGTAGAAGAATCAGAAAACTTTCATGATGAAGAGCTTCTGCTTAACCCGTTTTTTCAGATTAAACAGACTTATGAGATAGAAGTATTTTCCAAAAAGTCTGCCAAAGATGACCACTACAATGATTTTAAACTAGCCGTTGGTGCCAATGCTACAAAATGTAAGGTATATTTGAGTATTGCTCAAGGTTCAAGAGTGGAGTATGTTCCTCACTTTGAAGAAGATCTCATTGATATGATCAACCGTAAAAAAGTTCGTGCAGGAATCTTGGTCTATATGTTTGATTCTATGCTTGAAGGTGTTGCCTCAAAGATATCAGCATGTGTGAGAATTGCTGAAAAAATGGAGTTTGAACATAATGAAACACATCTCATCGCTGAAGCGTATGAACCAACGGCCACAAGAAATGATGAGCTGATACTTCATTATGAGAATAACAAAGAAGTACAGGAGAATGAGCGTGTTGATTATGCCTCACGTGGATTTATCCAAAGTGTTCAAAAAGGGCAACTCCTTATAGAATATGTTAAGGCAAAAATGGGGAAACCGGGACGAAATTGTCGTGGTGAGTATATGGTGCCAAAAGAGCCTATAGTTTCTAATGAACCAAACTTTAAAGTAAGCTCAAACATTAAAGTTGTTGAAGATGAGGATTCCATAAAATATTATGCCGATGAAAATGGATATATCGCTTTTGAAGACAATACTTATGTGATTAAAAAAGATGTAGATGTCGATGCTATCAGTTTTAAAACAACTGGTTCCATTGACAGCGGTGTAGATTCTGAAGTAAATATGACGGTTAAAGAGGCAGATGCCATTAAAGATGCTGTTGGTTCTGGAATGATTGTTGAAGTAAGTGAAATAGATATCGACGGAAATGTTGGCTCTAATGCAAAAGTAATTGCTAAAAAAGCAACAATTGGTGGGCAGACACATAAAGCTGCAACAGTTATTGCAGATGAATTAGAAATTAATGTTCACAAAGGTAAGGCTTATGGTAAAAATATACATATAACAAGGCTTGAACATGGGCAGGTTGAGGGTGAAACTGTAAGTGTTGCGCAGGCTATAGGTGGTAATATTAGGGCAAAAGAGGTAGAGATTGATATTTGTGCATCTCATGTAAAAGTAACAGCATCAAATAAAATAGAGATAAAAAAAATGCTTGGAAGTGAAAATACATTTACCATTGATCCACTACTCAGCCGAGATGTACAAAACTCTGTTGAAGATAATGAAGAGCAGATAAAAGAGATTGAACGCCGTCTGCGTGAGCTTAAAAAAGAGATAGAAAAATATACAAACTTAATTAAAAACGGAACAAAAGCTTATTTAGAGATTAAAAAACGATTACTGCATTATCAAAAAAACAGTGTCAAAATGCCGGAGAGTTTTGTAAAAAAATATAAACAGTTTCAGCGTATGCAGAAACAGCTTAAAGAATTAAAAGAAGAATACACCCTCAAGCAGGAGAAGTTAAATCTCTTAACAACAAGAACAGCCTCATTTCAAGACAATATTATGGATGCAAGAATTATTAATAAAGATAAATGGGTAGGTTACAATGAGATTAAATTTAAGCTTGTTGATCCGCCAATTGAACTCGTTTATAAACCACTAGAAGGCTCAAATGAAAAAGTTTTTGGTTTGGTTGAGCTCAATGATGGAGAATATGCAATTCGTCCAGTCGATGCAGAAGGATAAGACAGATGATAGTAGGACTTAATGGTGATATTGTTTATAAAGAGCCCTCTTTTGTACATATAAATGTAAACGGAGTTGTTTATGAAGTTTTTATATCATTACATACTTTTTCTGCATTGGGAAGTGAGAAGGTTTCTCTTTTTATATCGCAGATAATCCGTGAAGATGCAAATTTGCTTTATGGTTTTATGGATATAAACGAAAAGAAGCTTTTTGTACGACTTATTAAAATAAATGGAGTAGGTCCAAAAGTAGCAATGGCGATCTGCTCAACCTATACGCCTTCGCAGTTTGCAACGGTGTTGAACAACAAGGATGTAAAAGCAGTACAAAAAGTTCCTGGAATCGGACCAAAGAGTGCAGGGCGTATTTTAGTTGAATTAAATGGTTTTGATGCAGAAATGCTTACTGGTAATGCAATATCAACGAAAACTACAGCATATAATGAAGCAAGTGAAGCACTGGAAGCACTTGGCTTTAAAAAAGATAAAATTTCCAAAGCACTTGCAGCTTGTGAAGCAGATGATACAGCATCGCTCGTTAAAGGTGCTTTGAAATTACTACAAACAATTTAAGAAGGAATCATATATTGAAATTAACAATTTTATTTGGTGGAGCAAGTTTTGAACATGAGATAAGTATTGTGAGTGCTATTACACTGAAAGAGAAACTATCAAATTTTGATCTGAGTTTTATTTTTTGTGACAGTGATCACACTTTTTATCTTATAGATCCTGCAAAAATGAAAGCAGTCACTTTTTCAAAAGGCGAACATAAAAAGATGCCTCGTCTCACGCTCACGCAGGGTGCATTTATGCAACAGAAAAAAGGGATGTTTGGTTCAAGTGTAGAGTACAATGGTGTTGTCTTGAATCTTATTCATGGGGCTGATGGTGAAGATGGTACTATTGCAGCACTATTGGATTTTTATGCTATTAAATATATAGGCCCTCGTGTTGATGCCTGTACTTTTTCGTATGATAAACGCTATACCAAATATCTTTGTGAAGCAATTGGTGTGAAAAGCGTTCGTTATGAGGTGGCACATAAAGATGAGATGAGTCATATCTCACTCTCATATCCTTTGATAGTAAAGCCTTCTCGTCTTGGAAGTTCTATTGGTGTGAGTATTGTTAAAGATGAGAGTGAACTTGATTATGCATTTGATGTTGCTTTTGAATTTGATACGGTTGTTTTGATTGAACCTTTTTTAGAAAATGTCAAAGAGTATAACCTAGCAGGATATATGGCAAATGGTACGATGCACTATTCAATTGTTGAAGAGCCGCAAAAAGAGGAATTTTTAGACTTCGATAAAAAGTATATGGACTTTTCGCGTTCAGAACAGGTTTTAAAAGCTGAACTTTCTGAAGAGTTGGAAGTAAGACTCAAAGCGAATTTTGACAAAGTATATCGTGGACTTTTTGAGGGAGCATTAATTCGTTGTGACTTTTTTGTTCATAATGATGAGGTGCTGCTCAATGAGATCAATCCAATCCCAGGTTCTATGGCAAACTATCTCTTTGAGGATTTTTCAAAGGCGATCGAAGATTTATCGCTCTCTCTGCCTCACGCAAAGAGAATTAATGCTTCATATGAGTATATTCATTCAATTTCTAAAGCAAAAGGGAAATAATGGCACTGAAGTCCATTCAGTATAAACAGCATACATTTGATATAAGTTATGAGATTATAAATCCTGAGGCACAGGTTGATTTGATTATTTTACATGGTTGGGGAAGTAATAAAAATCTGATGAAACAGACTTTTGGGAATTATATGGATGGATTTCGCCATATTTACATAGATTTACCCGGCTTTGGAAATTCTACTTGTTCTACGGCATTGACAACTACTGATGTAGCTCGAATTGTCGAGCTTTTTATGATCCATATCAATGCACAAAAAGATATTATTATGGGGCACTCTTTTGGTGGTAAAGTTGCACTTGTATTAGAGCCTAAAATTTTAGTTCTTGTTGCAAGTGCGGGTATTTATGTAGAAAAACCATTGAAAATCAAAGCAAAGATAGCACTTTTTAAACTTTTTAAACTTTTAGGGCTTTCGAAATTTCGCTCTTTGTTTGTTGCTGATGATGCAAAAAAACTGAGTGAATATATGTATCAGACATTTAAAAATGTTGTTAATGAAGATTTTAGTGATGAGTTTTCCAAGTACGAAGGTAGAGCACTTCTTTTTTGGGGAAAAGAAGATACAGCGACTCCACTAAGCTCTGCACAGAAGATACATGAGCTTATTAAAGACTCAGCACTTGAGGTTTATGAGGGGGATCATTACTTCTTTATGAAGAATGCGGCAGATATCTCTAAACATATTGAGAGAGAATTTTTGAAAAGTTTAGGACATTAGATGGAGAGTTATGAGACTTTTATAGCTTTTGTTGTCAATGTAGTCTTTGTAACACTGCTTGGTTGGTATCTTATTACAAACTTACAGTGGTATGATTATAAACTAGAGCGTGTTATATTAAAACACCACAAACCGCACTGGCATATTCTCTATTTTATCATTCCATTAATAGCCTACTATACAACGGGTAAGTTTTTTACTATCTTTTTTGTTTTTGCTGTTGTTCCTGCCATTGTTATTTGGTATAAAAGGCTTGATAAAAAGCTGGTACTTACTTGGCGTGTGAAGCGTTTTCTGATTTTACTTGTATCGCTTACACTTTTTGGAGATGTTTTGTGTACCCTAAAAGAGGCGTGTAATATTTATGGTGTAATGATGCCTTTGGCTTTAGCTTATATTGGTTCAACACTCATAGAGAAGTTTTTGTTTAAAGTTTATAAAAAAGAGGCAAAGAAGAAGCTTCAAAATATGAAAGATTTGCAAATCATCTGTATTACAGGGAGTTATGGAAAAACAAGTATTAAAAATTTTGTAGCACAGATACTCAGTACAAAATACAATCTCTATGCAACACCAAGAAGTGTTAATACTATTGGTGGAATTGTAGCTGATGTCAATAATAACCTGCGTGAAGATGTAGAAATATATGTTTGTGAAGCCGGTGCTCGTCAAAGTGGAGATATTTATGAAATTACTACTTTTTTAGAACCACAAACAGTAGTAGTCGGTCGTGTAGGTGAAGCTCATATTGAGTATTTTGGTAGTTTAGACAATATTGTACGGACAAAGTTAGAGATAATGCAATCTCCACGACTAGAGCGTGCTTTTATTCATACCTCTGTGACAGATGAACCACATGAAAAAGTTACTTTTTTTGGCGATGAGATTGAAGATATTAAGGCAACACTTGATGGAATTGATTTTAAATTAAAACTTGATGGTGAAGTGTTAGAACTTCATACCGATATATTGGGTGCTTTTCAGACGATGAATATTGCAGTTGCCATTCGTATTGCTAAAGATTTCGGTCTGAGTAGTGAAGAGATTACAAAAGCAGTTGGAAAATTAGAGCCTGTTGAACACCGCCTGCAACTTATAAAAGCAGGTGGTAAGATCATTCTTGATGATGGCTATAATGGTAACATTGATGGTATGCTCGAAGCTGTTCGCCTCTGCTCAACGCATGATGGGCGTAAGGTTATTGTGACACCAGGACTGGTAGAGAGTAGTGATGAACTGAATTTGAAACTCATTGATGCAATCAATGAAGTTTTTGATATTGTAATCGTGACAGGTGCCCTCAATGCCGAGCTTTTTGATAAACATCTTAAAGTGAAAAACAAAATTATGCTTGCAGACAAAGCTACTTTGACAGAAGTGCTTGCAAATCAAACAAAAGCGGGTGATATTATACTCTTTGCCAATGATGCACCGAATTTCATCTAATAACAGAAAACATTAAGCTTAGTTTGTTTACAATAACTTTATCTTACAAGAAAAGGTGTTAAAATGAAAAAATTGTTAGTAAGTCTAGCAGCAGTAGCTGCGCTAAGTACAGGTGCATTTGCAACAGTAAACAGCCAAACAGGTTGTGGTCTTGGTTCTATGATCATCAAAGATGACTCTTCAGCAGTAATGCTTGCACTTCAGGCAACTACAAATGGTACTTCAGGAAACCAAACTTTTGGTATCACTTCAGGTACTTCTGGATGTAAAAAAACAAAATTTGTTATGAATGAAAGAGCAGAAGAGTTTGTTGCATCAAACATGGACATTTTAGCAAAAGAGATTGCTGTAGGTCATGGTGAATCACTTGACACTTTAGATGAGCTTTTAAATGTTCAAGACAAAGTAGCTTTCAATACAGCTCTTCAAGCAAACTATAACAAAATTTATAGCAGCAAATCAGTTAAAATGGCTGATGTTTTAGATAATATCTCTACAACTGCTCTATAATTTCTATCTCACGCAAAGCTTCTTGCGTGAGCATTTTTTCAGTAGAAGGTTTTACTATCAAACTTTTTTTAATTACTATTTTTATACTTTTTAGCACTCACTCTGTTTTTGCTTCAAGTGTTCAAAATTATAAAAATCAAGCAACAAAACTTCAGCTCTCAAAAAAACACTATTGGCATCTTCTGCTCCATATGAATGGAGATGAGAGCGAGATTGATGATGATGAGTTCTTCTTTGCCAAAGATGGTCAGAACAATCCTGCAAGTGAACTTAATGCAACATTAGATGCTTTTTTTTCTAATGAAGTCAAAGATGATAACTCCAGTATATGTAAGTTTCCAGCACGTTATATTTGGCTCAAAGAAGAGCTTAAGGGTGATGATTTCCTAACAGCAGAATGCAAGGAGTATCAAAAGATTTTAGAGAGGGTAGATCCAAAATCTACAACACTTGTTTTCCCGGCTGCACATATAAATTCACCTGCTTCGATGTTTGGACATACATTTTTACGTATCAACTCCTCCTATAATTCTAAATTACTCTCTTATGCGATTAATTATGCAGCAGATGCAAACACAGAAACAGAAAATGGTGTTGTATTTGCCATTAAAGGATTGGTCGGTGGCTATTTTGGACGTTATTCTCTGTTGCCGTATTATGAAAAGCTCAAAGAGTACAGAGATTCTGAACAGCGTGATATCTGGGAATATGATCTGAACCTCACGCAGGCTGAAACGATGCAAATGTTTCGCCATATTTGGGAGTTAAACGGTACACACTCTTATTACTACTTTTTTACTGAAAACTGTTCATATAATATGCTCTGGCTCTTGGAAGTGGCACGTCCTACTTTAGAGTTGCGTAAACACTTTACCTATCAGGTGATTCCTTTGGAAACGGTACATGTTGTCAAAGCGGCTGGTATTGTTGAGGGGGAGAGTTATAGACCTTCAAAGCGTACAAAGCTTTTAAAATATGAGACACTGCTTGATGAACAATATGCTCAGTTACCAATAGAGCTTGTAGAAGCTCAGATAAAAGCAAAAGATATTGAAAATAATAACTCAATTAGTATTGATCAAAAGAGATATATTTTAGAGAGTGCAGTTGAGTATCTTGAATATCAATATAGTCGAGGAGAAGTAAAAAAAGAGGACTACCTTGAACTCTTTCATGAAATGACAACAGCACGTGCAAAGATGGGAATTGCAAAGCCTCTAAAAATTAAAAGACCACCAAATCCTATTGATGGACATCGTGCAATACGAACGCAGATCGGTGCAGGTGTCAGAGATGGTGACGGCATAGCATTTTTAGGGATTCGTCCTGCATATCATGACCTGGAAGATAGCGAATATGGCTTTTTGCGTGGTACACAGATAGAGTTTTTAAACCTTTTGGCCTCTGCTTCACAAAAAGAGATAAAGGTGGAGGAGGCAACTATTATCTCTATTGTATCCATTGCACAAAGAAGTCTCTTTTTTAAGAACTTTTCATGGAGAACAAAAATAGGATGGGATAATGACTATCTCACGCAAGATCCAACTTTTGGTTTTCGTGTAGGAGCCGGATTTTCTTGGGGGAATGATTTAGGATTTTTCTATTTTATGCTTGATCCGCTTGTATATCAAAATGCTAAGTTTCATTCAGGTGTTGGTGGTAGCGTAGGTTTCAATATTGATAAGTACAAAGATTTTACAACAAATGTGGAGTTTACACAAAGATTATATGACAATGGTGATAATCAAATGCTTATTCATGCTGCACAGGGAGTAAGAGTGTTACAAAACAGTCAAATAGTGCTAAAATACGATTATAAAGATAAAGTGGCATCTCATCATAAAAAAGATGAACAGACTTTTTATCTGATGTTGAAGTATTATTTTTAAAAGAGTAAATATGAAATTTATAGATAACATAACAAAATATACAGCCTATCTCACAGCTTTTATATTGGCACTTTTAGTTCTCTTGGTTGTGTTTGATGCAACTAGCAGGTATCTTTTTTCTGAAGGCTCAACAGCACTCCAAGAGCTGGAATGGCATTTTTTCGATGTTGTTATACTGCTAAGTATTGCCTATACACTGCGAAATAATGCTCACGTGAGAGTCGATATCTTTTATGAAAAATTTTCAGATAAGACAAAAGCACTTATAAATATTTTCTCTTTTATATTTTTTGTCTTGCCGCTCTCTTTTTTGATTATCTACATAGGTATTGGGTTTGTAGAGATGAGCTACCTACAGCATGAGGCCTCGTCGGATCCTGGTGGACTTAAATATCGTTGGATTATTAAATCTTTGATGCCGCTCGCATTTATTTTGCTTGCTTTGCAAGCCTTTAAAGAGCTCATGAACGACATTCAAAAATGGAGAGCTCTATGATAGCTTTGATTATGTTTGTTGTAGCTCTTTTACTGCTTCTTTTTGGTGTTCCGGTTGCTTTTGCTTTTGGTGGTGTGGCAATGATGTTTGCTTTTTTTACACCGGATATTGGTTTTGAAGTTTTTAATATTTTACCATTTCGCATCTATGGCATAATGAGCAATACAACTCTAATGGCAGTGCCTCTTTTTATTATGATGGGACTTATTTTAGAAAAATCCGGTATGGCAGAGAAGCTTTTAATGTCAATGAGTTCACTCTTTAAAGGTGTGAGAGGTGGACTTGGCGTTAGTGTTGTTTTAGTTGGTGCAATTCTTGCGGCTTCTACGGGGATAGTCTCAGCAAGTGTTGTTATGATGAGTGTTATCGCACTTCCATTAATGCTTCAGGCTGGTTATAACAAGGGTTTGGCTTCAGGTACGATTGCAGCGAGTGGAACTCTCGGGCAGATTATTCCGCCTTCTATTATTCTCATTGTTCTAGGTGATGTTATGAGTGTGAGTGTGGGTGAGCTTTTTATGGGTGCAGTCTTACCGGGACTAACACTTGTAGGACTTTATATTATATACATTCTCATTCGTGCCTTTATAAATAAAGAGGATGCTCCTGCGATTATCTCTGAAGAAACAGTGAGTGTTATGGAGCTTCTTTTTGCCATTATCCCACCGCTTCTTTTAATGGTAGCTGTTCTTGGGAGTATCTTTGCAGGAATTGCTTCTCCTACAGAGTCCGCTGCATTTGGTGTTGTGGGTGGAGTTTTGCTCTCTGCTTTGAACAAAACACTCAATTTTGAGATGATAAAGTATGCGCTCTTTGAAACGATGAAGCTCTCGGGAATGATTTTTATGATCTTAATCGGGGCTACTGCATTCTCTCTTGTCTTTAACGAGCTTGGTGGAACAGATTTGATACTTGACTTTTTCTCTCATGATATTGGGAATGTATGGGTATTTATCGGTGTGGCTATGTTTGCTATCTTTATACTTGGATTTTTCATTGATTTTATAGAAATTAGTTTTATTATTGTACCTATTTTAGTACCTGTTATGGATGCTTTTGGGATTGATCCTATCTGGTTCGCCGTACTCATAGCTATGAACTTGCAAGCTTCTTTTTTGACACCGCCTTTTGGACTCTCACTCTTTTTCTTAAAAGGTGCTGCAGGTAACAGTATAACAACGATGGATATCTACAAAGGTATTATTCCTTTTATACTTTTACAGCTTTTAGGGCTTGGTCTTGTTATAATGTTCCCAGATTTAGTCTTTGCATTTATATAAGGATGGCAACAATGAATAATATTTTATATGCTCCGTGGCGCGATGAGTATGTTGCAGGTGAGAAGATAGAGGGGTGTGTGTTTTGTCATATTGCTTCTCACGCAGAAGATGATGCAAAACTGCATGTACTTTATCGTGATGAACATTGTTTTATGGTGATGAACAAGTACCCTTATACACCGGGACATTTTATGATCATTCCAAATATACACACAGATAAACTCGAAGAACTTCCTAGTGAGACATGGCTGCATATGTCAGCTTTGGCACAGCAAGGTGTAAAACTTTTAAAAGAGGGGCTCAATGCCAGAGGTGTAAACATTGGAATGAACCTCGGAGCTGCGGCAGGTGCGGGTATTGCAGAGCATATTCATATGCATTTAGTTCCGCGCTGGGAGAGAGATACGAACTTTATTACTTCCATTGGGCATACACGTGTTTATTCGACAGATTTTGAAAAGATTTACCAAAAGATTAAAAGTTTGATACCAAAGTATATCATAGAGCATTAAAACTTTTTTTTAATCTTTTTTAGATTTTAAGATGAAGAAAAAGATCCCTGCAATAACTATGAAAATTCCTATACGGATTGTTAATGTTGTTATATCTGTTGCATCGTTCATTTTATAATTCCCTTTTTTCTTTATTTTTTGTGGCTTGCCCCCATCGTTTTAAAAAATCTTCTCTAGTGTATATTCGTGAACCTAACCGTTTTTTATACTCCATATGAGGATGACCAAGATTCCAAAAAGCAAAACCTTTTTCTTTTAAATAGTTCGCAAGTAAAACTAATTGTAATTTTCCGCAGTTATTATAGCGTTTTTGACGTGAACTAAAACCACTAAGGCTTGTATATGTCTCTCCTATGGTATAGCCTATCTCTCCTGCGATAAGTTCGCCATTATCTTTGGAGATGAGGGCAATGGAGTGTAATCTGAAATTATGATGTTTTGACTTGTTTTTGTAAAGTTTATACATAAGTTGCAAATACTCATCTTTGAGCCAATTATCTTTGGTATGGTGTGCTTGGAGTTTTTCAAGTACTGCATGAAAGTTTCGGTCTATCTGTAATTCAAAAGCATCTTTTTTTATGAGTTTTTTTACTTTTGTTCCAATATGAAGATTGTCAAAATCTAATAGTGCATATTCAAACTGTAATTCAGGAAGTAAAATGAAATCGTTTAGTGTATCATAAGTGGTACTGATAAAACCACGCTGTGCAAGTTTGATGTAAAATTCTTCACTCCAGTCGGTACTCCAATAATAATTGATTTTTGTATTTTGTACAATATTTGTTCTAAAATACTCTTCATTTTCGATGAGTTCTAAAGTAAGTTCATATATTTTATCTTGCAAGAAAGTTCCATAAAATTGTTATTTTGAATATATAATGCCCCCTTCATATACCCCTAAAAATCAAAGCTATCTATAATTCTACTTTATACTTTTTAATACCCAAAACTGTAATGATTGATTTTTCTTCATCAACTTTATATACAACTGTATACCCTTTATAAATCAAGTCTCGGATATTATCATCATCAAAGTAAATTGATTTTCTACATTTGTAAGGCATATGGTGGATATCTTCAATTAATTTTTTTATCTCTTTTTTAAATTTATTTGCTCTATTTTTGCTATCTTGTGCAATATAGTCCCAAATGTTATTAAAAGAATTTATAAACCTTGGCTCATAGATAATTTTCATGCTTAATTGCTAGTGTGCTGTTCTATTGTATTCCATACTTCTGTATGTGAAAGAGGTTTTGTTTTTCCACTTTCAATATCTTCTAAAGCATTTTGGAAATAAGCTTTATCCTCTTGAAATTGTTTAGAGTTTAAGTAATCATCTTTTCTATCTACTAGATTCAGAAGGTATTCATTAATCTTTGATTGCATATCTATACCAGCATTTTTGAGCTTTTGATAAACATCATCTTGAATATTTAAAGATATTTGCATCTGTAATTACCTCCTTTAGTTACCTAAGTATAACATATTTTTGGTGATATTTATTTGTATCGCTAATCCATATCACTCTTGGGAAAGAGGTTTGAATGAACACACAAATGGACTAATTCGTCAATAAGGATGAAATACTTATGATTCAAAGCAGACTTAACCACAGACCTAGAAAAGTACTAAACTTCAAAACCCCATATGAAGTATTTTTTAGCGAAATGAGTAAAAAGTTAGCTAGTTAGATTAGGTGAAAATTGCACTTGATTTTAGAATTGGCGATTGGTGATCTTGAGATAGATACTGTAGTAGGTAAAGATCATAAAGGTTTTTTAG
>CAZGSK010000011.1:1004-22266 GCA_964528435.1 uncultured Sulfurimonas sp. | reverse complement strand
GATTTCTTGAAGCAGCTGGATTAAATCGTGATTGGCCAGAGGGAAGAGGTATATACCATAATGATGAAAAAACATTTTTAGTTTGGATTAATGAAGAGGATCAACTTCGTATAATCTCTATGCAAATGGGAGGCAATATTTTAGAAGTATTTACACGACTCTCGTCAGCCATTAAAGAGATAGAAAAGAAAGTTGCTTTTTCTTACAGTGAACATTTAGGTTATATTACAAGTTGTCCAACAAATCTTGGTACGGCTATGCGTGCCAGCGTGCATATTAAACTGCCAAAACTTGCACAAGATATGTCCGCTTTTAAAGCTATTACAGACAAACATTTTCTTCAAATTCGTGGTATTCATGGAGAGCATTCAGAGAGTGAAGGCGGCATTTACGATATAAGTAATAAAAGAAGATTAGGCGTTACAGAAGTCGAATGTGTGCAAGATATGATAAATGGAGTGAAAGAACTTATAGCGAAAGAAAAATCATTATAGGTACTTGGTGCACTTGTGTTTATTCACACTCAGAACATTAGAATTCTAAAGTTTGTTTTTGAATAACTCTATGTGTCAAGAGTCGTAAACCTATTTCTATAAGAAATGCAAGGAAAAAAGCCCCTGCTATAAAATATCCGACATTTGGAATATTTTTAGATGTGTATTGCAGTGCTAAAACTATGGCACTTAACATAGTTATAATGGCTAAAATAAGTATAAAAGCCGAAGCTCCGGTATGTTTTCTTTTCAGTAGATGCCCAATATGGACAAGTGCATGGATAAAAAGCATTGAAATAGATCCAATAGCTGCAATTTCTTGTAAATCAAAAAATAGTATTAAAAGTGATATAAAAATTGCACTGACTATAAGCCCTTCAGTAGAATTATAAATATTTCTTTCATATATTTCAGGAAGTTCTCCATTTTTTGCCATGTCATAGGTTACATTTGTAACAGCATAAAGATTGGCATTGATGGAGGATGATGTAGAAATAAGTGCTGCAATAGCCATTAGAGTAAAGCCAATTTGTCCAAATACCGGTTTCGCAGCCTCTGCAAGAGCATAATCCTGTGCTTTGATTATTTGGGGTAAAGTTAAATTTCCAAATACTGCAAAGGTTACAGCAATATATAACAACATAACCAAAAAGATAGCAATAAGCATAGCCTTTAGCATAAGCTTTGCAGGGTCTTGCATATCTTCTGCCGTATTGGTTATAACCCGAAAACCTTCATAAGCAAAAAATGTCAAAGCAATAGAGGAAAATATATTTAAAACAGGTGGCGCATCTTTGAGGGCGAGATAATCAGGGTGTATATAAAAAGAGACAACAACTGTAAAAAGTATAATGATAGAGAGTTTTATAATAACTATGATGTTCTCACTTCTTGCAATCAGCGTACTTCCTGCCATATTGATTGCTACAAAAGTAAATAAAATACCTATGGCAAATATATTTGCATACTCTTGTGTATGCATCTCCATCATCATAGAAGCATAGGTACCAAAAGTTTTTGCAACCATCGCAATGGCAACTATGGCAGAAAGATAAAATAAAACAGCTACTGAACCCGAAAAGACACCTTCTCCGTAACACTGTACCAAATATTCTACAATGCCGCCTCGGCTTGGATAGGCAGTTGCCAGTTTTGCCAGAGAGTATCCGCTCAACAATGCTATAATGCCACCAAGTATAAAAGAGATCCACACAAGATTTCCGGCAATAGCTCCTGCTTCACCAAGCAGTACAAAAATACCAGCACCCACCATCGAGCCAATCCCTAAAAAGATTGCACTCCAAAGACCAAATGCTTTTTTCTTTTGCATTTTATTTACTCATTTTTTTAAAGATAGAACCTGTAATAAGTAATGATATACCATCAAAAAAGAGACTAAAACCTACAAGTAATCCTATAAGGTAGAGTGATGTAAATGGCCAACCGACAATAAATAGCACTCCAATTATGAGAGAAAAAATAGCATTAATCATCCACCATATCCAACCCTGTGCAGGACGCATAGAGAGAGCAAGTGAAAAACCTGCAAATGAGTCCATGAAAAAATAAATTGCAAGTAAGAGACCAACGGTTCCAACGCCACTCATTGGGTAAAAAATCATAAAAAGTGAAATGGCAATCAGTATAAAGCTTTTTAACCATCCTACAACATCACTTTTATCACTTATGTAGGTAAAATAAGCTGCCATTAAACCTGCAAACATCATCAGCCATGCCACAAACGTAACCGTTGCCAATGTCATAAAAGCAGGCTCGACAATACCGATGAGACCTAAAATAATAAAAATTACACCGGTAATTTTTGAATACTTACTAAATTTTTCAAATAAATCTTCTTCTAAGGGATATTTCCACATTGTAAATCCTTTTGTTTTATTTAATTTTCATAAGTATATTACTATTAAGACAATTGCAATGCTATTTATGTAGCATTTATCCTTAAATAATATAAGATTAGCTAAAATAGTACAATAATTTTGCAAGAAGGACAAAACATTGCAAGCAAAAATAGAGACTGTAAAAACACTTCTTGACGCACTTCCATTTATTCGTGAGTTTAGAAAAGAGATAGTGGTTATAAAATATGGTGGCTCGGCGCAGACATCACCGGAACTAAAAGAAAAATTTGCTGAAGATATTCTGCTGATGCATCTTGTTGGTATTAAGCCTGTTATTGTGCATGGCGGCGGTAAAAAGATTACCGATATGCTAGAAGCATTGAAGATTGATACGAGTTTTATTGATGGACAGCGTGTAACCACAAAAGAGACGATGCGCATTGTAGAGATGATACTCAGTGGTGAGATAAATAAAGAGATAGTCTCTCTATTAAACTCATTTGATGCAAAAGCAATTGGTATTAGTGGTAAAGATGCTCATTTTATTACAGCACAACCAAAAGATTTTGAAAAATGGGGATATACGGGCAATATTAACAATGTAAAATCTGATGTTGTACTGAATCTTGTCAAGGATGGTTTTGTACCTGTCATTGCACCGATTGCTGCAGGTGAGTCTATGGGACACCCTGGTTATAATATTAATGCAGATCTTTGTGCTTCGTATGTTGCAAAATCAATAGGAGCAAATAAAATCATCTTTTTAACAGATACACCGGGTGTACTTGATAATGATAAAAATCTGCTCTCTTCATTGACAAAAGAGGATGTAAAAAAACTGAAAGCCAATGGAGTCATTCATGGGGGTATGGTACCAAAAGTAGATGCTTGCCTTGAGGCGATTGATGGTGGTGTTTTAAAAGCACATATTATAGACGGACGTGTAGAACACTCAATGTTACTTGAACTTTTTACATCAGATGGTGTAGGCACACAAATAGTTAAGTAATTATTGCTATAATCACTGAAAAATTTTAAAAATTAAAGGAAAACAATGGCAAATTATTCAGCGCTTTTTGAAGATGAAGATGATCTCTTTGGAGGTACTCCAAAATCAAAATTTATGGATGTTGTGTTTAATGCAAACAATGATATAGTAAGACAGGAACTTGCAAACTTTATAGATAAAGTGGCAATTATGGAGCAGATGCTTGAAGAGCATGTTGGAGAGGATATTAATAAAGCTGTGCAACAGTACTATTTTCAACATCAAGATGATTGTGATACAAAAGCAAAAAGTCTTTATGTGGAATTAACAGGTGCAATACTTTCTCAAAGTGAATAGTTTTTAGTGAAGTTTATTGTACAGATTTTAATAACACTGTTTTTTCTGTATAGCAGTGTCATTTTTGCCAATGATTTTAGAGAAGATTTTAAAATTTCACTAAAAAAGGATGAGCAAAAGAAAATTCTTGTAAAATACGCTAACAAAGAAAAGATATTTGCATTTAGATGGACGCTCTATGTTAATGGTGGATTGGTTTTACTGCGTTCTTATGATAAGTTTGTAGCGCAAAATATGCTTTATCTTAATCATAAAAACCAATCTGTTCGTGTTGTACTCCGTAATGACGGGAGCAGTTTTTATAATCCGCCTTATTTTTTATTGAAATTTAAAGCGTTTGACAGTAAAAAAAATGAAGCAAAATTTGAACTTTATCTTTATGATGAAAAGATGAATGTAGAGTTGAAATTTTTGAAAAATAAAAATTAGAAGAGAGTTATGCAAAGAGTAGAAATAGAATTAGCTAGATTGATTAAAGAGATAGACTATGATGAGGTAACACGCCTTTTTAATAAACTCAGTGGTGGGAAAAGACTGCGTGCAAAACTAATACTAAAAATTGCAAAAGATGCAGAGAAAGCTCCACTTTTGGCGGCTATTGTAGAGCTTATTCATGCAGCTTCACTTTTGCATGATGATGTTATTGATGAAGCCGATACACGTCGTGGTGTGGCTTCTGTTAATGCAACAGATGGCAGTAAAACAGCAGTTATGCTTGGCGATATTCTCTACTCAAAAGCTTTTACTGAACTTGTGGCTTTTGATAAAGAGGTGGCACAAACCATTGCAGCATCTGTTACAGCACTCTCAAAAGGTGAGATGATGGATGTGAAGATGGCAGAGGAGTTTAACTCTGATGAAACAGCCTATCTTGATATGCTCTACTTAAAAACTGCAACACTTATTGAGGCCGCTGCTAAAGCTGCGGCATTGCTTGTTGGCAAAGATGCTGAGTCTCACGCACTTTATGGGCGAAACCTGGGTCTTTCATTTCAAATTATTGATGATATTTTAGATATTACTGCCGATGAGGCAACACTTGGTAAACCTGCTATGAATGATTTTGTTGAAGGTAAATGTACACTACCGTATATCTATCTTTACGAGGCTCTTGATGCAGATGAAAAAGAGCGTCTCAAAGCAGCTCACGCAAAGAGACTCGATGCAGATGAAAATGCTTGGATAAAATCAAAAATAGATGAACACAAAACAGTTGCGAAGTCGTTTGAACTTGCAGTTGCACTCTCCAACGAAGCTAAAGAAGCCTTGCGTGAGGATGAAGAGTTGGTAAATATTTTAAACACTATGATACAAAGAAGTTATTAATGCACTATTTAACAGTTAGCCTTTCACATAAAAACAGCGATATACAAACAAGAGAAAAATTCACTTATACTGATGAAGAAAAAGAGGGATGCCTGAAACGTCTTCTTCAATCTCCTTCTATCAGCGAAGCGATGCTTTTAGCAACATGTAACAGAATGGAAATTTATGTCTGTTGCAGTGATATGGATGATGCTCTAAGTCATATTATGACACTTTTGACATTTAAGGGCGGTCTCTCTGAAGAGTATCTCAAAGAGACTGCAGAGATAGTAGATGATAGTAGTGCAATTCATCATCTTTTTGCGGTGGCTAGCTCTATTGATTCTATGGTTGTTGGCGAGACACAGATTGCTGGTCAGCTTAAAGATGCATATCGTTTTGCGCATGAACGAGGTTATGCAGATAAAAAGATGTCTCGAGCACTCTCTCACGCATTTAAATGTGCGGCAAAAGTGAGAAATCATACAGACATATCTTCAAAACCTGTTTCTGTGGCTTCTGTTGCAATAGGGCAGATAAAGACAAAAGTAGATAAGTTACATACAAAAAAAGCACTTGTGATTGGTGTTGGTGAGATGAGTGAAATATGCGCAAAACACCTTGTTTCTGATGGTGTAGATACGTTCATTACAAACAGAACAAAGCAAAAAGCAGAGCTTTTGGCCGATGAGTGCCATGCAAAAGTGTATGAGTACGGAGATCTTCACAAGGCTGTCAATGAGTTTGACATTATCTTTACTGCAACAAGTTCACCATATCCTATTATTACGAATGATTTGATTGAAGATGTTGATTTTGAAAGATTTTGGTTTGATTTGGCAATTCCAAGAGATATTGATTTAACACCACGTGATGATATCTATCTTTTTGTAGTCGATGATATAAAAGAGATTGTTAATGCAAACAGAGCAGATAGAGAACAGTATGTTCGTCAAGCACATGGTATTGTCGGACGGGGTGTTGTTGAGTTTTTTGAATGGCTTGATGCGCTTAATGTTGAGCCTATCATTAAAGAGATATACAAAAAAGCAGAGCGTTCAGTAGAACTTGAGATGCAAAGAGCATTAAAGAAAGGCTTTTTACCAAAAGAGTATGAGTTTGAGGCCAAAAAGATGGCTCAGCAAGCAATGAAAAGATTTTTGCATGATATGACAAGGAAGATGCGTGAGGCATCTCATGAAGCAAAGAGCGATACAGTCACGGGAGCTATGCAGTACATCTTAAATGATGAGCATGACAATATCCCAGACCAATACAAACACCATTTAAAAAAGGATTAGATTTTGAGAAGAAGCAGAGCATTTATTCCAACAACAAAAGAAGCACCAAATGACGCATCCCTTCCAAGTCATATCTTTTTAGCACGTGCAGGTTTTATCTCTCAAGTAGCAGCAGGGCTTTATAACTATATGCCTTTAGCAAAGCGTGTTATTAAGAAGATAGAAAACATCATTAATGAAGAGATGACAAAAGTGGGTGCACAAGAGGTTGAACTCTCTTTTGTAACACCGGCTGATTTATGGGCTGAAAGTGGTAGAATTGAGAAGTTTGGAAAAGAACTTCTACGTTTTAAAGATAGAAAAAACAATCTTTTTGTTTTAGGTCCGACTCACGAAGAGATGATGGTGGATTTAGTACGTAATCGTGTGACATCTTATAAAAATCTTCCACTGAACCTTTACCAAATCAAGACAAAATTTCGTGATGAAGCACGTCCAAGATTTGGGCTTATGCGTGGGCGTGAATTTATTATGAAAGATGCGTATAGTTTTCATGCAAATACAGAAGATTTAGACCGTGAATTTGAGGCTATGGAAGCGGCATATAAAAAGATTCTTGCTCGTCTTGGACTCGATTTTAGAGTTGTTGAGGCTGACAGTGGTGCTATTGGTGGAAGCGGTTCAAAAGAGTTAATGGTTTTAGCTGAGAGTGGAGAAGATACGATAGCGGTATGTTCTAAGTGTGAATATGGGGCAAATATTGAAGCTGCTTCACGCAGTGCCAGAGCATCAATTCCAGAAGCACCTGAAGCTGAGTTTAATAAATTTTTAACACCTGATATAAAAACAATCGATGAATTGGCAGATGCTTTTAAAGTTGATCCGTATTATACGGTGAAATGTGTAGCAAAACGTGTTGTGTATGAAGATGCAAGTGAAATTGTTCTTTTCTTTGTACGTGGATGTGACAATCTTCAAGAAGTTAAAGCACTCAATGCAACAGAAGCTCTTGATATTGTTGATGTAGATGAAGAAGAGTTGCGTGAGATAGGTTTGGTTCCAGGATTTATTGGACCACTCGATCAAGATAAAGCAAAACATGTTATTGATGCGGATTTAAAAGATGCAACAAATATG
The DNA here is from genome assembly GCA_964528435.1 of uncultured Sulfurimonas sp. GTDB lineage: Bacteria > Campylobacterota > Campylobacteria > Campylobacterales > Sulfurimonadaceae > Sulfurimonas. The sequence continues at coordinate 14,885 of CAZGSK010000011.1, read as the reverse complement.
ATTTGTGGTGCTAATGAAAAAGATTACCATTTTATTGGTGTTGATCTTGGAATATTAAGTGATGTGGCTTATTTTGCAGATATCGCAGAGGTCAATGAAGGTGATATCTGTCCATATTGTGATGGTGAGCTCTCATTTACAAAAGGCATTGAAGTAGGGCATATCTTTAAGCTAGGTACGACCTATTCAGAAGCTTTAAAAGCTGAATTTTTAGATGAAAATGGTAAAAGTCAGCCTTTTATTATGGGAACATACGGTATGGGTGTCAGCCGTCTTGTCGCAGCTGTAATTGAACAGCATCATGATGAGCAGGGGTGTAAATGGACTAAGGCAACGGCTCCATATATGGTCAATATTATGATAAGTAACATAAAAGATGAAGCACAGGTTGAGCTTGGGGAAAAACTTTATGGAGAATTACAAGACTCAGGTGTGGAAGTGATGCTTGATGATAGAAAAGAGCGATTTGGCTTTAAAATGAAAGATGCTGAGCTTATTGGCTTTCCATATACGGTCATTATTGGTAAAGAACTTGCAAATGGTGCTGTACAAATATATGATCGTCAAACAACAGAAAAGATTTCTGTAGCGGCAGATGATATTTATGCAAAAATAATGGAACTTCTTTAAATGCTTTATTTTATAGTATATCTTTTTTTAGAGGTTTTGGTCTCTGTTCAAATCTCTTCTGCAATTGGTGGACTTGCAACATTTTTTGAGATACTTTTGACGGCATTTATTGGTATTGCTATCTTAATAAATTTTAGAAATACTCTTTTTGAAAACATGACGGCAGTATCGTATAACTGTATTGACCTTGAACAGTTTCAACGTTTAAACCTCTTTACGCTCTTTGGTGCAATTTTACTTATTGTGCCGGGCTTTTTGACAGATATCATAGGTGTTTTGCTTCAATTTAGTGCCTTTACGAGTATGATTGTTAACCGTTATAATGTAAAATCAGGAAAATGTAATACCTCATATGAGGGTGAAAATATAGATAATAAAAAGGATTCAGATGTCATTGATGTTGAAATTATTGAGCACAATAGTACTCTTAAGTAGTTTTGTATATGCTAGTACACCTAGTCAACAAGTAGAAGAATTTTTAGAAGATAAATTTACGGATAATCCGAGATTAAAGTCTGTTGATGTAAAAGTTACAGATGTAGTCTCTTTGGAAAAGATTGCAGCAGATAAGCATCTAAAAGGTTGGAATGCCTACATTATAGATGTGACAGCTTCTCTAAATACAAAACAAAAAAAAGTAGTGAAACAGCGAATGATTTGGTTCTCAAATGGTTATGTTATTACCAAAGAGTTGACAGATATGTATATTGGTGATAGTTTAACAGATTTGGTAAAACCATCATTTAAAGAGGCTTACTACAAAAAAGAGAATTTACTTTTTGGAAATGTAAATGCAAAACATAAAATAGCTATTTTTTCAGATCCGCTCTGTCCATTTTGTAAAAGTTTTGTACCAGGTGCACTAGAGTATATGAAAAAATACCCTAACAAATTTGCAGTTTATTATTTCCATTTTCCATTAGAACGTATTCATCCAGCTTCTGCGACATTGGTAAAAGCAGCTGCAGCTGCAGAGTTACAAGGTTATAAGGACGTTGTTGAAAAACTTTATAAAGTTCATGTAAGTTCTCGAGAAAGAGATGTGAAAAAAATTCTTGCAGCTTTTAATAAAGCTGAAGGAACTAATATTACGCCAAAAGATTTAAAGAGTGAAGCTGTTACAAAACAGATGAAAGCTGATCTCAATATTGCAACAGTTATGATGGTAAATGGGACACCTACACTCTATTTTGATGGAAAAATAGACAAAAGTAGAAAAAAATATTTGAAAGCAGAGTAGATGAAAAAACTAAGAATTGCAACACGTGTTTCCGATTTGGCGCTTTGGCAGGCTTATCATATAAAAGAGCGTGTTGAAAAAGCTTATCCTGAGGTAGAGGTAGAGCTCAATAAAATCGTCAGTAATGGTGATAAGGTTTTAGATAAACCACTTGCTCTTATAGGAGGTAAAGGACACTTTACTAAAGAACTTGAAGATGCAATGCTTGCCGGCGAAGCTGATATGGCAGTACACTCACTCAAAGATGTACCGACTTATATTCCAGAAGGTTTAGAGCTTGTAGCAGTTACTCAGCGTCAAGATCAAAGTGATGTTTTTCTCTCTCATACTTATACTTCTCTTGAAGATTTACCGCAAGGTGCCGTTGTTGGAACCACAAGTTTAAGACGTAGAATGCAACTCTTAAAAGTTCGTCCAGATTTGAAGTTAAAAGATCTGCGTGGAAACGTAAATACTCGTTTGAGAAAACTCAAAGAGGGACAGTATGATGCAATTATTTTGGCATTTATTGGTCTTAACAGACTTGATTTGTTAAAAGATATTCCTCACGTAGAGAAACTCTCCCTAGATATGATGATACCGCCAATGGGGCAAGCGGCTCTTGGTATTGAAATAGTGCAAGGTAATGAAAAACTGCGTGAGATTGCAATGATGCTTAATGATAAAACCACTCACTTATGTACACAGATTGAGAGAGATTTTATCTCTAAAATTGGTGCAGGATGTTCTGCTCCGGTTGCCTGTAATGCTGTAAAAGAGGGTGAAAATATTGTTTTTCGTACGATGTTAGGTTATCCAGATGCTTCAAAAATTATGCAAGAGCGTGCAGTTGTTACTGTTGATAAGAGTCAAAACTTAGGGGCAGAGATGGCTGAGTTGATGATAAAAAATGGTGCTCTTGAATTACTTGCAGAGGCTGAAAAAACAGCTTTTAAAGATGAAATGCCACAAAGGTTATAGTCGTGAAAAAAACAATAAATCTTCTTAAAAAAAATGATGAGCTCAAAACGATAGATGAAGAGTTAGATATCTATTTGGAAATTCCCCATATTGCTTATGCTGAAGTGAAAAAAGAGGATGGAGGGAAAGCACTTCTCTTTACAAATGTAGTTGATAGTAAAACAGGGACAAAGTTTGAAGAGCCTGTAATGATGAATGTTTTTGGTTCGTATAAGCGTTGTGAACTGCTTTTTGGAAGAACAATAGAGTCTGTTGCCGATGAGATTACAAAATTGCTGCATATGAAACCCCCTGCAGGCATTATGGAAAAGATTTCTATGGCAAGTGAGCTTTTTTCACTTAAAAATATCTTTCCAAAGCGTCTTAAAGGTGAGGGTGCGTGTCAGCAGATTAAATATTTAGAAGATGATGTTGATCTTTATAAGATGCCGGTTCTTACAACGTGGGAACAAGATGGCGGACCATTTATTACTATGGGACAAGTCTATACACAATCGCTTGATGGCTCAATGGTGAACCTTGGAATGTATAGACTACAGGTTTATGATAAGAATCATCTAGGAATGCACTGGCAGATTCATAAAGACTCTTCACACTTTTTTGATCAGTATCAAAAAGCAGGGAAAAAGATGCCAGTTTCTATTGCAATTGGAGGTAATCCACTCTATACTTGGTGTGCAACTGCACCGCTTCCTTATGGCGTGAATGAACTGCTTATGTACGGACTTATTACTAAAAATCCTGCACAACTTGTAAAATCATTGACAACGCCACTCTATATTCCTCAAGATGTTGATTATGTCATTGAGGGTTGGGTAGATCCAAGTGAGCTAAAAGTTGAAGGTCCTTTTGGAGATCATACCGGGTATTATACCTTGCAAGAGCCATACCCTGTCATGGAAGTAAGTGCTATTACTATGAAAAAAGATCGTACATTTTTAGCAACGGTTGTCGGAAAACCACCATTAGAAGATAAATATATGGGCTGGGCAACAGGTAAGATATTTTTTCCACTGCTTAAAACAACAACACCGGATTTGCTTGATTATCATATGCCTGAAAATGCAGGTTTTCATAATCTCATCTTGGCAAAGATGCAGCCACTCTACAAAGGGCATGCAAAACAGTTTATGCACGCTTTTTGGGGTGCAGGACAGATGAGTTTTGTCAAACATGCTATTTTTGTAGATGAAAAAGCTCCAAAGTTAGAGAATTATGAGGCGTTTACTACCTATGTGCTCGATAGATTTACGCCTAAATCTATGTTTATTACAGAGGGGATTCTTGATGCACTTGACCACTCTTCGCCTGAAACATTGGTTGGTGGAAAACTCGGTATTGATGCAACTGCTGCAAATAGAGTAGAAGCACCACAACTTCTTGGAGATGCGGAACTCTTAAAAAGGGTAAAAGAGTTGCTTCCTGATGTTGTTGATTTGCATCAGTTTATGCAGCGAACAAAAAATCCTATTACTGTTATTTCAGTAAAGAAAACAAAAAATGTAAAAGAGTACTTTGATGCGCTCATCTCACTCTCTCCACATATGCGTATTGTAGCTTTTGTAGATGCAGATAAAAATGATGTGCGTAATGCCTATATGCTCGTTTGGCGTGTTACAAACAATATTGATGCACAGCGAGATATTTTTACTTCTGGCTTATTGGTTGGTATTGATGGAACAAATAAAAATGCCTTGGATGGTTTTACTCGTGAGTGGCCTGATGATGTTGATTGTACAATGAGTGTTGTGGAAACTCTAAAGCAAAAAGGTGTCTGGGATTTTGATGAGAAACTTTATAATAAGTTTCAATTATAGAACTTTTTTATTTTGATATCAAATGATAGTGATATAAGGAGAATGTAATTGTTTCTAATGTAGTATGAGGTTAGATTTTAGGGGGATACAATGGCAATGATTAAATTTTTACTTATACTGATTTCAGTTATGATTTTGTCCTTTAGCAGTGCAGATGCGGCAATTTACAAAGGTCAAAGAGTTTTTGTAAAAAAATGTTTAAAATGTCATAAGGGTGGACAGACATTTATTGCAAAATATAAAACGAAAAAGTGGGAAAATTGGATGAAGGAGAAAGGAAAACCTTTAGCTGAACTACATCTTCAAAATACAAAAGCAAAAGATTCATGGGAATATTTTAAAAGTAAAAGATATAGTAAAAAATCTAAACATTTAAAACAATTTTTAGTTGAATATGCAAAAGATAGTGGAAATGTACCTGCATGCAATTAAAAAATATGAAGTTTTTTATTTCATACTCTCTTCTTCTTTGTTAAATCTCTCTTTTTCGATAAAATATCAAACTTTTTAATCCCAAGGATACAATAATGGAAAAAATGTGGTCAGGCCGTTTTAGTGCGGGTGCTTCAAACCTTTTAGATGAGTTTAATGCTTCAATTATGTATGATAGAAAACTGTATCGTGAAGATATTGAAGGTTCACTTGCTCATGCACAGATGCTCGCAAAGCAGGGTATTCTCACGCAAGATGAATTAAAACAGATTCAAGATGGTCTTGCTCAAGTTAAAAAAGAGATAGAGTCGGGTGAATTTGAGTGGAATATATCTGATGAAGATCTGCATATGGGGATAGAGAAACGTCTTACACAAATTATTGGTGATACAGGTAAAAAACTTCATACAGCAAGAAGCAGAAATGATCAGGTTGCTGTTGATTTTCGACGTTTTGTTTTACGAAAGAATGGAGAAATTGCTGATGCTATTAAACTACTAATGGAGGAGATATTAGTTGTAGCCCAGAAACATACAGATACACTTATTCCTGGTATGACACACCTGCAACATGCACAGCCTATTAATTTTGCTTTTCATTTAGGTGCATACCTTTCAATGTTCAAGCGTGATATTGAAAGATTTGAGAGCTCACGTGAGCGAAACAATATCTCTCCACTTGGCTGTGCAGCACTTGCAGGAACACCACACAATGTTGATCGTGAATACACAGCAAAATTACTAGGTTTTGATAGTGTGAGCGTGAACTGTTTAGATACCGTAAGTGACAGAGATTTTGCACTAGAGATTCTTTTTAACATCTCCACAATGATGATGCATATCTCACGTCTTTCTGAAGAGCTTGTTATGTGGAGCAGTTATGAATTTGGTTTTGTTGAGCTTAGTGATGAGTATTCAACGGGAAGTTCAATTATGCCTCAAAAGAAAAATCCTGATGTTCCAGAGCTTTTACGTGGGAAAACAGGCCGTGTTTATGGAGCACTTGTCGGGCTTTTGACTGTTATGAAAGGTTTGCCATTAGCTTATAACAAAGATACTCAAGAAGATAAAGAGGGTGTTTTTGATGCTGTTGAGACTGCTGAGATTTCCTTAGAGATTTTAAAAGAGGCAATCAAAACTATGCAGGTAAAAGCAGACAATATGGAAAGTGCCTGTGCAATAGGGCATCTAAGTGCTACGGACTTGGCTGACTATCTTGTTGAAAAGTGTGACATTCCTTTCCGTGAGGCTCATTTTATTACAGGTCGTGCAGTAGCCAAAGGTGAAGAGCTTGGTGTTGATCTCTCAAAGATGGATTTCAAATACCTTAAAGAGATCGATGAACGTATTAACGAAGATGTGATGGAGTATCTCGGTCTGCGTCACTCTATGAATGCAAGAACATCACAGGGTGGAACAGCAAGCCAGAGAACAAAAGAGCAACTCGATTATTTTAAAAATTACCTGCAAGAGCACTAAAGGCAGTTAGAGAATCTTCTCTCTAACTCTTATAGATTTTTTTATAGATCTCCATTCTTTTTCTTACTTTTATTAAATATCTTTTTGGTTCGTTATAACGTAGATCTTGCAGTAATCGTCTATAGACTTCATCAGATGAGAGTCTGTTAATCACTTGCGCTGCTTTATAGGTGTTATTGGTTCTTACAAATGCACGAGCAACATTTCCTGCACCGGTATTGTAAGCGGCAATAGTACAGTAAAGACGGCTTGTCGGATTTTTAATATGACGGAGATAGCTATAATAAAGAATATGTAAATATGCCGAGCCCATTTTAATATTGTTCTTTGAATTATAGAGGTAAGAACTCCCTAAAATACGCTTTTTTTTGTAAAGATGATAGTAGGCATCAACTCCGGCACTGCGTGGTACAATTTGCATCAGCCCATATGCCGGTACGTAAGAGCGAGCCATAGGATTAAAACTACTTTCTGAATGGATAATAGCAAAGATTAAAGCAAGAGGAATGTGCTGTTTAGCGGCTTCTCTTCTTACATCTTCATAGTAGATAAGTGAGCGTTTGATTGTTGCATTTTTTGGCAGAGAAATTGTAACTCTGTAGATATTCTCTGTCTTGATTTTTGAACTTTTTTCTACTTGGATGTTTTTTGTAGTAACTTTTTTATTTACAAAGTGATAGATCTTCTTTTTTGTTGGTTTTTCTTTGAAAAAAACAGGTGCCAAAACAGGTTGCGCATCAATTTTAGATGTAGTTACTTTATGAGAAGCTTCTATCTTTGCTAGATTTTGCTCAAATTCATCGCTATTATAAAAATCTTTTGTGTCGTAGGTGATAGCTTGTGCCAAAGCTAAGGAGAGCTTTTGTTTTGCTTCTTTACTCTTTTTTGCCAAAGTCTCAATGGTAAGTTTGTTATGCTCAAAATCTATGATAGTACGACTTTTTTTATCTTTTGCGTAAGAGACGAGTTTTTTTTCACTCGTCATAAGTGGTTTTTTCCAATATTTTTCAAGCTTTTTAATGTAGTTGTCAAAAGCCTCTTTTTGAGCTTTCTTATAGCTTGCAAACTCTGTTTTTTCCTGCAAAAAACCGCTTTCTTGAGATTTTTTATAGTTTTCAAATGAAGATGTTGCAGCTACATTACTGAGAAGAAATGTAGTTGCTAGCAGTGTTTTGAGCATTGGTTTATAGAAAGTCTTTTGGATCTGCATCACTAAAGTGTTCCCATTTGAGTTTTGCACCTCCGAGAATGTGAAAATGGAGATGTTTGACCTCTTGTCCACCATCTTCACCAATATTTGTAATGACTCTGTATCCACTCTGATCTATCTTCATTTCACGTGCCACTTCTTGAATAAAAGGAGTTATTTCAGCCATTGTTTTTGGTGAAACCTCATTAAAACTCTCAACATGAATTTTTGGAATAACTAAAATATGGACAGGTGCTTTTGGATTGATGTCGTGAAAAGCTAAAAAATTATCATCCTCTAAAATTATATTTGCAGGGATTTCTTTATTTACTATTTTACAAAATAAACACATCATTTTTTCCTTGTTTTTGGGTTATTGTAGCATATAATTGGCTAAATGAAGCTATATGTAAATTTGTTTTGATATAATCTCTTTAAAATTTTACAATTATGGAGACTCTCAATTGAAAGAGTGGTACGATAAAATAAACGAAGCAACAAGCATTGATGTATTAGAAGAGATACGTATTGCACTGTTTGGGAAAAAAGGTGTTTTAGCAGCTGAATTTGCTAAGATGAAAGATGTTCCAAACGAACAAAAAGCGCAATTTGCAAAAGATCTCAATGCACATAAACAAAATCTGATGAATGAGTTTCAAGCTAAAAAGATAGTGCTTGAAACAGAGGCACTAAAAGAGGCTATGAAGGCAGAGGCTATCGATGTTTCTATGTTTAGTACAACTTCATCAGCAGGTGCACTGCATCCAGTTATGGAGACGATGGATCGTATAGTAGAGTACTTTTCATCAATGAACTTTGCAGTAAAAACAGGGAAAATGGTAGAAGATGATTTTCATAACTTTGAAGCTTTAAACCTTCCTAAATATCATCCTGCACGTGATATGCAAGATACTTTTTACTTTAAAGATGAGAAGCTTCTTCGTACACATACTTCTCCGGTACAGATTAGAACGATGTTGGAGAGTAAACCACCTATTCGTATGATTGCACCGGGTGCTGTGTTTCGTCGTGATTATGACCTCACGCATACACCGATGTTCCATCAGATTGAAGGACTTTTGGTTGATGAAGCAGGGAAGGTCTCTTTTGCAAATCTCAAATTTATTTTAGAAGACTTCTTAAAGTATATGTTTGGTGATGTGGCTGTGCGTTTTCGTCCGTCATTCTTTCCATTTACAGAGCCTTCTGCTGAAGTGGATATCTCTTGTGTATTTTGTAAAGGGGAGGGGTGTCGTGTATGTTCACATACGGGATGGCTTGAAGTGCTTGGGTGTGGTATTGTAGATCCAAATGTATTTGAATCGGTAAACTACAAAGATGTCAGTGGCTATGCCTTTGGTCTTGGTGTAGAGAGATTTGCGATGCTTATTCATCAGATTGGAGACCTTCGTTCACTTTTTGAAGGCGATATTAAATTACTGGAGCAATTTCAATGATAGTTACAAGATCTTGGTTACAAGAGTGGATAGACCTTACAGGAATCTCTACGGAAGATATTGCCAAAACATTTAATGCTATTGGTTTGGAAGTCGATCGTGTTCATGAATACAGAATTCCTAAAAAAATAGTTTTTGGAAAAGTTTTAGAGTGTGAGAAGCATCCAGATGCTGATAAACTTAATGTTTGTAAAGTAGATATTGGCAGTGCAACACGTCAGATAGTTTGTGGTGCTGCAAATGTTCGTGCAGGGCTTAGTGTCGCTGTTGCGACAATTGGTGCTGTTATGCCAAATGGAATGGCAATCAAGCCTGTGAAGCTGCGTGGTGTTGATAGTGAAGGTATGATCTGTTCTTCTTCTGAACTGGGGCTGCCAGATACCGGTAATGGTATTATGGAACTTGATAGCAGCATTGGTAATTTTGAACTTGGTGAAGAACTGGGGCAAAGTCCTCTTTTTAATGATGATCTCATTGAGATTGAACTTACTGCAAACCGTGGAGACTGTTTGAGTATTCGTGGTGTTGCACGTGATCTTTCAGCTGCATTTGACAGACCTGTAAAAGAGTACACGGTAACAGACAATGATGAAAAAAGAGGTATAGGACGTATTCTTTCACTTGTACATGAAAAAGATTTGGATGTAAATCTTCGCTATAAAGCACTTGATTTAAAAGAGCTGACACTGCCGTTTGTTGTAAAATTGAGACTTGCGCAGATAGAGGAGAAAAGATCGTCTGATGTAGAGTCTATGATGCTCTATGTAACACACTCTACAGGTGTGATTTTACGTGCATACAAACATGATTTTTTTACACATGATGGTGAAAAACTGGGTAAAGTCATTCTTGGTGAAGATGAACACGGTTTTGCATGTATTGAAAATGAACAAAAAGAGGTGGCATCTATTGTTGGCATCATCCAAAAGGAAGCATCGAAAATGACAGAAGGTAAAGGTACGGTTGTACTTGAAGCTTCTTACATTCCACCAGATATTATCTCGAAAAAGATGGCAGAGTCTAAGATAGAAGCCGGACCGATGTTTTATAAAACTTCACGTGGAAGTGAGCCTGAACTTGAAGGTGGGCTTTCTTACTGTATTGATCTTATTGAAGCATATTCGAATTCAACTACTTTTAGTGGTGCTGTTGAACTCTCTAAATCTTTTAAAGAGAAAATTGTTACAGTGACAAAGCAGGAAATTGATGAGATTATTGGAGCAAATATTGATAAAAGTGTCATTGCTAACATACTTAAAAATTTAGGTTTTGATACATCAAAATCTTCAACAGACAGTTTTGTTATCACTGTGCCGCAATTCCGTCACGATATTCTCAACAAACAAGATATTGTCGAAGAGATTGTCAGAATGGTAGGAATTGACAACATTCCTTCTAAACCATTTTTACTTAAAGAGGCAAATAGATTAGAAGATAACTACTTTGCATATAAAAAACGCTCTCATTATAGAAAAAGAGCAGCACAAAGTGGTTTTTTTGAATCAGTACATTTTGTATTTGATGAGAAAAAAGTGTTGGAGTCTTTTGGCTTTAAAACAACAAAAGATGAACTTGAACTTTTAAACCCGATCGTTCAAACACTTGATACGCTGCGTCCTACACTTTTAACAGGGCTTTTAAAAGCAGCTTCACAAAATGTAAAAAACGGGTATGCATCTGTAAAACTTTTTGAGATCGGTTCTGTTTTTTCACCGACAAGAGAAGAGAGCCTTAAAGCAGCATTTCTTTTTAGCGGTCACAGAGAGAATGAGTCTCTCAGTAATGCTGGAAAACCTGCAAAAATTGATTTTGCCTATTTTGTGCAAAAGATTGCAGATGTTGTTGGTGATGTAGTGTTGCGTGAGCATACAACAGAGCATAAACTTTCACATATCTATCAGTCTGCTGCAGTAGTGCAAAATGGTGAAGTGATTGGGGAACTCTTTAGAGTGCATCCTGAAGTAGAAAAAGCCTATGATCTGGATGTGACATTTATGTGTGAACTTGATTTTGACAAGTTAAGCTATGAATTGAGAACAGCTCAAAAAAGATCAAAATACCAAGCATCTTTTAGAGACTTAAGCCTCATTATGCCAAAAGATATGTCATATGAAAAGGTCAAAGATGTTATTAATGCTCACGCAACAGATGAGCTGATTCGTTTCTATCCGGTTGATAAATATAGTGATGAAAACCTTGGTGAAAATATGAGTCTCTCTATTCGTTTTGTTCTTCAATCTGATGAGAAAACACTTGAAGAAGAGGATATTACTAAAGCGATAGATACAATTTTAGAAGCGCTGCAAAAAGAGCTTTCGGTGGGACTAAGATAATGAGTGGTGTCGTTGTCTCTTCTGCAAATAACTTTTCACTCTCTATTTCAGAGATTGCACCAGATAAATCTATCTCCCATAGAAGTGTAATGTTTGCAATGCTTGGGGACGGCGTGAGTGAAATTGAGAATTTTTTGCGCGCTGAAGATACTTTGAACTCTTTAGAGATTGTTAAAAATCTTGGTGCAAAAGTTGAAGATAACGGTAAAATTATTAAAATATCATCTGATGGTATTAAAGAGCCATTTGAAATTTTAGACTGCGGAAATTCTGGGACTGGAATGCGTCTTTTTTGTGGGCTTTTAAGTTCAGCAGAAGGGCATTTTGTCTTAACGGGTGATAAATATCTGCGTCGTCGTCCGATGAAACGTGTAACAGCTCCACTTATAAGCATTGGTGCAAAGATAGACGGACGTGAGAATGGTGACTTGGCACCGCTTAGCATTCGGGGTGCATCATTGAAGGCTTTTGATTATGAGTCTAAAATTGCATCAGCACAGGTGAAATCTTGTATGATTTTAGCAGCTCTGAGAGCTGATGGTGTTTGTAGTTATGTTGAACCAGAACTCTCACGTGACCATACAGAGCGAATGTTACGTGGAATGAGTGCCAAAATAGAAGTCAATGGACTGAAAACTACAATTACACCGCTTGATGGCTTACTTTCACCTTTGAAAATAAGAGTACCGGCTGATCCTTCATCTGCATTTTTCTTTGCAGTTGCTGCTGCGATAACAGAGGGTAGTGAAGTTGTGCTTGAAGGTGTGACACTGAATCCTACACGCATAGAAGCTTTTAAAGCGTTGGAGCGTATGGGCGCAGATATAAGCTATGAATTAATAGATGATAAGTATGAACCAGTTGGAAATATTGTTGTTAAGTATGCGCCATTGCATGGTATAACAATAGAAGAGAACATCTCTTGGTTAATTGATGAACTTCCTGCACTTAGTATCGCTATGGCTTGTGCTGATGGTGAAAGTCTTGTTAAAAATGCACAAGAGCTGCGTGTAAAAGAGTCTGATAGAATTGCTACTGTTGTTGCAGGGCTTCGAGCTTGTGGTATTGAAGTAGATGAGTACAAAGATGGTTATGGAATAGTTGGCGGTGAATTAAAATCAGCAGAGGTTGAGAGTGATGGAGATCATAGAATTGCTATGAGTTTTATTATTGCCGGTCTTCGCTGTGGTATGAAAGTAAGTGATTTGGAGTGTATTAACACCTCTTTTCCAAACTTTTTTGAACTGCTGCAAAAAATTACAGATGTGGAGTTTGTAGAATGAAAATAGAACTTGCTGAGAGTTATGGTTTTTGTTTTGGTGTTAAACGTGCAATAAAAATTGCAGAAGAGAATCAAAATGCGGCAACCTACGGTCCGCTTATTCATAACCCAAAAGAGATTGCGCGGCTTGATAGTGATTATAAAGTAGGGCTTGTTGAAGATTTTAAAACATTTCAAGCTGGAGACAAAGCAATTGTAAGAACGCATGGAATTGTTAAAGATGAACTACAGGCACTCAAAGAGAGTGGTGTTGATGTTGTTGATGCAACATGTCCGTTTGTAACAAAACCCCAAGAGATTGCGCAAGAGATGAGTGAAGCAGGGTACAGTGTTGTTATTTTTGGAGATGTTGCCCATCCTGAGATTAAAGGGGTGCGTTCTTATGCAACTAAAGGTGCTGTTGTTGTTACATCACCAGAAGAACTTGAAGATGTAAAACTTCACGATCATGTAGCATTAATAGCACAAACAACACGAAAAGTTGAAGATTATATGGAGATTGCTAATTATTTGATCCCTCGTCATAAAGAAGTTCGTGTTTTTAACACTATCTGTAATGCAACATTTGAGAATCAAGATGCTGCAAGAAAACTTTCAAAGCGTGCAGATGTAATGATAGTTATTGGTGGAAAAAATTCATCAAACACAAAACAACTCTTCAATATTGCTCATGAAAACTGTCCAGACTCCTACCATGTAGAAGATGAAAATGAGATAGATATGGCATGGTTTGATGGTAAAGAACTCTGTGGCATCTCAGCGGGAGCTTCTACACCGGACTGGATTATTCAAAATGTTGTCGATGCTATTGAAAAAGGTGTTAAGTAAAAAGATCCTTTTTAAGGCTATTTTTTTCTAGTTTCCAAGTTCTGGCTTGGAAATTCATATCTATATTGCAGTTATTATTGTTATATTCATTTTTATCGGGGGCGATGGGAATGAGTTAAAATTATGATGCATTGTGTAGAGTTTTTATCTTTTGTGAAATTTCTTCTCCTCTTTAATACCAATATAATCATTATTTCGTTATAATCACGCAATTTTTATGTAACAGAGGATAGGC
>CAZGSK010000011.1:0-994 GCA_964528435.1 uncultured Sulfurimonas sp. | reverse complement strand
TTTTGCAGAGATGTTTGCTGCAAGCGAAAAACAACAAGAGACAAGCCGTATAGTTGAAGGCGAAATAGTAGAGATTCAGGCTGATGACAATAGAGCATTAGTAGGTGTAGGTGATAAACTAGAAGGTATTATCAATTTAGATGAGATCCGTGATGAAAACGGTGAATTGAAATTTGGTACTGGCGATAAAATCAAAGTAATGATTATGGGATACTACAATGAGCGTCCTAAAATCTCTTACAAAAAAGTGTTAGAGCAAGAGAAAACTATTGAGTTTATTGATGCTAACAAAGATGATTTTGAAGATTTAGTAATCGAAGGTGTTATCACTAAGAAAAATCGTGGTGGTTATGTAGTAGAAGCTGATGCAGTCTCTTTCTTTATGCCACGTTCACTTGCTGCTTTTAAAGATAGTGATGATGTAGTAGGTCGTAAAATTAAAGCACAAGTTGTTAAAATTGATCCAACTGAAAATTCAGTAATCGTTTCTCGTAGAAAACTTTTCAACGAAGAGCGTAAAAAGAAAAAAGAGATTATTGATCAACTTATGGCAGAAGATGTTGTTGTTGAAGGTGTTATCAAAAAAATCACTTCATACGGAATGTTCGTTGATGTTGGTGGTGTAGATGGACTTGTTCACTATAACGAGATCTCTTATAAAGGACCGGTTAATCCGTCTAAACTTTATAATGAAGGTGATACAGTAACTGTAAAAGCTATCTCTTATGATAAAGACAAACGTCACCTTTCACTCTCTATTAAAGCAGTTCATCCAGACCCTTGGGCTGAAGTAGAGCAAGAACTAGATGAAGGTGATACAATCACTGTAACTGTTTCAAATATTGAAAATTACGGTGCGTTTGTAGATTTAGGAAATGATATTGAAGGTTTCTTACATATTTCTGAGATTACTTGGAACAAAAATGTAAAAAATCCAGGAGATTATTTAGAAGTAGGTCAAGAGATTGATGTTGAAGTAATTGAGATTAATCCT
>CAZGSK010000010.1:0-23304 GCA_964528435.1 uncultured Sulfurimonas sp. | reverse complement strand
AACTTCTTTCGTTCGCTGAAGAAGATATTCGAAATGGAAATCTGCATTCACAAGAGGATGTTTTTGAATCTGTTGAAGAACTTCTTAAGAGATGAGTAAAACATATAAAGTTCAATGGACTTCAAATGCTAAAGAAGACCTTTTAAATATTGTTGCCTATATCAAAGAAAATTCTCCAACTCTTGCAAGAGAAATTTATCAAAAGATAAAAAAGAAAACTAATTCGAGCAATTTCTTCCCACTCAGAGGTAGAGTTGTGCCTGAACTTCAAAAAGAAGGTATTACAATGTACCGAGAACTTATTAGTTCTCCGTGGAGAATTATGTATAAAGTTGATAATGATACTGTTTATATAATGGCTATTTTTGATTCAAGACAAAATGTAGAAGAGTTACTATTTCAAAAGTTACTAAGAAGTTCAAATTCTAACAAGACAGAGTAACCAATAAGTACCATAGCGGGGACTTATCGACTATCTTTAACTGTTACTGAATAAAATGTAGTATAATACTCTTAAGAGGAGGAAGATATGAAATACTTCAAAACACTACCTCAAAAAGAAAAAATTGTCTGTCTTTTATGTCAACACTACTGCCAACTTAGTGAGAATCAAGTTGGAGTTTGTGGAGTAAATAAAAATGAAAATGGTGAACTTAGAACTTTAGTCTATGGTCACCCAAGCGCTCTCAATGTTGATCCGGTTGAGAAAAAACCGCTCTATCATCTCCTACCGGGCACTACTGCACTCTCACTTGGAACGGTCGGCTGTAACTTCAAGTGTCCGTTTTGTCAAAACTGGCAGATATCTCAAGAACACTCTGTTGATACAAGTGTTACTATTTTGCCTGAGAGAATGGTAGAAATGGCGATTGAGAGTGGTGCTTCATCTATTGCTTACACATACAACGAACCTACAATTTTTTACCCTTATGCCAAAGATATCGGAGTTATAGCAAAAGAAAAAGGGCTTAAAAACATCTTTGTCACCAACGGATTTGAATCTCCTGAAGTTGTAAAAGATATGGCTTCATGGCTTGACGCAGCCAATGTTGATCTTAAAAGCTGGGATGAAGCCTACTATAAAAAAGTTCTCAAAGGCGGGCTTGAAGCTGTCAAAGATACACTACGAAGTATGGTGCGTGAGGGAATCTGGGTAGAGGTAACTACTCTACTTATTGAGGGTGAAAATGATTCACAGGCAGACTTAGAAGCAATGGCAAGTTTCATCGCAAATGATTTGGGTGTGCATATACCTTGGCACTTGAGCGCTTTTCATCCTGATTATAAAATGCAAGATCATCAATATACAAAACTTCATACGCTAGAACGTGCGAAAAAAATTGCTAAAGATGCCGGACTTTTGTATGTTTACATGGGAAATGTTCCTGTTCACGGTGATACTTACTGCCCAGACTGTAATACTTTACTAATTGATAGAACGGGCTATGCCATTGCTCAAAACAGTTTAGTTGATGGACATTGTCCAAAATGCAACAAAGCTATAGAAGGAGTGTGGAGATGAGCATAAGAAAAGATGTAGTTGCCGGGCAGTTTTATCCGGCAAGCCAAGATGAAATAGTAAAAATGTTCATACATTATAATGAGATTATAAATAGTGCCATAGAAGACAAAAGTTTACTCACACTAAAACCTCGTGCCATCATTGTGCCTCACGCAGGCTATATTTATTCTGCCTTTACGGCAAATATCGCTTTTCGTCTTCTGAAAAATACAAATGCAAAGCGTGTCATCGTCATCGGTCCAAGTCATAGAGTCTATGTAGATTCTACATCTGTCTCTCTCTTTGATACCTTTGAAACACCACTGGGAGATCTAAAAATAGACAAATCTCTGGCCAATGAGATGATAGAAGAGTTTGGTCTTCGTTTTCAAAGAGATGCTCACGCAGAGCACTCCACTGAGGTACAGATGCCTTTTATAAAGTATTATCTACCAAAGGCTTCTGTAGTTGAGTTTGTCTATGGAAACGAAAAACCTATACGTTTGTCAAAAGTTATCAACTATCTTTTAGAAGATAAAGATACTGTTGTAGTTATTAGTACCGATCTTAGCCACTATTATGACATCCAAAAAGCCAATAAGCTCGATAGCATATGTCTTGATGCGGTTGTAAGGCTCAATCCACAAGAGTTACACGAAGGGTGTGAAGCCTGCGGAAAAATAGGAGTAGAAGCCATTTTACTTGCTGCAAAAGCAAGAGGTCTCTCTCCTACTCTGCTTGATTACCGAACAAGTGCTGATGCAAGTGGAGATAAATCTCAGGTAGTTGGTTATATGAGTGCCGCATTTATGGAGTAAAAAACACTTTTTTAGATATAATTTGCAAAAAACAGAAGGCTAGTTGATATGTCAAATATTACAAAACAATTTTCTTATCTCATACTTACATTTTTAACACTTGTAGCAGGTTATGCCTACTTACGTTATGCATACAAAGTAACAGACTCGACACCATTTACTCAAGAGATAGTGCTTATCATCTTAGGTACCATTGCAACGGTTTTTATTACTGCTTTGCTTTTAAACAAACAGACAGCTGTAGAGATAGAAAAAGAACAAAACATAAAATTTTTGGATTTAAAAGCGCAAACATATGAAAAACTACTTGATTTGATGGAAGATATGGCGACGCAGAGCAGTTTCAATGAAGCAGACATCACAAAGCTGCAGTTTGTTACACATAGACTTGCTATTTTTGCATCACCGAGTGTTTTAAACGAATATACAAACTTCTTAAACGTAGTTTCACAAATCTCAAAAGATGGAACATTCTTAAATGACACGGAGCAACTCTCAGAAGCACTTGGAAAACTCACTATTGAGATCCGTTTTGATCTGCTTGGTGAAAATGAGTCGCAAAAAGCCTACTCCATTACTCAAATCAAAAATATGATCAAGAAAAACTCAGCAAGTTCTTCTCACATCAACATCAATTAATCTCCCCAATTTAGTTTCTCTTTAAGTACATCAAAGTAGTTAAACTCTTCTCTATGAATGAGTTTAACGGTCTTACGTGCCAGTTGAATATGTATGCTCTCTCCAGCTTCAAGCTCATGTTTATCCTGCCCATCTATGATGACAAGAGCTCTGTCTTGTATTGTCTTCATCTCAATTGAGAATTCTCCGGGAAGCACGACAGGACGCTGCGTGAGCGAATGTGGACAGATTGGTGTAAGTGCAAAAACATTTGTCAGAGGAAAAAGTACCGGTCCACCTGCAGAGAGATTGTAAGCCGTTGAGCCCGTTGGCGTTGAGACAATCACACCATCTCCATAGTAAGTGTTAAAAGCTTTTGAATCAACCAATGTTTCTATATGAATCATATTTGAAACCGATGGACGCGTAATAACAATGTCATTAAACGCATAGAGTGTTACTTCATTGTCATTCTCTTGAAACTTCGCCTCTAAAATTGCTCGCTCATCAACTCTATACTCTCCTTTAACCAAATGTGCGACAAAATCTTCAAGTTCTTCAATGTTTATATCTGCCAAAAATCCAAGATTACCTGCATAAACACCAAAAACCGGCACATTATACTTAAAAGAGCGTCTAACAGTGGAAATAAGTGTACCATCACCGCCAAGTGTAACCAAAACATCACACTTTTGGCAGAGATTCTCAAAGTTCATTCCCATTATTCCTATCATCGCACCACTAATACTCTCTATGGTCACTTCAATATCATACTTTGTAAAAATCTTCTCAAGTTTGAAATAACTCTCTTTTAGTTCAGGTGATGATGGTCTTAAGACAATACCAACTCTCTTGATTGTATGCGATTTCACGGGATTTCCTCGAACTTTTTTATTAATTATACACTTTTATAAGCAAATCTTGGATATAATCGCAAAAATTTTTAAATAGGACTTTAACCTTGAGAAGTCATTACTGTACAGATTTAAGTGAAAAGAATGTTGGCGAAGAAGTTACACTAACAGGTTGGGCGAACAGCTATCGTGACCATGGTGGAATTATCTTCATAGATTTACGTGATAAAACTGGGCTTATCCAGCTTACATGTGATCCAGAGGACTCTAAAGAAGCGCACAAAGTTGCAGACAGTGTAAGAGATGAGTATGTTTTAATAGCAAAAGGAAAAGTACGTCTTCGTGGTGAAGGGCTTACAAATCCACGCCTAAAAACCGGTGCTATTGAAATCGTAGTAAATGAACTTATTATTGAGAATAAATCAGCTCCACTTCCATTTGTTATCGGCGATAAAAAAGTTGGTGAAGAGACAACACTGAAGTATCGCTACTTAGAGCTTCGTGACCCGTCTATGTATGAAGCTTTCCGTCTGCGTTCAAAAGCAGCAATAGCAGCAAGAAACATCTTAGATGCAAACGGTTTTTTAGAAGTTGAAACACCGATTTTGACTAAATCAACTCCAGAGGGAGCACGTGATTATCTAGTACCTTCACGTGTGCACAATGGCGAGTTCTATGCATTACCACAATCTCCACAGCTTTTCAAACAGCTTTTAATGGTTGGTGGATTTGATAGATATTTTCAAATCGCAAAATGTTTCCGTGATGAAGATCTACGTGCAGACAGACAACCTGAATTTACTCAGATAGACGTTGAGATGAGTTTTTGTAATCAAGAGGATGTTATCAAAGTAGCAGAAGATCTTTTAGAGGCTATGTTTAAAGCATGTGGCATAGATGTCAAGCCTCCATTTAATCGCATAACATATAAAGATGCAATGGAATGGTATGGTTCAGACAAGCCAGATCTCAGATATGACCTTAAAATGGTAGATGTTATCGATATCTTTGCACGTTGTGACAATGAGATCTTTACAAGCATCGCTAAAAATCCACATATCAACCGCATTAAAGCGCTCCGTGTTCCGGGTGCTGATCTTGCGTTTTCTAAGCGTGAAATGAAAGGTTTTGAAGATTTTGTACGTAAATTTGGTGCTCATGGTCTTGGATACTTCCAGATGAAAGAAGATGGTTTAAAAGGTCCGCTTACTAAATTCTTCTCTGAAGAGGATATCCAGCTTATTATTGAGAGAACTGAACTTGAAGTTGGCGATGTCGTCTTCTTTGGTGCAGGTGACAAGAAAACTGTACTTGATTATATGGGGCGATTTAGAATATTCATTGCAGAACATGAAAAGATGAATCTAATTAACAAAGATGCGTATGAGTTTGTATGGGTAGTAGATTTTCCAATGTTTGAAGTGGAAGATGGTCGTGTAAAAGCACTACACCATCCATTTACTATGCCAAAAAGTCTTGATGAAGAGGATGTTGAAGAGATAGAATCTATTGCTTATGATATCGTTCTTAACGGTGTTGAGCTTGGTGGTGGGTCTATTCGTATTCATAAAGAAGATATCCAAGAGAGTGTATTTAAACTTCTTGGTATTGAAGAGGAAGAGGCTCAAGAGAAATTTGGTTTCTTGCTTGATGCTCTTAAATTTGGTGCACCGCCACATGGTGGTTTTGCACTTGGATTTGACAGACTGATGATGCTTATCTCTAAAACTGCATCGATCCGTGATGTTATAGCTTTTCCTAAAACACAAAAAGCATCTTGTATACTTACACATGCTCCAAGTGAAGTTGATAACCAACAACTGCGTGATCTTCACATTAGACTGCGTGAGCAGACAAAAGCGTAATCCAATGAAAAAACTTTTTTTAATTATCGGAGCTCCTGGCTCTGGTAAAACTACCGATGCAGAACTTATCGCAAAAAATCATGACAACATTTCACACTACTCTACCGGAGATATGCTTCGTGCAGAAGTTGCAAGCGGAAGTGAACTTGGACGTGAGATAGATCAGTATATCTCCAAAGGTTTGATTGTACCTATTAAGATTGTTATTAAAACTATATTAAATGCTATTGCATCAGCTCCTACTGATGTTGTTATTATTGATGGCTATCCAAGAAGCATTGAGCAGATGATGGAACTTGATAAGTACCTGCAAAACAACAAAGAGATAGAACTTGTCAGTGTTATAGAAGTAAGAGTCAGTGAAGCAACGGCACGTGAGCGTGTTTTAGGACGTGCACGTGGTGCTGATGATGATGAAAAAGTCTTTAACAATCGTATGAAAGTCTATACAGAACCACTTGATGCAATTCGCAACTTCTACACTCAAAAAGGAATTTTAAAAGTCATTTCGGGTGAAGGAACTATTGAAGCGATCGTAAGTGAAATGGAAGCCTTCATCAACTCAAAACTATAAAACAAGGTACTCTTTTGCAAAAATTCATACTTAAACTCTTTCCAGAGATCATGATAAAGGGTCCTTCTGCAAAACGTCAGATGACAGGGCAACTTTATAACAATCTTCTTACTATTTTACAGCGCATCAATGAAGAGATAAAAGTCGTAAAATATTCTGACAAAATAGAAATCTTTACACCAAAAGAGTTCCTGCCGGAAGTACGTGAAAAGCTCTTAAACACTCCTGGAATTGAGCAAATTTTAGAAGTACTACAGTTTAACGAAATGGATAGTATTGACAAGATAAAAACAAAAGTACGTGAACTCTTTGCTGATTCACTTAAAGATAAAACCTTTGTTGTAAGAGTAAAACGCTCTGGAAAGCATGCGTTTAGCTCTATTGATATTGAGAGAACAGTAGGTGGACACCTCTTGGCAAACTCTGAGGCTAAAGGCGTCTCTCTTAAAAACCCAGATATTACCTTACAGATGGAACTCATTCAAGATCAGCTCAATATCATCACCACAAAGTACAAAGGTCTAAGCGGATTTCCAATAGGAACACAGGGAGATATACTCTCTTTGATGTCTGGAGGTTTTGACTCTACTGTGGCCTCATACCTTACAATGAAGCGTGGTATAAAAACGCACTTTATTTTCTTTAATCTTGGTGGTATGGCACATGAAATAGGTGTTAAACAAGTAGCACTCTATCTATGGAACAAATTTGGATCATCACATAAAGTTAAATTTATCTCTGTCCCTTTTGATGATGTAATCACAGAGATTTTTCGCTCTACTCCACCAACTTATATGGGTGTAACACTCAAGCGTCTTATGCTTATGGCTTCTGAAAAAGTGGCAAATGAGATGGAAATTGATGCACTCGTTACCGGAGAAAGTGTTGCTCAGGTCTCAAGCCAAACACTCCGTAATTTGGCACTTATTGACCAAGTAACAAATAAACTGATACTACGTCCACTCGCGACAATGAATAAACCAGAAATTATTGCCATTGCTAATGAGATAGGCACACGTCATTTTGCAGAAAATATGCCAGAATATTGCGGTGTAATTTCACAGAACCCTATTACACATGGTTCTTTTAAAAGAATGGAAAAAGTAGCACAAAAATTCAATTATGAAATACTTGATAAAGCCGTAAGAGAGGCACAGTATCTAAATATTGATGAAATTGAAGCAGACATCTCTGCTCAAGCACCTGTAGAAGTTGTTAATGACATCAGTAACGGTAACTATACGGTCATTGATATCCGTCCTGAAGAGGAGTGTATCGAACTGCCATGTGAGACACTCAAAATTCCATTTCACAAGCTCAAAAAAGAGTTTACAAAACTCCCAAAAGATAAAGAGTACCTACTCTACTGTGACAAAGGAATCATGAGTCAGCTTCACGCACAATATCTGCGTGATGCTAAGGAATCGGAGAATATAAGAGTCTATCGACCTAAAGAGATTTAACTAATCCTCTTGAGAAATAGACAATAACTCTTTTTTAAGACAATCTTGTTTTTAAAAATATTTTTTGCTTTTTGATAGCAAATATGCTATCATTTAAGAATGAAAATAGTTATTGATACAAGTGTGTGGATATCAGCTCTTATCACAAAGGAGAGTCAAGCAAGAGAACTTTTACGCTTGGTTTTTAGAGAAGAACTATTTCCCCAAATGAGTGAAGCCCTCTTTGTAGAGTATGAAAGTGTTATGAAAAGAGTAAAAATTCAAAAATTGACACCTTTGAGCGCTGAAGAACAGAGTGAACTTTTTAATGCTTTTTTATCCACATGTAGATGGAATGATATCTATTATACTTGGCGACCAAACCTCAAAGATGAAAATGACAACTTCTTAGTAGAACTTGCCGTCTCAAGTGGTGCTAAAGCTATCATAACTTATAATGTGAAAGACTTTAAAGATGCAGAACTTTTATTTTCACATAAGGTCATCACACCGGAAGATTTTTTAAAGGAGATAAAATGAGTACTATAACTGTAAGATTACCTGATTCAAAACATGAAAGACTCAAAGAGTATGCAAAGCAAAAAGGAATGAGCCTCAATAAACTTTTTGATGAATTTGCAACCGTAGCACTTGCTCAGTTTGATGCACAGACACGATTTATGCTCAATGCTTCAAAAGGTGATAAAAAACGAGGTTTGGAACTTTTGGAGAAGTTAGATAGAGATCTTTAAAAAAGAGTCAACCTCACGCAAGGTATATACGCGAGGCTAAAGAATCAAAGAATATAACTACTTTTTCTTTTTAGTCTGTTTTTTAGATTTTTTCTTCATTGATTTTTTCTTTTTCATCTGTTTTTTAGATGATTTTATTTGTTTCATAGACTTTTTAGAGCTTTTTTTACTCATTTTTTTACGCATCTGCTTTTTATTTTGAGTCACAGCTTTTTTACCAGCTTGGCTCTTTTTATTTTTTACGCCTTTTTTAACATTGTTTACAATATTTTTACCAATACCAGGAACATTCAAAAGGTCATTAGCTGATTTAAGTCTGTGTTTTTTTCGGTACTTAATAATAGCATCTGCTTTTTTTGATCCAATACCAGAAATAGTCATAAGATCTGATTTAGAGGCAGTCTGCACATTTATAGAACCAAAAAGATAACTACTCAGTAGCAACATTACTAACAATAATTTTTTCATTATTGAACTCCTTAAAATAAAGTGGAGTTAATTGTAACAAACAGAAGAGAGTTTTTGGTGAGGATTTTTTCTGCTACTTGTTAAAAGTAGCAGAGGAAGAAAAAACTATTTTTCTAATTGAGAGACGATTGCTTCTTCAACATCCTTGATGTCTTGTGTTCCATCAACTCTAATATATTTAATCTTTGGATTTTTAGAAGCTTGTTCTTGATAGTAGTGAATAAGAGGTTCTGTCTGTTCATGATAGACTTTAAGTCTGTCTTTTACCACTTCTTCTTTATCATCATCACGTTGCACAAGATCTTCACCTGTAATATCATCTTTACCTTCTACTTTTGGAGGATTGTAAATGATATGATACGTTCTACCACTTGCCAAGTGTGCACGACGGCCGCTCATACGCTTAACAATCTCTTCATCCGGCACATCAATCTCAATCACCGCATCAATCTCAATACCTGCATTTGTTACAGCATCAGCCTGAGGAAGTGTACGAGGAAAACCATCTAAAAGGTATCCGTTTTTACAGTCATCTTGCGCGATTCTATCTTTTACAAGACCAATAATAATCTCATCTGTAACAAGTTTCCCTGCATCCATCGCTGCTTTTGCCTGCTTGCCTAGTTCAGTTCCAGCTTTAATAGCTGCACGTAACATATCTCCAGTAGAGATTTGAGGGATATTATATTTCTTTGTCAAAAATTGTGCCTGTGTACCTTTTCCTGCACCTGGAGCACCCAAAAGAATAATTCGCATTCAGTTTTCCTTTTTTATTCGTATTTATTTATGAAATTATATAAAAAGAGAGTTTAAAATACCCTACTCTTCTTCAACAAAACCAAAATCTTCATCATCACTGCCACGCTGTGCCATCTCTATGTCTTGGATAAGCTCTTTTGCTTCCTCTTCGTCCATTGCACCCTCTTTTATGTCAGCTAGAACATCTTCAAGATCAGCTTTGAACTCACGCAGCTCTTCAATCTCCTCTTTTGCATCTTCACTTGCCTCTTTATTGTCTGCTATCTCTTCAAAGATCTCATCTAAACGGTCATTGATATCTGGAATAACACCATCTGCAATTAATTTTTGTAATTTTTCCATGTGCGACATATTTTTGTCCTTTATTATTTTATATATGAAATGATACTATAATTTTATATGAATTTTTACACAGTTATAATCGGAACAGAAATATTAAACGGCAGACGGCAAGACAAACACTTTGAGTTTGTCAAAAATGAACTTGCAAAGTACAACCATGAGCTTTTTGCATCTTTTGTCATTAAAGATGATGTAGCGCTTATTAGAAGAACCTATGAAATGATAAAAGCAGATAAAGAGGCTGTTATGTTCTCTTTTGGCGGTATTGGCTCAACTCCAGATGACCTGACACGTGAGATAGCCTCCAAAGTTTTTCGCAACTCCCCTCTTATCACGCATGAAAAATTTAAAGAAGATGTCATTAATCAGTTTGGAGATGGGGCGTATCCACATCGTATCCATATGGCGGACCTACCACCTAATGCAGAGCTGCTTTTTAATCCCGTAAACAATATGTCTGGGTTTTCACTCGATAGACGCTTTTTCTTTGTACCGGGTTTTCCATCTATGGCACACCCTATGATAACAGAAGCAATACAAAAATATTTTTCAAACTCCAAACAAAAATATAGAATGACACTCTTTGCAAAAACAAGCGAAGAAGCACTCATTACATTAATGCAGCAGCTCCCAAAAAGCATTGAACTTTCATCTTTACCAATGTTCATCGACGGCAAGCCAAATGTAGAACTCTCACTTAGTGGAGAAAACAAAGAGGAGATTGAGCACTATTTTGAACTTTTTAAAAAAGAGCTTGAAAATAAAAAAATCAAATATAATGTAAAGCAATAGTAGAATCTACCGATATATAAAGTATCAAAAGTCAAGGAATTTTACCATGTTAATTTGGTTATTGGTACTTTTATTGCTTATATCTTTCATATATGTTGTTTATCGTATTGTTTATCTTCCTCCAAAAGAAGAACTAAGCAGTGAAGAAGAACAGCACTACACTTTTAAAATATAAGCGAGAAAACTCATGGCAATTGCAATGAACAACCATGTCTTTAAAGGTCATCGTACACTTTTGGGCAATAAATTTGTAACCTATGGTGAACTAGAACTTCCTACACGTTTTGATATCTACCCTACTTCTAAAAGTGGTTTTGACTGGGGTAACAGCTCTCTTGGATCAAATCAACTTGCTTTCTCCATGCTTTTTCAACTTAGTTCAAAAGAGTTAGCAGAAAAATATGCAGAACAATTTATGCGTGATGTGGTCAGAGCGCTCCATACAAGAGACTGGATATTAAGTGCCTCTGATGTACTAGAATGGATAGAGAAGCATTGTGAAATTCCAAAAGAGAAACATAATGAAGAGAAACCAAAAATAAAAGTAAAAGCTGCTAACAACACCAAAAAAGCGAAAAAAAACAAGTCAAATGTGGTAAAAGATATCTGTAAAGAGCTTGACATTACACAAAAGCAACTTGCAGAAATATTAGAAGTTCCAGAAGGAACGGTAAGCAGCTGGGCTGTAAAAAATGAGATACCACGCCTTGGAAAAAAAGCTATAGAGTTCTACATCCAAAATCGTAAAAATCAAAAAATAGTTGACAGCTACAGAAGTTTTATAGAGCTTCTGCAAGCATCATAAGGAAGACAATGAAACCAAAAAATGAAGTAACAAGAAGCCTGCTGATAGATAGAGAAACATGGGATGATGCAATGCGATACTCACGTGAGCGCTACAAAATGAGCCTCTCAAAGGTTATAGAGTCACTGCTTCAAGAGTGGCTTGTCAAAGAGAAACGCAAACCGCTGGACAACTCAAAACAGGCAAAATTTTTCGAATAATTTTTGTTCTGTTTATTATCGCGCATAGTTTGTATTTTTTGGAGCTTTAGAATCATAATCAAGAAGTTCTAAAACAGATTTTTTATTCATTTTTCTTGCAAAATCAATAGCCGTAAAGCCTTTTGCATCTTGAACATATTGATTTGCACCTTTTTCTAATAAAAGTTTTACAATCTCTACTCTTCCATAACTTGCAGCGGCCATGAGAGCCGTAAAGCCGCTTTTTCTATTTGTTTTATTAACATCCATACCCTTGTGGAGCAGATATTCAACCATAAAATGGTTATCATAGGTAATTGCCATATCAAAAATACTCACACCCTCATCATCAAAGTCAAAAATATCTGCACCACTCTCAATGAGTAGCGTCAATATATCTTCGTCACATCTTGCACGCAATGCACAAGCGAGTACAGACTCTCCTGCCTCATTTGTTTCCTGCAAGTCTGCACCGCTTTTTATATGTTTTTTAATACCAAGATAATCGTTGTTTTTTAAAAGTTCCAGCCATTTATTCATAATGACAGTATAGTAAAAATTTTATTAGGTCTTTTTATGTATAATTCGCATAACAAATTAATTAAGCGAGAATTCAATGGAAGTCATTCAAACAACTGATGCTTTTAAAGCACTCATAGAAAATATAAAAACAGATACACCAAACTATAAAGATCCTTTAGCATTTGGTATTTGTCGTGTTGATTTAGGTCAATTAAATGTAGATAAATCTCTTCAAGCTACATATCCACTTATTAACTGGGATGAAAATTTTGGAAGTGCAGCAATCTTTGTAAGAGCACTTGCAGAACAAGGCATAGAAGTAGATTTCACTCAAAATGAAGTTGTTTGTAACATCAACTTAGAATTTTTAAAAGCATGTCTAAACGCATTTACTCCTTACAGCGATGAAGCACATGGCGATGCACATAAAAACATTCAAGTAGTTTCAGCTCTTTACTCTCAGATCGTTAATAATGGTAGTTTAGAGGGTGAATTCAAAGTATGTTTTATCTTTGAAGATGCCGCTTTAGAGTCTGTAGAAGCAACATATCTTAAACTCTATGCAATTAGCCAGGCAAAAGTCGGTCTGCGTGAGATTAACCTAAATGGAGCATTTGGTGCACTTCCTAATGTTGCATGGTCAAATGGTCAGCCAATTGAGCTTGATTACCTGCGTGAGTTTGAGATCGAACTTAAACTCTCTGGCGAGTACCCACACATTGACTTTGTAGATAAATTCCCAAGATTCTTACAGCACATCATTCCAGCGGATAATACACGTATCTTAGATACTGCCAAAGTTCGTTTTGGTGCGCAACTCGCAGCAGGAACAACTGTAATGCCGGGTGCTTCATACATTAACTTCAACGCAGGAACAACAGGCAGTGTTATGGTTGAAGGTCGTATTAGTTCATCTGCAATCGTTGGTGATGGCAGTGATGTTGGTGGTGGTGCTTCTATTTTAGGTGTACTTTCAGGAACAGATGGCAACCCTATCAGCGTTGGTAAAAACTCTCTTTTAGGTGCAAACTCTGTTTGTGGTATTCCACTTGGAGATGCTTGTATCATCGATGCAGGTCTTGCAATTTTAGAGGGTACAAAAATTGGAATTTATCCAGCAGAACTTGAAAAAATCAAAGAAGTAAATAAAGGTATTACTATTGAAGGTGAAATCTTCAAAGGCAAACAACTAGCAGGTCTAAATGGACTTCACTTCAGACAAAACTCTTTAACAGGTGAGATTACAGCTTCTCGCTCAACAAGAGAAGTAAAACTTAACGCTGAACTTCACTAATTTTTCTCTTACACTATCCAGACTCCTTGGGTAGTGTTTTCAAAATTGTAAATTATGCTATAATTGTAAATAGATGAGGAGTTGACTATGAATATTTCAAATAATGTGTCGTCTCTACAGGCAAATCAAGCCTTTATGAATACAAATGCAAATAATGTTGCCAATGTAAATACCGATGGTTTTATTCCGGCAGATACACGTATGGTTGATGAGAAAACATCTGTACGGGCAACAACAAGCTTAGCGGATGATACCGGTTCTAAAAAAAGCCAGACGGACTTGGCTAAGGAAGTGCCAGATCAAGTTACGATCGGTGGCGTAGCCCAAGCAAATGCTACTGCTATAAAAACTCAAGATGAGATGTTTGGCACACTTTTAGATATAAAAGTATAACTTTATTGCGTGAGAATGTTCATACTTTTGAGATTATGAAGAATGGAAGCATCTTTATCATAATTTTCAAGGTTGCTTCCTAATTCCAAAGTACTAAAAATAGGTTTTCCTATAATAAAACGTCCTTCCACTCCCTCTTTTTTTGTTTTTACCCCCCATGTATTATGAAAAACAATCACTTTGCCATCTTTAACACCAACATACAAAAGAATATGCCCTTTTTTATACAATAATGTTTCAAAAGGAATAGCTTCTGCTTGAATCTTTTCTATTTTCTCTTCATCACTGAGATTTTCTAAAGAGATAACCTTTCCTATTTTACTCTGCTCGTAAGAGTTTCGTGGAAGCCAAAGACCAAAAGGTGCATAAAAATCACGAAGAATTGAAGAGCAGTCTCTTTGACCATACATTCCACCCCAACCATACTTTACATTTGCAACTTCATTAAAAATCATTACTATATTTTTGCTGTTAAAGTTTAAAATTCCTTGATGCACAAGCTTGTTTGAGAATTTTGACTCTCTATAATATGGCTGACTATTTTTATAGTTAACTATTGTCAAAAGTTTATATGCAGAACTTGCATCATCTATCTCAGGAAGCATCATTCCTATGCGTGAGCGAAAAAGAAAATTACCTTTACTATCATAAACAGGCATATTCTCTTTAATAAAAAACTCTTTTTGAGCCTCTTGATAGAGTTTTGTATATTTTTTTGGAACAAATACAATATCTCGTGCTTTTACCCAACCATAAGCAAAACTAGCCTGTATAAAAACCCACTCTCGATCGCGAGAATAGTGAGAAACCAAAACAGGTTTATTTGGAGCTATAGAGGAGTTTTGCAGATAATCAAACGGAAAACCTTCTCCGGCTTTTTTTGGATCCATTAGAAGTGGTTTATCGCTTGGAAAAGCCCGTATATCAAGTGCTTTTATTGTAATAGCGGGCTTGTTGAGCGTTGCAAAATCTTTAAAGTTAGAGCGTTCGTAAACATCTGTAAAAAAAGAGTTCTCTAATGGTTGTAGATTCTCCCCATAACTGTTACCTACTCTAAATGCACGATATGCCCACATTGCTTCATCCACAGAGATATCTATTTTCTCAATATTCCATGGTCTAAAATAAGAAGTTTCATAATCTTCAAGTTTTGCGATAAAGTGAGGCTTTACATTATTAAGATAGTTCGAGATATTTTGATCTACAAAAAGAAGATCATCCAACACTTCTAATTTCTCTTCCTGCGTGAGATTATTTTCAGGTTTTGGTGCATTTTCTGATATACATCCTGTAAAAAGAAGTGCAAAACAGATACAATAGATATACTTCAATCTTTCCCCTTAATCAACATCTCCAAATCTACTCACAACCCTACCGATTACTTCTACTTCATTTGGGTTTAGCACTTGCGTGGGGTAAACAGAATTGTCCGATATAATATCTATCATTCCATCCATTCTTTTTTGTACACGCTTAATAAAGAGTCCGGCTTCTGTTCGAATAGTAAAAATACCACCACGATTTAGATCAGTTTTTGCCCTATTTATAAATACAATATCATTATAGCTAAAAGTAGGCTCCATTGAGTCTCCTGAAACATTAATCACTTCAATATTTTTAAGCTCACGTTCACCACCTAACATAAACACGAATTGCTGAGGAATTTCTAACTCTTCAATCTCTTCTATTTCACTATCAGCACCACCACCAGCACTTGCATTAATATCTGTAAAATATTTAATCATATAGTTATTTGTAGCCTCTACCAGACTCTCAGGCGATTGCCCATACAGCATCCAGTTAATAGAGATGCTCCTCTTAGCGCAAAAATCAAGTAGTTCAGAGAAAGGTATTTTATTGCGTTTTTTCATTGTTGCAAAATTCATCTGTGATATACCAAGCACTTCTGCAACATCTTTGTCAAAAACTTTTTTTGGTGCGAATTCAGGAGAGACAATACTTTTAATCTCTTCAACGATATCTGAAAAACTATTCATTCTGACCCCTTTTTCAATAAATCAGGCATAGTATAATCTAATTTTGCAATAAAATCAAGAATTATTTGACAAATTGTCATATTTTTTATGTAAAATCATATTTTTATGTAGAATTTGCACAAATAAGAGATATAAAGGATTTATAATGTCACTTTTTATAAAAAACGCAGAAACACTCTTTGAAAAGTTTGAAAGTAAAATGGAGAGATGGGCAGAAAAACTATTTTAAGATTTTTTTTCCGCCTCTTCTTTTTCTTCTTTTTCGCGATTTGCTTCACGCTGTGCTGATTTTGTTTTATGATAGCCACCAAAAACAAAAACCATAAAAAGTACAAAAAGTATTATCATTATTGTATCAACAAATGAATTCATCTTTTAAGCCTTCTTAAACGTTGTATAGTTTTGACGAATGGCATCATAAAGCACTATACCTGTAGAGATTGCCAGATTTAGGCTACGTCCCTCTTTCGTCATAGGAATTGTAATTGTTTGTGATTGGTATTTGTTCAAAATATCTTCTGGAATCCCTGCCGTTTCACTTCCAAAAAAGATAAAATCACCCTCTTTAAAATCTGCCTCAAAATAGGGTCTGTCTGTTTTCGTTGTAGCGAAATGGGCATTGTTTGTTATCTCATTTTCTTCAAAAAATTCATCAAGAGATTCCCAAACCCGCAGATCAAGCTTACTCCAATAATCAAGTCCAGCTCGACGCACTGCCTTTTCATCTATATCAAAACCTATTGGTTTGATGAGATGCAAAGTTGCACCAGCATTGACACAAAGTCTGCCAATTGCACCTGTATTGTTAGGAATCTGCGGATGAACCAAAACTAAATTAAAAGACATTAAAAGATAACCGTTCTGTTTGCATAGACAAAAATTCGATCTTCAAGAGCAAGTTTTAATGCACGAGACAAAACAACTTTTTCTACATCACGACCAAGACGCTGCATATCTTTCCACGAGTAAGCATGTGTAATATGTTTTACATCTTGTGCGATAATTGGACCTTCATCAAGATTGTTGTTTACAAAGTGTGCAGTTGCACCAATAATTTTAACACCTCTGTCATAAGCTTGTTTATAAGGATTTGCCCCAATAAATGCAGGTAGGAATGAGTGATGAATATTAATAATTTTTCCATTATATTCTTCAACAAATTTTGCTGTTAAAATACGCATATATTTTGCAAGTACAATATAGTCAACATTTTCAAAACTGTTAATAGCCTCTATAACTCTGTTTTCATGTTCCTCACGTTCTAATCCTTCGTGAGAAACTGTAATATAAGGAATATCAAACTTTTTTACAAGTGATTCAAGTTTGTCATAATTAGAAATTACAGCTAAAATATTTGCATCT
Organism: uncultured Sulfurimonas sp.; assembly: GCA_964528435.1. Taxonomy (GTDB): domain Bacteria; phylum Campylobacterota; class Campylobacteria; order Campylobacterales; family Sulfurimonadaceae; genus Sulfurimonas. Next base: position 5,967 of record CAZGSK010000010.1, on the reverse strand, counting down.
AGCTCCCCTGCTTCATGACGAATCAAAATATCACCAAGCGCATGCAACTCTTTTGTGACCATTAAAATAATATTTTTCTTTTTTGGTTCAATCACTTTTATACTTGAGCTGTTTGGCAAAACATTATAAATAGCATCTATAAGTTCATTTTTATCTACATCTCCATCAACAACAGAGCGCATAAAAAACTTATTGCTATCTTTATCAACAAATTCACTGTTTGAGAGGATATTAAGATCATAGTTATAAAAAACACTTGAAACTTTATGAACCAAACCTTTTTCATCATTTGCATCTATTAAAACACGGTACTGACTCACTACATATTTCCTTTTTCTAACTTTTCAACTCTGGCATCAATTGTTGCAAGCGTATATTCTAAAAAGTTAAGTGTCATATCTATTTTCGCTTCTATATTGACATTGTTTGGGGCTTGAAAACCTTCAAAAAGGACCAAAAGACGTTCTCGTATAGAGTTGAGATAAATAAGCTCACTCTCTATATTTGTCGATAAAGAGGATTCCTCTTTTATTAGAGATTCTTCTTGTTTTGGTACAAATATCTCTTTTTTCTCTTCTTTGGAAGCCGGTTGGATATTTTGGGTGTCATCTTCCATCTCAGCTAATGTCGAGAGTATTACATCTTTTAATTCCATGCTTTCAATAACCACCTTTCAAACTCTTTAAACTCTACGTCTGTGTCCATTTTGACAAAAAACTCTTTCATCTGAGTATTTACTCGTAAAAACTTTTTACGCATTCCAGACAATCTTCTTATGGCAATTTTAGCATCAGAATTATTTGGATCTTTTTTCAAAATCTCCTTATAAATCTCTAAAGCCTCTTCTTTTAAACCTTGCAGTTCATAGATATTTGCCAAAGTAAGTGTCTGCATTAAAAAAGCCTTTTACTTCTCTATATAATTTGCTATGATTGAACCCATTTCACTTGTTGAACAGATCTCTTTTGCATCAAACTGAGCCAAATCTTGCGTTCTATAACCTTCACTGAGTGCACGTTTAATTGCTGCATCAATTTTATCTGCTGCTGTATTTTCACCAAGTGCATATCGTAACATCATTGAAGCTGATGAGATTGTAGCGATCGGATTTGCAATACCTTGACCTGCAATATCAGGAGCTGAACCATGAATAGGTTCATATACACCGATTTTTGCTCCAACTGAAGCAGATGGTAAAAGACCGATTGAACCAGAAAGCATAGAAGCTTCATCACTTAAGATATCTCCAAAAATATTTCCGGTAAGCATAACATCAAACTGTTTTGGATCACGAATAAGCTGCATTGCGGCATTATCAACATACATATGAGAAAGTTCTACTTCAGGATACTCTGTTGCAACTTCTTCAACAGTCTCGCGCCATAGTTGAGAAACATCAAGTACATTTGCTTTGTCAATTGAACATACACGTTTATTCCGTGTCATTGCTATTTTAAATGCTTGATGTGCGATACGCACAATTTCATCACGGCTATATACCATAGTATTCCAGCCCTTCTTCTCATCTCGTCCTTTTGGTTCACCAAAATAGATACCGCCGATAAGCTCACGAACTACCATTAAATCTACACCTTTGACAATCTCAGGTTTGAGTGATGATGCATTTGTAAGCTCATCATATACAACAGCAGGACGTAGATTTGCATAAACACCAAGCTCTTTTCTAAAACGAAGCAGTCCACTCTCTGGACGTTTTTCACGAGGTAAATTATCCCATTTTTCTCCACCGATTGCACCAAAAAGTACAGCATCAGAGCTTAATGAACCCGATATTGTCTCTTGAGGAAGAGGATCACCTGTAATATCATAAGCACATCCACCCATTAACAATTCATTGTATTGAAAACCAAAACCACAGTATGAAGCAACTGCATCAAGTACTTTTACTGCCTCATCTATAATTTCAGGACCTATTCCATCACCCTTGATTAGAGCTATTTTGTATATCTTCATCTATTTTTTACCTTCTACTTCATTTTTTGCAAAGTTCATTAAACCGCCTGCATCTATCAATTCTTGCATAAATGCAGGTATCGGCGTAAAATTATATGTTTTATTTGTACTTTTATTTGTAATTGTACCTGCATTCATATCAACACTCACTTCATCGCCCTCTTTAATCTCATTTGCTTCTTTTAACTCAAATATAGGTAATCCCATATTAAATGCATTTCTATAAAATATTCTTGCAAATGTAGGTGCAATAATAGCAGCAACACCGGCAGCTTTAAGGGCTATTGGTGCGTGTTCACGAGAACTACCGCATCCAAAGTTCTCATCAGCTACAATAACATCACCTGCTGTCATTTTGTTTACAAACTCTGGATCAGCATCTTCCATAACATGCTTTGCAAGTTCTTCTGGCACCGATGTATTAAGGTATCTTGCGGCAATAATCAAATCTGTATCAATATCTTTACCGAACTTCCAAACTTTTCCATTTATATTTGCTTTTTGCATCTAAAATCCTAATGTTTTACTAAATAATTTTGCGATTATATCCAAAATGTCGTTTGAAGTTAATTAAAGAGAGAAATTATCTTAAAAAGGAGCATTGATATTAAAAAGTATCAATGCTGTTTATGGTAATTTTATCGTTTAAGATTATTTGTTGTTTGAAGCATTTCATCACTTGTTGTAATGATTTTTGAGTTAGCATCATATGCACGCTGTCCGGTAATAAGGTCTGTAAGTTCTACAACAAGCTCAACATTTGAGAGTTCAACAAAACCTTGACGAAGTGTTCCTAGCCCATCAACACCAGGAATACCCTCAACAGGCTGTCCTGACGCATCAGTTTCTAAATACAAGTTGTCTCCCATAGAGTGAAGTCCTGCAGGATTGATAAAATTTGTTGTCTGAATTTGACCGATTTGTGTTGCCTGTGTTTGACCTGGTTGCACGACAGTAACAGTTCCATCTGTACCGATACTTATGCTTGTAGCATCAGGCGGAACAACGATTTGAGGAATAAGATAATACCCATCACTATTAACGATAGCCCCGTCTTGATCCAATTTAAAAGCACCATTTTTTGTATAAACTTCTGTTCCATCTGGAAGTTCAAGTTTGAAAAAACCACGCCCCGTAATGGCAATATCTAGCTGATTGTCTGTCTGTTTTAAACTTCCTTCAGAGAAGACTTTATTGATAGCAGTCGGGCGTACACCAAGCCCTACTTCAATACCTGTCGGAGACTTTGTCGTATCACTTGTTGAAGTCCCGGCATACTCCATTACATGGTACATCAAATCTGCAAACTCTGCACGCCCCTTTTTAAAACCTATAGTATTAACATTGGCAATATTATTGGCTGTTGTGTCAATTTGCGTCTGCATTCCAAGCATTCCTGTCGAAGCAGTATATAGTGATTGCATCATGGTCTTATTTCTCCCTTACTCTATGCTTTTTTTGCAATTTTTTCAATTGCATCTCTATTCATATCGTTCATCTGTGTATCCATTGCTTTTTGATACATTCCAACGAGTCTGTTCGTCTCTATGAGCTGTGTCATCATTTTTACGGCATTGACATTGCTCTTTTCCAAAAAGCCTTGATTTACCGCTCCGCTCTCCTTGTTAATTTCCAAACGCTTCATATCTTCAAGTTTATAAAGGTTATCACCCTCTTTTTTCAAATAGCGCAAATTATCTACACTGGCAATAAAGAGTTTTTTATTCTCTGTAAGTGTTACAGAACCCGGTACATTTGTATATATCTGACCATTTTTATCAATATTTATTACGCTGTCAACCGTAGAGAAGCTAATTCCGTCCTTACTTTTAAAATAATCATCTCCAAGAACTTCATAGCCCTGTTTTGTTACAAGTTTCCCCTCATCATTTAAAGAAAAAGAGCCATCTCTTGTTAAGCGAACACCTTCTGGAGTTTTTACAGCAAAAAAGAGATTCTCACGCGAGAGTGCTACATCAAGAGGATTTGATGTTTTTTGCAAATTTCCTACTGAAAAGTTTGTATATCCATCTACAACCTGTGGCGCTTTTGTCATTGTTCTATTTAGGAACTTTGCAGCCTCTTTTGTATTGTCTTCATTTGGCAGTTCATCTCTTTTTTGTTGGTAGAGACGCATAAAATCACCAACAATGAGATTGTCTTCTTTATAGCCATTTGTATTTACATTTGCCAGATTATTAGCAATAGTGTCAAGTCTGTTAAACTGTGTCACCATTCCTGCAGCAGAACTATAATAGCCTGTTTGCATATATCACCTCTGTTTTTGCATTATTTTCAAGGTTTAAAGCAAAGGGTGTTCCAACAATAAAAAAATCGCTCTTAAAAGAAAAACAAGAGCTTTTTAAGAATATTTCGGTATAATCCACCTTTTAAAAACCTTAAAAGCAATGGAGCAACCTCCGATATGACAGCAAAAGAACTCAACAAAGCCCTGGAGACCTTTTTTCAGGAACATAAGTCAAAAGATTGTATGACGTATGAATCAATCATTGACCTTTTTGAAAAGCAACCTACAGCCGCACAAGCAAAAAATATTTTAAAACTTGCAAATAAATACAATAAATGTATCTATACCGCAAGTGAACATGCAAAAAAACTCAATGATCAAGAAGCAGAAGCACGTCGCAGTGCACAAAGAAAAATGCTTGAAGATAATGAAACAGACAAATTTGACATCTTAAAAGAGCATGAACTGCTAGAGTGGTCTCGTTCCGACTCTCCTGTTCGTATGTACCTGCGTGAGATGGGACAAATTCCACTACTGACAAAAGAAGAAGAGATTGAAATTTCTAAAAAAATAGAATCTGGTGAAAGTATCATTATTGATGCTATCTGTTCTGTTCCCTATCTTATTGATTTTATTTTAGACTATAAAGAACCATTAATCAATCGTGAAAGACGAGTAAAAGAGCTTTTTAAATCTTTTGAAGATGAAAAAGATGACGATGATGATGACAGTGACAGCAGTGAAGAAAAAGCAGTCTCTACAAAAGATAAAAGCAGAGTAGAAAAAGTTACTACCAGCTTTAAAGCACTTGAAAAAGCCAAAAAAGATTGGATGAAAGCACTTGAAAAAGCACCTCAAAATCTTGATAGCGATGAACTTACAGAAGAGATAGTACATTATTACTTAGCAGTTACCTATAAAAAAGCTGTTTTAAAAGAGAAACTTCTTGATTTAGGACCAACTTCTAAGCTTATTAATGAACTTGTAAAAGCTATGGAGACTGCACTAAAATCTGATGAGGGGTATGACAAAGAGCTTAAACGTCTTGAGTACAAACTTCCACTCTTCAATGCAACACTCAAAGCAAATCATAAAATTTTAGTTGAGAAGATTCAAGACCTGACAAAAGAAGATATCTCCAATATGGTTCCTGAAGCTACAATGGTCTCTACATATATGGAGATCAAAAAACTTGTTCAGACAAAAGAGGCAAGTAAAAACTCTTTTGATATGGAACCAGAAAAACTTGCTGATATTTTAGAACAGATCAAACGTGGTAAAAATATCTCTGAAATCTCTAAAACAAAAATGGCAAAATCAAACTTGCGTCTTGTTGTCTCTATTGCTAAGCGTTACACGAACCGTGGACTTCCATTCCTTGACCTTATTCAAGAAGGAAATATCGGTCTTATGAAAGCTGTTGACAAGTTTGAATACCAAAAAGGGTATAAATTTTCAACATATGCTACATGGTGGATTCGTCAGGCAATTAGCCGTGCTATTGCTGACCAAGCAAGAACAATTCGTATTCCTATCCATATGATCGAGACTATTAACCGTATCAATAAAATTATGCGTAAACACCTCCAAGAGCATGGAAAAGAGCCGGATGTTGATACAATTGCAACAGAAGTCGGTCTTTCAGTTGAAAAAGTGAAAAATGTTATCAAAATCACAAAAGAGCCTATCAGTCTTGAAGCACCTATTGGAAGTGAAGATGATGGTCGTTTTGGTGACTTTATTGA